>NZ_BAAAIJ010000047.1:27889-102444 GCF_039526005.1 Arthrobacter flavus | reverse complement strand
CGTCCAAACCGCCCACCGCCGCCATCCGCAGCTGCCCCGACAGTGCGGGAGGTTCACTACTGGAACGCACCCGCACATCCGGGTCATCCCCGAAATGATAAGAAGCCCACGCCTCCGAGAACAACCACGCCGAATCCGAATCCGTCGATTCTCGCTCAGGTTCTGTTGAATCCGACCCCGTTGAATCGGACTTTGGAGAATCTGCATCGTTTAGATCAGCTTCGGCTGGGTCAGTGTCGGTCGTGGGCGCCGGAGGCTCAACGACAGGGGCTGTCCACACCGACTCGACACCCAACGGACCAGCCGGACCGAACCCAGTGGAAGCCACCGCAGAGGTTTCCGGAGTCCCATTATTAGAAGCGGAATCCGCGCCAGATCCGGGAGGAATCTCCGGTCCGGTAGAAGAAGCTTCGCTGCTTTCCATACCCCTATTCGATCACCCGCCACTGACAAAATAAGGCCCAGATCAAGGGTGCTCAAAAAGAATTTCAAAGATTTTTCGGGGCCCAAAATCGTGTTCAGATTGTCGGCATTCAGTTGTCTGTGGCCCGCCCCGAAGCCCGACGGGCCCCTTAGCCCAAGGCTTCGACAGAAGACTGTTGCCAAGGGATTCGAACCCGCTCAGAGGTGAAAAATGGTGGGTCAAAGAAGGCCGGAGCCGCCGGATCCCACTACCCGGCGGGGGTGCTCTGCTGCATCGCGACAGCACGAACGGGTGACCCGTCCATTCCGGTTAACGGCAGCGGCAGTACCGAGACCCACGGGTCGGCCCAGTCGACCGAACCAAGGTTGGTCAGGTTTTCAACGATCACACCGTCTGCACCCAGCAGTTCACTGTGGAACGGGAGATCCACCTCAGCTCCGGACAGGTCGGTGGGATCCGGGTTGAGGGTATCGACGCCGACCACCGAAACTCCGCGATCCAACAAGCCACGCGCGATGTCGGCGTCGAACGCTGGATGCCGCAGGTACTGTTCGGTGCCGAAGTGCTGCGACCAGCCGGTATGGAACAGCACCATCGCGACGGCGTCCAGATCTCCAAGCTGCGCCTCGACGTCGGACCAGACAAACACGTGACCTGCATCGACCACCGGAAGCCGAACAATGCGGGCCACGCCCACCAACCGGCTGAGGTCGATCTGATCCACCGACGCACCGCCGGGCACCGTGTGCAGCGGCGCGTCCAGGTGGGTTCCGGTGTGGGTACCCGCATGCACCTCGGCCACCTGAAACCCATCGGCGGCGATCTCGGCCGCCACCGTGATCGTCACCTCCGGGTCACCGGGAAAGACCTGCATCCCACTGACAATGGGATGCGAAAGATCAACGAGCCGCACGACGTCCAGAATCCGCGTTCGCTGGTGACTCGGAGTCGCTGAGGTGCGAGTGTGTCGGGGTCCCTGACACAATCCGCTTGGCCACGATGGCCCACCCCAGATACAGCCCGGCCGAAATGATGAAGGTGGGAATGG
Source organism: Arthrobacter flavus (assembly GCF_039526005.1). Lineage (NCBI taxonomy): Bacteria > Bacillati > Actinomycetota > Actinomycetes > Micrococcales > Micrococcaceae > Arthrobacter > Arthrobacter flavus. Next base: position 100,972 of record NZ_BAAAIJ010000047.1, on the reverse strand, counting down.
TTGCGCCGATCGGGCTCGGCACCGAATAGGTCAGTATCAAGGACGCGCCAGCGCCGATGATCCAGACGGCTACTGCGGCAATATTGACGCCCTTGAAGTACCAGTAGTCTCCGCCGGTGCCACGCAGGATGTCCTTGTTGTAGTGGCGCTTGCGGACAATGTAGTAATCCACCAGCATCACCGCAAACACCGGGATGAACAGCGACCCGATGAGGACCAGGAATGAGGTGAACTGATCCAGCAAAGCCAACCAGGTGGACCCAACAATCGAGATCGCGCCCAGGACGAGCGCCGTAGGAAGGAACTTCACCTTGCTGGACGGCACCATGTTCACGACCGAGGACACCATGCCGTAAACCACCATGGTGTTCGTAGCCATGACTGACAGGAAAATGACCACGGCAAGCGGCGTTCCAAAGGCGGCAACAATGGCGGTGGGATCGAACGCCACGGCCTCGCCGCCGTCGAGCACGAGATACGCCACAGTGGTGGCGCCCAGCACCATTGCGAGCACAGTTGACAGCAGGTAGCCGACGCCCGAACCGATCATGCCTGCGGCCTGGGACTTGGCCAGGCGGTTGAACTCAGCCGACAGGACAGTCCAGGAGATTGCGGTGGCGATGACGACGTCGAGCACCGCCACCCCGGACCAGCCGAGTTCCGGATCGGCTGGCAGGTCCATGAACTCCGAAGGGGCGAAAGTGGTGAAGGCCGTGACGAAGATGTATGCCATGAAGGCGAGGATGACCAGGGCAAGCCATGGCTCCACCCGGGCGATGCCGGCGTGACCGAAGATCGCCAGGCACACCACCAGCAGCTGACACAGCACTGAGAACAGGATGGGGTTCGAGAAACCGGTGGCCTGTTCTACCAGAAAATTGACTGTCACTCCGGCCAGCATGGCCTGAACCCAGCTCCAGCCCATCAGGATGACCACGTTCGCGGCGACGGGAAGGAAGGAGCCGCGGAGCCCGAAAGACCCCTTCGTCAGCGACATGGTCGGCAGGCCGGTGCGGGTACCCATGTTGCCCACCAGCACCAGAACGGCGCCACCAATGGCGGTACCTAGAATGATCAGCCCGACGGCGAGGGGCCAGCTCACTCCGGGAACAAACAGTGTCCCGGTGAGCAGGGTGGTGACGACAAGGTTGGCGGCTAGCCAGATCATGCCCATTCGGCCAGCGCCGAGCGTGCCTCGAATGGGGCCGAAGCCCTCCGAATTCTTCTCGAGGTGATTGGATAGCCGGGAAAATGCTGAGCCGGTGCTCTGTGTGCTCATGGTGGTTACCTGGCTTCGGGGGAGTTGGGAAGAGGGGAGAGGTGTTCGTGGACGGCGAGGAGGGACCCGTCGTCGGACCGGCGGAAGATGATCGTCTCGCGTTCGAGCGTGGTCTCCCCGGTGTTGATGGTGGTCGTGACGTCGTGACAGAACACTGCGGTGTCGCCCAGTAGCTGGATCAACGGGTTGCTGCTGAGGCACTCAGTGACCTGCCAGCCTTCGGCAAGCCAGGAGTGCCAGAGCGCCTCGTACTCGGACCGCCGCTCGAGCCGTCGGTGTTCAGTGTGGAAGACGAAGGTTGCATCGGGACTGAAGGCTGCAAAATACGTTGTGGTGTCGGTCTGTGAAAATGCTGCGACGACGTGAGCCGCTGCCGCTGCCACGTCCTCGTGGGTCAAGTCTTGATATTCGGTCATGGAGTGCGATCTTCTCTCGAAAGGTCAACGACGATTCGCCGCTTTGTAGCCTGCCAGACAACTTTTGTTTTCAAAGTTTGAGTGACACAGGTAACAAATGTCAAAGGTTTGACCAAAATGACTTCCACAGCGAACCGAAGAGGGGATCGTAAAGAGCACAAAAAAGGTGGCGCTCCCAGGTACGGGAGCGCCACCTGAATGACCAGCTGGTGCCCTAGCGCATGTTCACAAACTGCAGGTCAGCTTCGTCGAAGTTCTTCAGCAGAGCCATGGTGGCCTGCAGGTCGTCGCGGGACTTGGAGCTGACCCTCAGTTCGTCGCCCTGGATGGTGGATTTGACGCCCTTGGGCGCCTCATCGCGGATCAGCTTGTTGATCTTCTTCGCCACATCCTGGGCGATGCCCTCTTTGATGGTGGTCTCCAGGCGAAATTCCTTGCCGGAAGCGTAAGGCTCACCGGTGTCCAGCGATTTCAGCGAGATGCCTCGCTTGATCATCTTGGACTGGAGGACGTCGAGGACGGCCAGGACACGCTCTTCGGAGTTGGCCTTCATCAGGATCATTTCACCGCTGAAGTCCACCTCTGCGCCGATGCCCTTGAAGTCGTAGCGCTGAACGATTTCCTTCTGCGCCTGGTGCAGGGCATTGGCAACTTCCTGCTTGTCTACTTTGCTAACTACATCGAAAGTGGATTCGCTCGCCACAATATCTCCTTGGGGTAGTGAGAAGGATCTGATCCAAGCCTAATCGGTCATGCGCCAATGGGCTGCTGCACAGGGCTCACAGGTGATCCACAGGAAGCCCAGTGTCGGCTCACACCGGCCGGTGGAAGTGTTGGTTGCAGTGATCAATCCAGAGGAAAGAAGTCATGAGTAGCAAACCGCGTGCACGGTACCAAGTTCGAGTCCGACGTGCGGTGGCCGGGACCTTCCTGGCCGCGTCCTCGGCGGTGTCCATCACCGGCCTCTCCTCGATGCCGGCTTCGGCGGCCAACATGTCGTCGGTCGAGGTGTCGTATCCCGTTTCGGCCAGCTCGGAGCGGTTGGCAGGGGTGCGGTCCGAACTCGATCACGCCGTCGCCCTCGGTTCAGTCACTGCCGATCAGGCGGACGCGTTTTTTGCCCAGATCGAGCGCCGTGTGAACGCTGGGCTATAGGCCTAATTGGGCCCGTCCCGGGACGATTCGATTCTTGCCCCGATTTTCTGTAAAGTTGTCTTGCCCGCGGTTACCGTGGGAAACCTCATTGATGAGGACGTATGGCAGATTACCCGAGCGGCCAAAGGGGGCTGACTGTAAATCAGCTGGCAACGCCTTCACTGGTTCGAATCCAGTATCTGCCACATCGCCGTTATACCGGGAAAGTAGCCCGTCCAGATCTCCGCCAAGATCTCGACGGGCTACTTTTTTGCCCTTTTGCTGGGGGAAATGCCGGGGATCGGCAGGCCGAGTGGGAGATGGTGCCGCGCGAACTGATCGAGGACTTTTCAGGCGAATCGCCGGGTAATCTTCATCGAGAGCGAACACGGGGAGACATCGGCGAGCAAACTCGTTAGCGTTAAAGCATGGCAACTATTGAAGTAACCGAGGCAACTTTCCCCGAGACCATCGAAACGAACGACATTGTGTTCGTCGATTTCTGGGCTGAATGGTGTGGCCCGTGCAAGCAGTTTGCTCCCGTGTACGACGCCGTTTCGCAGAAGCACGACGACATCACCTTCGCGAAGGTGGACACCGAGGCCGAGCAGTCCCTCGCCGCCGCGGCCGGGATCACCTCGATCCCCACGCTGATGGCCTTCCGCGAAAAGGTGCTGGTGTTCTCGCAGCCCGGCGCCATGAACGCCACCCAGTTCGGCGAGCTGGTTGACGCAGTGAAGGGCCTGGACATGAAAGAGGTCCATGAGCAGGTAGCACAGCAGCAGGCAGCGGCACAGGCCGGAGCCTCAGCAGAGGCGCCAGCGGCTGACGCCCCAGTTCAGGACGACCCGAAGACGAGCTAGTCTTCGGGCCCAGCTGCGGCTAGTCCAAACGAAAACCCCGGATCCTGCGAAGGGTCCGGGGTTTTCGCGTGCCAGACGGTTTTGGTTTGTCAGGCGCTCCTGGTGACCTGGACCGGCTCGGCTAACAGAGCACTGAGCGACTCGCCCAGGTCCTGTACCGCCGGACCCTGCAAGTGCTTCTCCAGCAGTTCCTCGGATTCCCACCGTTCGGACAGGACAATGCGGTCCTCAGCAACATCGGTAATCTCGTACCTGATGCATCCAGGCTCGTTGACTACCTGCTCGATGGCTATGTCGAGGGCTAGCTTCACCCGGAAGACCTCGCCGGGGTTGGGGGTAAACACGGCCGTCACATCTAGTCGTTCACTCATGGGTTAAGCCTAACGGTGGCGGTGATCCTCGGGTGCGAGCCGAGGACCATAGGTGGGCTTACGGAACCCACTCGCGTAGAGCATCCTTACCACCCGTTGCCGATCCCCGGCCCACGGCTTCAGGAGCTGCAGCATCCCCGCATCGTCGGTCCGCTGCCCAGTCAGTGCGGCGCCCACATAGGCGGCCAGGTGGTAGTCACCAACCGAAATCGAATCCGGGCAGCCGTGCGTGCGCTGCAGAACTTCCGCTGCAGTCCACACGCCGATCCCCGGTACTGAACGCAGCGCCGTTGTGACCTCAGCCGATGACCGGACACGGGCAAGGCGTTCCACCCCAGAGGCCATCGCCACGGCCCTCATGATGGTGTCCGCTCGGTGCGCATCGACGCCCGCCCGATGCCAATCCCAGGACGGCACGCGCCGCCACTGGGCGGGGGTGGGCGGTACTCGTAACCCCTTCGGGGCTCCGGGCGCCTGCGGAGCCGTATCGCCGTGCCGGGTCAGCAGCCAGCGCCACGCCCGCTTGGCCTCGATCCCGGTCACCTTCTGTTCAAGGATGACGCGGACGACGGCGTCCAGCATCCGTCCGGTCGAGGGTAGCCGCAACCCGGGGTTGAGGTAGCGCCCCTTGCGGGCGATCTCGGGGAGGTTCGCCTGGTAGCCGGGGCTGTCGAAGTGGCCCCAGTCGTCCTCGGCGCCGAGCAGGGTGGGCACCGATTGCAGGGCCGCGGCTGCCCCCGGCCCCCACGCCATCGCGTGGATACGCGCAGAACGCAGGCTTCCGCGTTGCTCCAGCCGGAGGGTGGCGGCGCCGTCGTCGTTCCTGAACGCCAACCAGGCGGCACCCTGGTCCTTGAGGAACGACGGATCAAACGCGCCGCACTGCAGCGCCCCGATGGTTCCTGCCAGGTTGTATGGCCCGTCCGGCTCCCACACCAGCGAGTGCGCGCCGGACCCGGAGCCAGGCCCAGCCACGGCACCCTTGGGGACAGAAACGGTCATATGGCAATGGTGTCATGTCTGGGCGACATCAATCCGGTGAACAACCTGGACATGGCGCAGCAACCTGGACATCGGTGTGGAAGATGTCGCTATCGGATGTCCAGGTTCCTCACGAATTTGGGGTTCGGGTTCGAACGGACCCCCTTGGGCATCCCGGACGCACACCACAGTGCGACGACGGTGAGCGGCACCGTCAGCACCACCACCACCACCAGTCCCGCGCCGGGGATGCCCGACCTGTCGCTGGTTGAAGGGTCCGTCGGGTTAGCGCCGTCCGGGAACAAGAGGACTTCGCGGTAACTTTATAGGTATGAAGTATGTGAACTCCGTAGTGGACCTGATCGGCAACACCCCGCTGGTCAAACTGAACAGCGTGACCGAGGGAATTGCCGCGACCGTCCTGGCGAAGGTGGAATACCTGAACCCCGGCGGCTCGATCAAGGACCGTATTGCCGTCAAGATCATCGACGCAGCCGAAGCCGAGGGTAAGCTCCTGCCCGGTGGCACCATCGTCGAGCCGACCTCGGGGAACACCGGCGTCGGGCTGGCATTGGTTGCCCAGCAGCGCGGCTACCGGTGTGTCTTCGTGGTGCCGGACAAGGTGGGCGAGGACAAGCGCAACGTGCTGGCCGCCTACGGAGCCGAGGTGGTGGTCACTCCAACCGCAGTGGCACCCGATAGCCCACAGTCCTACTACGGCGTCTCCGATCGGCTCACCCGCGAGATCCCCGGTGCGTTCAAGCCGGACCAGTTCTCCAACCCCAACGGGCCGCGCAGCCATTACGAGACCACCGGTCCCGAAATTTGGAACGACACCGAGGGCACAATCACCCACTTCGTCACCGGCGTCGGCACCGGCGGCACCATCAGCGGCACCGGCCGCTACCTCAAGGACGTATCAGCGGATCGCGCCAGCGGGCCGGTCCGTGTGATCGGCGCCGACCCGGAGGGCTCCATCTACTCCGGCGGCACCGGACGCCCCTACTTCGTGGAGGGCGTGGGCGAGGACATGTGGCCCGACGCCTACGACAAGACCGTCGCCGACGACATCCTGGCCGTCACCGACGCCGAAAGCTTCGCCATGACCCGCCGCCTCGCCCGCGAGGAGGGCCTCCTGGTCGGCGGCTCGTGCGGCATGGCTGTGGTGGCCGCGCTGCGCGTGGCCAAGAACCTGACGGCGGACGACGTCGTCGTCGTCATTCTGCCCGACGGCGGCCGCGGCTACCTGGGCAAGATCTTCAGCGACGACTGGATGAAGTCGTACGGCTTCATGGAAAGCGGCGACGAAGCCACCGTGGGCGAGATCCTCCGCTCCAAGACCGGCAACATGCCGGATCTGGTGCACACCCACCCCACCGAAACCGTGCGCGACGTCATCCACATCATGAACGAGTACGGCGTCTCCAACATCCCGGTCCTGTCACAGGAACCCCCGGTCAAGATGGGTGAGGTGTTGGGTTCGGTCGACGAACGTTTACTCACCGACAAGCTCTTTCACGGCGAAGCGAAGCTCACCGACAAAATTTCCCTGCACATGAACGACAAGCTGGCACTCATTGGCTCGCTGGAGTCGGTGGCCACCGCGCGGGAGCGTCTGGTGGACAACGACACGCTGATGGTGACGTTCGTTGGGTCACCTGTGGGAATTCTGACGCGCCACGACTTGCTGACCTATATGAGTATCTGACGTCCCTTCTAAGGAGCACCATGACGCACGACGAGAACCAGGGCTTCAACACCCGGGCCATCCACGCCGGCCAGACGCCGGATCCCACCACGGGCTCCGTCATTCCCCCGCTGTACCAGACCACCACGTTTGCCCAGGACGGGATTGGGCAGCTGCGCAACGGCTACGAGTACGGCCGCGGCACGAACCCGACCCGTGACTCGCTGCAGACTCAGCTCGCCGCGCTCGAAGGGGCAACCCACGGGTTCAGCTTCTCGTCCGGTCTCGCTGCCGAGGATTCCCTGATCCGTGCGCTGCTGGCGCCGGGCGACCGGATCGTCATGGGCAACGACGTCTACGGCGGCACCTACCGCCTGATCGACCGGGTGCTCTCACCATGGGGCATCAGCAATGCTGCCGTCGACATGTCAGACCTTGACGCCGTCAGGGCCGCCGTCGGCGACAATACCGCCATGGTGTGGGTCGAGACGCCGTCGAACCCGATGATGAAGATCTCGGACATCGCCGCGATCGCCACCATCGCCCACGACGCCGGTGCCATCCTCGTGGTCGACAACACCTTCGCGACGCCGTACCTGCAGCAGCCGCTCTCGTTCGGGGCCGACGTCGTCGTCCACTCCACCACCAAGTACATCGGCGGACACTCCGATGCCAGCGGCGGTGCAGTGATCACCAGCAATGAAGAGATCGCGGAGAAGGTGGGCTTCATCCAGTTCGCGGTCGGCGCCGTCTCGGCACCGATGGAAGCCTGGTTGACCACGCGTGGGCTCAAGACCCTTGGCGTCCGGATGGACCGTCACAGCTCCAATGCCCGGGCGATTGCCGAGTGGCTGCAGGGCCGTCCCGAGGTGGAGCAGGTCTTCTACCCAGGCCTGCCCGGGCATCCCGGCCACGATCTCGCCGCAGCCCAGATGAAGGACTTCGGCGGCATGATCTCGGTATCGTTCACGGGCGGGGAGGCGGCGGCACGCAAGGTGGCCGAGTCCACCCACGTGTTCACGCTCGCTGAGTCACTGGGTGGGATCGAATCGTTGATGAACTACCCGTCGGCGATGACCCACGCGTCGGTGGCTGGCACTGACCTTGCGGTTCCGGAGAACCTGATCCGGCTCTCCGTCGGCATCGAGGATGTGCAGGACCTGATCGCCGACCTGGAGCAGGCGTTCAAAGCCCTCTAGACGTCTTCAACGACAACGCGCCCGCAGTCTGAACTGCGGGCGCGTTTTCTGTGTCCGAGGGGTCTAAGAGCGTTTGAAGGGACTCAGTGTCCTGCGGATGAGCCGTCGATACTTGTTTTCCGGTTTCGAATCGATCGTCTGTAACCATGCGCTGCTGGGCGGCAGCCACAACGGAACGATCGCCAGCAGCATCACCACTGACACCACCGAGAGCCCCGGTGTCCCGCGGAGCAACACCGGCAACCCGACAATGATCCCGATCGTGGTCAGCAGCTCGCGCGCACTGCGTTTGCCACGCCGCAGCCGGAACACGAGGAAGAACTGCACCAACGCCAGCACCCCCAGGACGACGCCGAGGCCCACCAGGCCTGTGCGGTCCTGTTCCTGGAGTTGCGCGGACCCGAGGAATGAGCTCGCCGCCACCAGGAACAGACCGCCGACCACCAGCCACACCACGAGGGCCAGTTTGACGGTCCAGGGTAGTGGAGGAGCGGCTACGCGCGGGGTGCGGGCCATGCTAGCCGCGGGGGACGACGACGCCGGCACGGGTAGCGGCATCGTAGGTGTACACCGCACGCCCGCCAATCCATACCGTCAAGGCACGCTGCATGACGTCCAACGGGTCTCCGCTCCAGAGCACGACGTCGGCATCTTTGCCTACCTCAAGGGACCCCATCCGATCGGCCAGGCCAAGGACCTTCGCCGGGTTGATCGTGATCGAGCGCAGCGCCGTCTCGCGGTCGAGACCTTCCTTGATGGCGAAGGTTGCCTGGTGGATGAGGAAGTTGATCGGAATCACCGGGTGGTCGGTGATGATGGAGATCTCCACTCCGGCCGCGGCGAGCTTGCCCGGGTTGGCGATGGAACGCCCACGCAGTTCCACCTTGGACTTGGTGGTGAACAGTGGCCCGATCAGCACCGGGATGCCCCGCTCTGCCAGCACATCGGCCAGCAGATGCGCCTCGGTGCCGTGGTCAAGGACCAGTTCATAGCCGAACTCATCGGCCAACCGGATGGCGGTGGCAATGTCGTCCGCGCGGTGCGCGTGCTGGCGCCACGGAATTTCCCGTCGCAACACCATGGCGAGTGCCTCGAGCTTGGGGTCGCGGGCGTTCTCGTCAGCCTTGCCCATGTAGTTCTGCGCGTCCATGAAGGCTTTGCGGATCACCATGGCGGTGCCCAGCCGGGTGGAGGGGGTTTGCTTCTTGTCGCCGTAGACCCGCTTGGGGTTCTCCCCGAGGGCCGACTTCAGACCGCTGGGGGAGCGGAGCACCATTTCCTCGATGTAGCGGCCGTGGGTGTGGATCGCGACGGCGAGACCACCAATGGGGTTGCCCGAGCCCGGGTTCACGTTCACGGCGGTGATACCGCCGGCCAGGGCGTCGTCGAACCCGGGGTCGTACGGGTTGACGGCGTCGATCGCGCGGACGCCCGCGGTGACGGGGTCGGTCATCTCGTTGGTGTCGTCCCCGGCCCAGCCTTCGCCTTCCTCATGGGTGCCCAGGTGAACGTGGGCGTCGATCAAGCCTGGAAGCAGCCACTGACCGCCGGCATCGTGAATTTCGGCGCCCTCGGGGACAGCAATATCAGTGCCCAGCGCAGTGATCTTGCCGTTCTCCATGACCACCGAACCGTCGAAGGGGACGCCTTCGATGGGAACAACGTGGGCATTGACGATTGCTGTGACAGTCATGTGTGGTGACCTTTCGGCAGACAGTGTTGTGATCTCCAACCTACCGTCTTCACCGTGTGGGGGGGTGTCCCTATGCTTTTGGTCAAGCGGCTTTCGGGGTTTTGGTCTCGTAGAGTGTTTTGGTTTTGAGCATGGCGTAGATGACGTCGCAGCGGCGGCGGGCGAGGCAGATGATGGCGGCGTTGTGCTTTTTGCCTTGGCCGCGTTTCTTCTCGTAGTAGGCCTTCGATAGCGGGTCGTGGCAGCTGGCGATCCAGGCGGATCTGAAGAGAGCGTTTTTGAGTTGTTTGTTCCCGGATCGTGCGGGGTATTCGCCGCGGATTGAGGTTCCGGATCGGCGGGTGACGGGCGCGATCCCGGCGTAGGCGGCTAGATGGCCGGCGGAGGTGAAGGTGCTGGCATCGCCGATGGTCAGGAGTATCGTGGCTGCCGTCTTGATGCCGACTCCTGGCATGGACATCAAGACGATGGAAAGAGGGAAGTCGTCCAGGAGTTTCTCGACCTCAGCGGCGACGATGGCCCGCTGGTGTTTGAGCTCTTTGATCTGCGCAGCGACGCGTGGGATGACCAGTTCGACGGCGTCGGTGCCGATCACGGTGACGGTTTGTTCCCCGAGTGCGGTGAAGATTTCATCGATGAGTTTGGTGGGGTCTTTGCGACTGTGGTTCCTGGCCCAGCGCAGCACGTTGCCTCGCCTTGCCTCGCGCAGACCGGTCGGCCCGGCGTATTTGATCAGCAGGTCCAGCACGAGGGTGCGGGTGAGGATGGTGCCGACGAAGACCCGCTCCAGAGACGGAAATATTTGCAGCAGCAACGACCGGAGCCGGTTGATTGCCCTAGTGCATTCATGGGTCAGGTCCGCGTCGAAGCCGGAGAGGACTTTCAACGCGGCGAGTACTTCGCTGTCTCGGTCTACCGCCCGCAACGTGTGGGGCATGGTTCGTGCCGTGTCCGCGATGATGAACGCGTCCCGGGCATCGGTTTTCGACCGTCCCGGGTAGAGGTCCGCGGCTTTTCGCATGGCCAGGCCCGGCAGGTACGCCACCTCGCAGCCGCAATCCCTGGCTACCGCGATCGGTAGCGCCCCGATGGTGTTGGGCTGGTCCACGATCATCAATACCCGGCCATGCCGGCCGAGACCGGTGAACAGTTTTCGGAGCCGTGTCTCGTCCTGCGGCAACGGTTTATCGAAGATCCGCTCTCCGGCCGGGGTGAGGGCTGTTGCGTGATGTTCGGACTTGCCGACATCGAGCCCGCAATAGACATCAAAGTGTTCGGTCATGATGGCGCTCCTTTGCACCACTAGATGGCCGCAGTCACGACACCTGTTCCTGGCACCCACGTTACGAAGAGACCTGAACCCACCGGTCCGGCCGCGTCCCTATCAGCAGTCAACAAGCGCCTCCGAACCTGGCGACAGCACCCCCCGGATCATTAATGACAGGGGCAGAGAGTCATACCAGGCCCAGCGACCAGGTCCCCGACCTTCGAGGACTCCAATAAATGTAACGGGGGTCAGCTCCGCACCCTGCAGGGGGAGCCGCCTAGACTAAAAACCGATGCGCAGGAAAGGCAACAACTCATGACACGCAAATCCGCACTCATCACCGGGGTTGGACGAACGGTGGGACTGGGCGCCGGGATTGCCCGGCGCCTCGCCGTCGACGGCTGGGATCTCGCCCTGAGCTACTGGCACCCCTACGACCAGCGGGTCAACGGCACCACCAACCCGGCGGCCGAGGTGCAGGAGCTGATCCCGGAGCTGGAGGCCCTCGGGTCTCGGGTGATCGCGCTGCCCGGGGACCTTGAGGATTCAAAAACGCCGGGGGAACTGGTGGCGGCCGCGCGGATGGAGCTGGGCACGCTGAGCGGGCTCGTCCTGTCGCACGCCGAGGGCGTCGACTCAGGACTGCTCACGACGTCGGTGAAGAGCTTCGACCGGCACTTCGCCGTCAACGTCCGCGCCTCCTGGCAGCTCATCAACGCCTTCGCGCTGCAATGCAATGACCTTGGAGGCGCAATTGTCGCCCTGACCAGCGATCACACGGTCAATAACCTGCCCTATGGTGCGTCAAAAGGCGCGCTCGACCGGATTGTTCTGGCGGCAGCACGCGAGCTGGGCGACCGGAGGGTCAGCTCCAACGCCCTCAACCCTGGTCCGGTCGACACCGGCTGGATGACCGAGGAGGTGCGGAGGGACCTCACCGGGCGCCAACCAACTGGCCGTCTGGGCACGCCAGCCGACGTGGCCGGTGTCGTCGCCTTCCTCCTGTCGCAGGATGGCCGGTGGGTCAATGGCCAGTTGATCAAGGCCGACGGCGGCTTCTCGGCGTAGCAACGCCCCGCAGCATCTGCCCTCACGGGCGAGAATCCCTGACAGAATGCTGCCATGTCCTCAACTTCGCTCAGCATGCTGGGCCGCGTACGGGTGGGAATCGGGTTTGCCCTCGCTGTGATCCTCCCGCCGCTCCTCGAATGGTTCATGTTCACGATCGGCAGTGACTTCCTTGCCGTTGACGTGCTGGTCCAGCTGGCCGGAGTCATCGCCGTCGCCCTCGTCGGGGGCTTGTGGCCGGCGCTGCTGGCAGCTCTGTTCAGCACGCTGGTGCTCAACTATTTCTCAACCGATCCGGTCGGGTCCCTGGAAATCACTGACCCGCAGAACCTCCTGACGCTGACCATCTTCATCGCAGTCGCTGTGGCGGTATCGCTGGTCGTCGGGTTGGCCGCACGCCGGTCCAGCGAGGCCGCCGCTGCGACCGCCGAAGCAGCAACGCTCGGGGAGCTGGCCCGCGGGGTCCTCGCCGCCGAAGACACCCTGCAGGGATACCTGGCCCACGTTCGCACCCACTTCGAGGTAACAGTAGTGGCGCTGTTTGACCGGAAGGTTCCAGGCGGCGCGAGACCGACGCGAGTAGCCAGCGACCAGGCGGCAGGAGCCTTCGAAAACAGTGCAAAGACCGAAAAGAACGAGCTATCCCTGTTGGCGGCCGACACTACCGAGGAGTTACCGGATGGACTGGTGCTGGCCCTGTACGGCCGAACGCTGAACCCCAGGGAGCAGAGATTACTCACCGCGTTCGGGTCCCAGCTCACCGCAATGCGCCAGCGCCAGGAACTCATCATCAGCACCCAGGCCAACCGGCGTCTAAGCGAAGGAAACCTCATGCGGACGGCGATCCTGCGGGCTGTCTCGCATGACCTGCGGACGCCGCTGGCCGGCATCAAATTGGCCGTCAGCAGTCTCCGGCACGACGCCGTCCAGCTTCCGGTCGACGAGCAAAAGGAGCTGCTCGAGACCATTGAGGACTACTCGGATCGGTTGGACGCACTGGTCAACAACCTGCTGGACATGTCGCGTCTGACCGGCGACGCCGTGACCCCACACCTCCGCGCCGTGCACTGGGTGGATGTGCTCCCAGGGGCCCTGGCCGGAGTACCGCCCCACCGGGTTCGGGTGGAGGTTCCGGGGAACCTGCCGCCGGTCGCCGCAGACCACGGCATGCTGGAGCGCGTGGTGGCCAATATCCTTGAAAATGCCGACAAGTATGCGGGCGGGGAGGACATCGTCATTAGCGGATCGGTTGAGGGAACCATCCAAGCCGGCACCGAGAGCGTGCCCGCAGGGGAGTTGCGCATCATTGACCATGGGCAGGGGATCGGGGCCGACGACGCCGACACCATCTTCCAGCCGTTCCAGCGGGCAGACGATGCGCCGGCCGGGGCAGGAGTGGGCCTGGGACTCGCCGTCGCCAAAGGCTTCACCGAAGTGATGGGTGGCCAGCTGACCGCCGAGGCAACGCCCGGGGGCGGGCTGACGCTCCGCGTTCGACTGCCTCTGGCCACCGGGGCGTCGGAATGACGGGCACGAGCAGAGGGGGGTTACCGTGACCTCGGTCCTCATTGTCGACGACGAGCCCCTGCTCCTCCGCGCACTCCAGATTAATCTCAGGGCCCACGGCTACCGGCCGATCACGGCCGTTGACGGAGCATCAGCGCTCGCGGCCGCAGCCGAACACCGCCCCGACATCGTGGTGTTGGACCTGGGCCTGCCCGACATGGACGGGATGGACGTGATCGCGAGGTTGCGGGAATGGACCAAAACTCCCATCATCGTGCTTTCGGCACGGCACGGGTCCGACGACGTCGTTGACGCCCTCGATGCCGGCGCGGACGACTATGTGACCAAGCCGTTCGGTGTGGATGAACTCCTGGCGAGACTCCGTGCAGCCAGCCGTCGGGCAGTGGCACCCGCCGCGCCTGTGGTGCAGACCGCAGCTTTCACCCTCGACACCGGGGCTCGAACGGCTAGCCGGGGTGGCACTGAAGTGCGGTTGACACCCACCGAGTGGAAGATCATTGACCTCCTGGTGGCTCATCCCGGCCGTCTGGTCTCCCAACGCCAACTGCTGATGGAGGTCTGGGGCCCCGCCTACGCCAAGGAGTTGCAATACTTACGGGTCTATTTCAACCAGTTGCGGAAGAAACTGGAACCCGACCCCGCCAGACCGCGCTACTTCATCACCGAAAGCGGCATGGGCTACCGCTTTGAACCCTGACCATCCTTAGGATGGATGCTATGACAACAGGTTCCCTGCTCGCCGTGTGCCGTGTCCACGCGCTGCTGCCCACTCAGGACTCCACCGGTGTGACAGCGATCGACAAACGCGCTGTTGACGGGCCGGTCAACGTCCACAAGCTGGGCCTCACCGGCGACATCCAGGCCAGCCGCAAACACCACGGCGGTGAATCCAAAGCTATCTACGCCTACTCCCAACAGGACGCCGACTACTGGGACGCCGAACTGGGGCGGGACATGAGTCCGGGGAAATTCGGGGAGAATCTCCGGGTGGACGGCATCGATGCCAGCCGTGCGGTGATCGGGGAACGCTGGCAGGTGGGGGACGACGTCGTCCTCGAAGTCACAGCGCCGCGCACCCCGTGTGCGAACTTTGCCCGGTTCCTCAAGGAACCGCAGTGGGTGAAGCGGTTCGCCGAGGAGAACCGGGTCGGCACGTACCTGCGGGTGATCAGCAAGGGGCAAATCCAGGCCGGAGACGCCGTCACCGTGGTGGACCGCCCGGATCACGGGATCACGGGGCACCAGGTGTTTGCGGGACTCGACGCCGACACCGCCCGGCGGCTCCTTGCCGCCGAGAAACAGGGTGTGACGCTCAGCCCGGAGATCCACAAGGTGGTCGCAGCGATCCTGCGGCGGGCGTAGGCACGGACCCGGTGGGTCACACGGGTATGTGCGCAGGCTCACGCGTAGCTGCCGTTGTTGTGGCTGCGGGTGAGCGAAGCCATGCAGTACACTTGAAATATCCCCCACACCGGTATTCCCTTTAATTTCCGCCCATTTTGCTGGGCTGGATAGGTTGTGTTGGGGCTCGCAGAGTAAGCATGCGGGCAGATTCATCAGGGAGCGCCGGCTAGAAGAAAACGTCATACAGACCGCTGAGATAGCGGCCGCCAGTTATGACGCGAAATCCTGCCGCGGGATTGAAACAGTGCCGGATTTCTATGTTCATGGGCTGGAATCATCCCTTAATTCCAGCTCTCCGGCATCTACCTGAAGGTCATTCCCTCATGCCAGAAAATACCACTCCCGAAACCCTTGAAGCTCCTGACACCGTCGGCGCTCCGCAGAACGTCGAAGCTCCCGAAGCTGACGACATCAAGTTCACCGACTTTGGCCTCGACGGCCGCGTGCTCGCGGCCCTGAGCGATGTCGGCTACGAAAAGCCCTCACCCATCCAGTCCGCCACCATTCCGGTGCTCCTGGAAGGGCGCGACGTCGTCGGCCTGGCACAGACGGGTACCGGTAAGACAGCAGCATTCGCTATCCCCGCGCTGTCCCGGATGGCCGAGCTCGCCGACCTCAACGGTCCCAGCAAGTTCACGCAGATCCTGGTGCTCGCACCAACCCGCGAACTGGCGCTGCAGGTAGCCGAGGCCTTCGCCTCCTACGCCAAGCACATCGACAACTTCACTGTCCTCCCCGTCTACGGTGGAGCACCTTACGGCCCCCAGTTGGCGGGCCTGCGCCGCGGCGCACAGGTGGTTGTGGGTACCCCGGGTCGCGTGATCGACCACATCTCCAAGGGTTCACTCGACCTGTCCAACCTTCAGTACCTGGTACTGGACGAGGCCGACGAGATGCTCCGCATGGGCTTTGCCGACGACGTCGAGCAGATCCTCTCCGGTACACCCGACGACAAGCAGGTGGCGCTGTTTTCGGCAACGATGCCTAGCGCCATTCGCCGCATTGCGTCGAAGTACCTCAATAACCCCGCCGAAATCACCGTCAAGGGCAAAACCTCGACCGGCACCAACACGCGCCAGCGCTTCCTGCAGGTCATGGGCCCGCACAAGCTGGACGCCCTGACGCGCATCCTCGAGGTCGAAGACTTCGACGGGATCATCGCGTTCGTGCGCACCAAGATGGCGACCGAAGACCTGGCGGACAAGTTGCGTTCACGGGGCTTCCAGGCCGCAGCAATCAACGGTGACATCCCCCAGCAGCAGCGTGAGCGGACCATTGAAGGTCTCCGCGACGGCAAGTTCGACATTCTCGTGGCCACCGACGTCGCGGCCCGCGGGCTCGACGTCGAGCGCATCTCGCTCGTGGTCAACTACGACATCCCGCACGACACCGAGTCCTACGTCCACCGCATCGGCCGTACCGGCCGCGCGGGCCGTTCAGGTGACGCGATCCTTTTCATCACGCCGCGGGAGAAGTACCTGCTGCGTTCGATCGAGAAGGCCACCCGCCAGCCCGTCGAGCAGATGCACCTGCCATCCTCCGACGCGGTCAACGCGTTGCGGATGAACAAGTTTGCCGAGCGCATCACCGAGACCCTGGCCACCGAGGATGTTTCAATCTTCCGTGACCTGATCACCAGCTACGAGACCGAGCACAATGTGCCAGCCAACGAGATCGCTGCAGCCCTCGCCGTCATGGCACAGGGTGGAAACCCGATCCTCGTCAAGGACATCCCGGTGGCTCCGGCAGGGCAGAAGGAACGCGCTGCGGGACGCAAGGATGGCTTCGGCTCACGCGGACCAACACGCAGCCTCACCGAGGGCAACGCCACCTACCGCATCGCTGTAGGACGTCGCCAGCGGGTCATGCCGGGCTCAATCGTTGGCGCTATCGCCAACGAGGGCGGCCTGTCCTCCGCGCAGATCGGCGGCATCGATATCCGCGCCGATCACACGCTCGTGGAACTGCCCGCTGATCTGTCGAAGGATCAGTGGCGTGCCCTGTCCAAGACCCGCATCGGCGGCGAGCTGATCCACCTCGAACTGGACAAGGGCCGCAAGCCCTCCGGTGACCGCGACGGCTTCAAGAAGCCGTTCAAGAAGCGTGAAGGCGAAGGTGGCGGCTTCAACAAGGACCGCGGTCACGACGGCGGCTTCCGCTCCTCCGGACACAGCGCCGGTGGCGGTGGCGGGGACCGTAAGGAACGTCACGGTAAGGGCGCCGGTGCGGGCACCACCCAGCGCCGCGACAAGTGGTAATTTAGTAGCTGATTGATTTCGTCAGATCCCCGGTTTTCCGGGGGTCTGACGGTGAAATCAGGGCCCGGCTCCAGTGGCCGGATTCTGATTTCGTGTAGGTGGCAGAAGCTGGTAAAGTTTTCTGCTGTTGCCCCCCTAGCTCAGTGGTAGAGCGCGTTCTTGGTAAGAACGAGGTCACCGGATCGATTCCGGTGGGGGGCTCTCAAGTGGGAGTCCCGCAGGCAGGCCAACTGGTCCGGCTGCGGGCACACTCATTTGTGGCGGTGTAGCTCAGCTGGTTAGAGCGCACGACTCATAATCGTGAGGTCCCGGGATCGAGTCCCGGCACCGCTACAGACATAGCAGGTCAGAGGCTGAGCAGCCGCTGACCTGCTTTCTTTTTATCGGCATTCTCTGATCAAGGTTCTGACTGGTCGGTCTCCACCAAGAGCATCCTTATAGGATGGTGCGAGCACACCGGTACTGAACACCACCTGCACCCGGCGCACGAAACGGACGGAACCATGACCGACAAGAACTCCGATTGGGGACCCGACGTTAATCCCGAGGATCTCCCTACGCGTGCACGACGACGTCGGGACGTGGCGGCTAGTCCGGTCGCCGGGCCGATCTCCGAGGTCCCACGCTTCGCCGACCGGGTAGTCCCGGCTGAACCTGCTGAGGCCGCGCCGCCGGTGACGTCAGTGCCCACATCCCCTCCGGCGTCGCCCTCGACAACCCCGGCCGTCCCGGCGTCGCCCGTAGCCTCGGTGCCAGCAGCGCCAGCAGCGCCAGCAGCGTCAGCAGCAGGGGCGGCTGCGCCTGGTCGCCAACAGGCAGCGCCGAGCACCCGGAAGTCTTTCCTGGCCGCTGACACCACACGGGTGCCGGCTGAAACCGGGTTCCGGGGCATCCTGACCAAACTGGGGATCCGGATTGCGCCTTCCAAGCGGGAGCTGGAGGACCGAGCGAACACCCGTGCGGTGAGCCAGCACTGGCCCGGTCCCCGCACCATCTCCGTGGTCAACGGCAAAGGCGGCGCCAACAAGACTCCCACCACCGTGATGCTGTCCTCAGTTTTCGCCCGCAATGGTGGCGGTCCGGTACTCGCCTGGGACAACAATGAAACCCGCGGCACCCTCGGGTGGCGCACCGAGCAAGGGCCGCACAGCGCGACGGTGATGGATCTCTTGCCGCAGACCGATCAGCTGCTGGCCCCCTCGGCACAATCGGCGCTGCTGGCCCGCTACGTGCACCACCAGACCGAAGACAAGTACGACGTGCTGCGCTCCAAGCCCGATGTCCTCGCCTCCGAACAGAAGGTCACCGCCGACAACTTCGACGACCTGCACGAGGTCGCGTCGAAGTACTTCAGACTCAACATCGTCGACTCCGGCAACGACGAAACAGCCGAGCGCTGGCTGCGGATGATCCACCACACCGACCAGTTGGTGATCGCGACCACCACACTCGAAGAGCACGCGGAGGCCGGAGCGCTGTTGCTTGAGGCGCTGCAGGCCAGGGGTGGCCGTTATGCCGAGCTGTCGCAGAATGCCGTCGTCATTGTCAGTCAGTCCGACAAGAACGGCACAGCAGCCCAGGCACAGGAAATTGCCGACGGTTTCGCGCAGCTCGCCCGCCGTGCGGTGACCATTCCCTACGATGCGGCGCTGCACAAAGGACGGATCCGCTGGGGCTCACTGCGGCCGGCGACGCAACGCGCCTGGCTGTCCGCAGCGGCGGGCGTGGCCGAGGGCCTGTAGCACGACCGCCACGACAGTTAGACAGCTTGCTTATTATCTCCGGTGTTCATAGTGTTGATGAGTACGACATCGACGTTCTGAACACAGGAGGAAGCATGTCCCCCCATAACATTTCCGGTAAAAAAGTCGCATTCCTACTCACCGACGGAGTCGAGCAGATTGAGCTCACCAGCCCCTGGGATGCGGTCAAGCAGGCTGGCGGCGAGCCCGTACTCGTAGCGCCGGGTAGCGGCACGGTGCAGGGTTTCAACGGCACCGACAAGGGTGACACGTTCACCATTGACCTCGCGGTTGCCGACGCCAAGGCTGACGACTTCCACGCCCTGGTCCTCCCGGGCGGAGTGGTGAACGCGGATCACCTTCGCGTCGACAAGGACGCCCAGGAGTTTGCGCGCGCCTTCTTTGCCCAGCACAAGCCCGTCGCGGCCATCTGCCACGCGCCGTGGCTGTTGATCGACGCGGGCGTAGTGAGCGGTCGCGACCTGACCTCCTACCACACGCTGCAGACCGACCTCCGTAACGCCGGAGCCAACTGGAGCGACGACGAAGTGGTCACTGATCAGGGCTTCGTCACCAGCCGCACCCCTGGCGACCTCCCAGCCTTCAACGACAAGATGATCGAGGAGATCGCCGAAGGCGAGCACGAAGGCCAGACAGCCTAACTGCCTCACTTCGCGCAGAGCACTCCCCGAAACGCGGAGAGCTGCGCTGAATCAGAGCTTTACTGAAGGACCGGTGGGGAACCATCGGTCCTTCAGTGGGTTATGGCCTCTCGGGTCCGGTGTCTAGAGTTGCCGAATGGGCGATGAACGTTTTCTCTGCCGGGGTGTGAGCTGGCATCGGGACGGGCCGGTGCTCTCTCTAGCCACACCCGAGGGGGATCAGCACGATTTGGCGTTGGCCCCTCGAAGGACAGCCGGGACGGGTGGCAACGACCTAGGGTTTAGGTTGTTGAGCCAGTACGGCGAACGGCATTGCCTAGGGTTCCATCGAGTGTTCGGCCCCGAGGCGCGTGATCACACGCCATGTCCGCAGCAAACCACTGCCGAGCGAGGCTACCAGTGCGGGAGTTGCTTCTCCCGGGATGACCTTCGGTTCATGCATGATGTGCACCGGTCAGGCATCGCCCCCGACGGACTGTTGAGCTACCTGGCGCAGGAGCACTGGTTGTATGTTGCCACCTTCGCCGATGGGGCCACCAAGATCGGGACTGCCTCGAACCTCCGCAAGTGGCACCGGCTGGCGGAGCAGGGCGCCGTCGTCGCTCGTTATGTGGCGTGTGCGGACGACGGCCGGATTGTCCGGGTGCTTGAGGACGTTGTTACCCGCGAGGTGGGCCTGCCACAGGCCATCCGGGCGTCGGCGAAAACCGCAGCGCTGGCGTCGCCACGCGCGGGGGCGGTGCTCAACGAAATCAATGCCGAATGTGCCGCAAGTGTTAGGAGCCTGCTTCGGGGCGGTTTGGACCTGGCCGGGTTCCGGGTGGTGGAGGAGCAGTGGGAGGCGCCGTCGTCCTGGGGAGCAGTGCTTGGCGAGGCTGGGGTTCACCTCTACCCTCATAGCCTGGCCGCGGGGGAGCACGGGTTCAGGGTGGAAGCTCTGCTCGGACCTACCGCGCTGGTCTTTATCAGGGGGTCGGAGGTGCCCTTCCTGGTCGACTTTTCGCGGCTCAAGGGACAACGGATTGAGCTCGGCCCGTATGTGTCTGAGGTCCCAGACGTTCAGGCCGCCCTTTTCTAGTCCGCTCTCCACTGGAATGCGCGACGCCCGGTAGGCTTAACCCATGTTGAACACCCCCTGGGACACCGGATCGGACCTGTATCGTCGGTTGGTCATCGCCGCCCTCATCCTGACCGGTGCGGGCATTCTGATCGCCGTTCTGGGCGCAGCTACTGGCAGTAATGCCACAGTGTTCACGGGTATCCCGGTGCTTGTCGCCGGGCTGGTGACGCATCTGGCGGGCCTGGTGGTGCGTGCGCGGGATGCCAAGCGTCGGCACCAGGCGCGCACCCAGAAGAAGTAGCTCACTGCACTAGGCTGGAAACGAACTTTCACCGCACCCGTCAGGAGCCTCATGACCATCAATCCAGAGCTGCAGGGCCGCAGCTATGCCGCCGGTCCTGCCTACTTAGTGGGTCGCGAGAAGATCCGCGAATTTTCTCGTGCTGTCAAAGCCACCCACCCATCGCACTATGAGGTTGAAGCCGCCCAGGACCTGGGGCATCGGGACCTGGTGGCACCGCCCACCTTCGCGATTATTGTGGCGCAACTGGCGGATGCCCAGCTGATCAACGATCCCGACGCCGGTATCGACTTCAGCCGTGTGGTCCACGCCGACCAGCGGTTCATCCACCACCGTGCGATCGTGGCCGGTGATGAACTGGTAGCCGAGCTCCATGTTGACTCCGTCCGCGCCATGGGCGGCGGCGCAATGATCACCACCCGCGCGGAGATCTCCACCACGGACGGCGAAAAAACCGCGACCACCACGTCATCCCTGCTGGTGCGCGGAGAGGAACAGTAATGGGCATTGCTATCGCCGACCTCAGCGTCGGCCAGGAGATCGGCACCACCACGGTGGAAGTGACCCGTCAGGACCTCGTGAAGTACGCGGGCGCCTCGGGTGACTTCAACCCCATTCACTGGAACTCCGACTTCGCCCAGAGCGTCGGCCTGCCGGGCGTCATTGCCCACGGCATGTTCACCATGGGAGCGGCTGTCCAGTTGGTCACCGACTGGATTGGCGACCCCGCCGCCGTCGTCGACTATCAGACGCGATTCACCAAACCGGTCATCGTCGACGACACCACGGCGCTTGGTACCCCCGGCGCTGTCATCGAGGTGGCCGGCAAGATTGGTGCCATTGATCTGGACAATTCAACGGTCCGCGTGGACCTGACCGTACTGTCTGCAGGCCAGAAGGTGCTGGTCAAGGCCCAGGCCGTGGTGCGCATCTGGTGACCCTGCTGTCACAGCTCACGACGGCCGGCGTCGGAGGCTCCGCCCGCACCTATGTGGAGGCACGCACCGAAGCGGAAATCATTGACGCGGTTCGGTCAGCCGACGCCGTCGGCGATCCGGTCCTGATCATTGCCGGCGGATCAAACCTCATCATCGCTGACGAGGGCTTCCCCGGCACGGTGATACGGCTAGCCTCGACCGGATTTGTCGTCAACGACGACGACGCCACCTGCGGGGGTGTGATGGTGAAGGCCGAGGCGGGCCAGCCCTGGGATGCCCTCGTCGACTACACGGTGCTGCACGCCCTGTCCGGGCTGGAGGCGCTGTCCGGTATCCCAGGTTCCACCGGGGCGACCCCCGTGCAGAACGTTGGTGCGTACGGGGCCGATGTCTCGCAGACCATCGCCACGGTACGCACCTGGGATCGGGAAACAAATACTGTTAAGTCCTTTACAAACTTCGAACTGAAGTTCGGCTACCGGGATTCCCTACTGAAACGCACCACGACAAACGGGTCGCCGCGGTATGTGGTGCTGACCGTCGAGTTCCAACTGGCGCCAGGTCGCATGAGCGCTCCCGTGAGGTACGCCGAGCTGGCGCGCGAGGTGGGGGTCGATATCGGCGAGCGGGCCTACGCCAATGATGTCCGGCGTGCGGTCCTGAAGCTGCGCGCGGCCAAAGGGATGGTGCTGGATCCCGATGACCGCGATACCTACAGCACCGGATCCTTCTTCACCAATCCCATAGTTGACGCCGGTACCGCAGCGACCCTGCCGGAGGGTGCACCACAGTATCCCACCGCCGAGGACGGCCAGATCAAGCTCTCAGCCGCCTGGCTCATCGATCAGGCGGGCTTCGGAAAGGGCTTCGGGCTCGCCGACGACGCCGGCCACGCGGCTGTCGGAGGCCGGGCCTCACTGTCGACCAAGCACACTCTCGCCGTCACCAACCGGGGGAGTGCCTCAGCCGCCGACCTGCTGGCTATCGCCGCTCTGGTGGCGGACGGTGTCGAAGACCGGTTTGGGATCCGGCTCCACCCGGAGCCGCTCCTGATCGGCTGCACCCTCTAGACCGACCGTGGGTGGGTGGCCGGGGAACGACAGCGGTTAGAGGTTTCCGGTGGAGATGAGCAACATCCGGCGCAGTGGCTCGGCGGCGCCCCATAACAGCTGATCTCCCACGGTGAAGGCGCTCAGATACTGCGGCCCCATCTCCAGCTTCCGGAGCCGTCCCACGGGGACTGACAGCGAACCGGTCGCCGCGACCGGTGTCAGCCCGGCCAGGGTGGCTTCCTTGGTGTTGGGGATTACCGTCGCCCATTCGTTGTCACTGTCAATGAGGCGCTCAATCTCGGCGAGTGGCACGTCTTCGGTGAGCTTCAGGGTCAGCGCCTGCGAGTGTGAACGCATGGCCCCGATCCTGACGCAGAGCCCATCAAAGGGGATCCGGCCGCCGTCGACGGTATCGGTGCCGAGGATCTTGTTGGTCTCGGCGCCAGCCTTCCATTCCTCGCGGGACATCCCGTTCCCGAGATCGGCGTCAATCCAGGGAATCACCGATCCCGCCAGCGGCACCCCAAATTGTGATGCGTCCATCGAAGGGTTGCGTTGCTGCGCCAGGACCGCCTGATCGATGGCCAGGATAGCCGACGCCGGATCGTCCAGATTGGGCGCCACGGCACCGTGGATGGTACCGAACTGGTTCAACAGCTCACGCATGTGCCGCGCGCCGCCGCCCGACGCCGCCTGGTACGTCATCGAGGTGCCCCACTCGATCAGGCCGTTGCGGAACAGGCCGCCGAGCCCCATGAGCATGCAGGAGACGGTGCAGTTACCGCCAACGAAGTCGCGCACACCGCGGGAGAGGCCAGCGTCGATGACGTCCCGGTTCACTGGGTCCAGGACGATGATGGAGCTGGACTCCATCCGCAGCGTTGACGCCGCGTCGATCCACAGCCCGTCCCAGCCGCTGTCGCGCAGCTTCGGATAGACCTCGGCGGTGTAGTCGCCGCCCTGTGCGGTGACGATGGTAGAGAGCTTGGCTAGCGTGTCGACGTCGTACGCGTCCTGGAGCGCGGGGGCGCCCTCAGCGAATGACGGCGCGGGGCCCCCGGCGTTGGAAGTTGAGAAGAACACGGGGTTGATCAGGCGAAAATCGCCCTCGTCCTGCATCCGCTGCATCAGGACCGATCCCACCATGCCGCGCCAGCCGACGAAGCCGACGCTGGGCGCTGACGATGAACTGTTTACTGCAGAAGTCATGCTGCCAGTCTAGGTCAGGACCCCCACGAGCCCCGCTTGGTTACGAAGAGCTCACGGGGCCTATCCGGCTAGTCCCGGCCGCGAGTCCAGAGGCTGATCCGGTAACGGGTGCCGTTTGCGCCCGAAAGCCAGCCCTGCGGTGGAGTGACACCACCGAGTTGCCAGTCCGCCCCCAGTGTCGGGGCGAAGGTGTCGCCCTTGGTGGTTGACTCGATCACTGTCACGACGGCTGCCTGGGCGATCGGCAGGGCGGCCTCGTAAATCTGGCCGCCACCGATCACCCAGATTTGCTCGGCACCCGGACTGCGCCGGGCCTCCTCGAATGCGTCGTCCAGGGAGTCGACGACGACAGCCCCCGCGAGCTCGCCCGCTTCGAGTCCGTGCTTGCTCACCACAATGTTGGTGCGGTCCGGCAGGGGACGGTACTTGGCGGGAAAGGACTGCCAGGTGTTCCGGCCCATGATCACCGGGTGTCCCGTGGTGGTCCGCTTGAAGTGTTCCATATCCTCGGGGAGACGCCACGGCATGCCGCCGTCCTTCCCGATCACGCCGTTCTCCGTCTGGGCCCAGATCATTCCAACGAACGGTTCCCGTCCGATGGTCTCGATGATGCCGCGATTCATTGAACTCATACGGCGATCGGTGCCTTGATGGTGGGATGGTGCTGGTAATTCACCACGTCAAAGTCCTCCAGCTTGTAGTCGAAGATGCTCTCGGGTGTGCGGTTGATCAGTAGTTGCGGTGCCGGGTACGGCTCTCGAGACAGCTGTTCCTTGACCTGTTCGACATGGTTGTCGTAAATGTGGACGTCGCCGCCGGTCCAGATCAGTTCGCCGGGAGCCAGGCCCACCTGCTGGGCCACCATCAGGGTCAGCAGCGCGTAGGAGGCGATGTTGAAGGGAACGCCAAGGAAGGTGTCCGCCGAACGTTGGTACAGCTGGCAGGACAGCTTGCCGTCCGCTACATAGAACTGGAAGAACGCATGGCACGGTGGCAAGGCCATGTTGTGCAGCTCGGAGACATTCCACGCCGAGACCAGGTGCCGCCGGGAATCCGGGTTGGTTTTCAGGTCCTCAATGACCTGGGCGATCTGGTCAATATGACCGCCGTCGGGCGTGGGCCAGGAGCGCCACTGGACGCCGTAGACGGGGCCAAGTTCGCCGTCGTCGCCGGCCCATTCGTTCCAGATCTTGACGCCGCGTTCCTGCAGCCAGGACACGTTTGAATCCCCGCGCAGGAACCAAAGGAGCTCCAGGGCCACGGATTTGAAATGCACGCGTTTGGTGGTGACCAGCGGGAAGGAGTCCGCGAGGTCAAAGCGCAGCTGTCTTCCGAAGACGCTGCGCGTTCCGGTGCCGGTGCGGTCGGTCTTGACAGCGCCGTTGGCCATCACGTCGCGCAGCAGATCCTCGTACGGGGTGGGGATGGGTTGTGAACTCACGCATTCCACTCTAATGGTTACGTGCTTTAAGGCCATCTAAGCGGCGCGTCCCCCTATTTACCGGCCGGTTGTTTGGTGGGCCTGGAGGACTCTAGAACCAGTAGTCCCTGTAGGTGGATAGACTTGCCAGCATTATTGGACCACCCGGGTGGATCCGAGCCGATAGCGCCCCCAGGAGGCATTATGACCATTGTTGAAGCGGCCCTGACGACGGCGTTGGAAGAAGCGATGGCGAGCGACAAGGGCCGGTCCGCGAAGATCGTTGTCCATGATGGACCACTACGTCAGACAGTCCTCGGGCTCAGAAAGGGCCAGGTTCTTGCCGAGCACAATTCTCCACCGGCGGCGAGCATGTACGTATTGCGCGGCCGGGTGCGGATCACAGGCCAGGACCCGGCGGAAGTGATAGCTGGCGAAATTGTCGCACTGACCCACGTGCGTCACGGGGTTGAGGCCGTGGAGGACTCGGTGTTCCTCCTGACGACAGTGACCAGCCAGGTGGGGGACAGCCACGGGAACTAGTCGTCGTAGGCCCTGAACTGCTCGAGCGCGACAATGCGGCCCGGAGCCCTGGTGCTGACGTGGGAGATCAGTACTTCTCCGGGGGCCAGATACGGGTCGTCAGCTGGCAGCCCGGCGGCCAGGGGGGTAGCCATGTGGCGCTGCAGCACTCCAAAGACGAGGGGGAGGACCGGCCGGTGGGTGCATAACGCCACGGGACGGCGCTTATCGAACAGTTTCTCGACTGTTGAACGGGCCTTGTCCGGCTTGCGGGTGGCGTTACGCTCGGTCATTGAATCGGCGAGTTTGAGTTTAATGTCCTTGTACTTCAGGTACGGAGCGACGGTCTGAACACACCGTTCCCACGGGCTGCTCACCACCCAGGACGGGCCCCAGGCTTCAAGGAGGCGGCTCACGGCGGCGGCCTGCCGTCGACCGGTGGCCGCCAGGGGGCGTTCGCCTTCCGCACGGGTCCAGGACGAGCGCGGCTTCGCCTTGGCATGGCGGACCACGATCAGTGGCCAGGTTTCCAGCTGGTCCGCTTCGTAAGCCGCAATCAACGAATCAAGGGGCTCCCGATCGGTAGGGTTGGTCAACAGCTCCAACGCCCGGGCCGGTGCGACCCATAGGTACTTGTCTACTTCCTTGCCATCGGGGCGGACCACCATACGCTCCGTGCGGGCCGCCCAATAGTAGACCACCTTCTGCCCGGAGGCCACAGCGTAACGAGTCGATGCCAGGGGAATGCCCAGCGAAATCCGGAGGCCAACCTCCTCCAGCACTTCCCTGGCTGCACACTCGGGGGTGGTTTCGCCGGGGTCGATCTTGCCCTTGGGCCAGGACCAATCCGTGTAGCTGGGACGGTGGATCAGGAGTACCTCGAGCTGCCCCTGTTCCTTCCGCCAGCAGATAGCACCGGCTGCCACCACCGCCGGCGCCGCCTCCTGAGCGGTTTCCGTGACTGCCTCGTCAGTTGAGGACATCAGTGGCGGACCGCTGATCGGTTGCGTGCTCGGGAAGCGAGCAGGTAGCTCTGTACGTCACTGAGCGGCGCGCCGTCGTCGTCCTTATGATGGCGGGTCCAATCACCCTGGTTGTCGAGGTGCCAGCTTGCCGTGCCCTTATCCATGTACCGGTCGAGCAAGGACATGAGATAGGCAATATCCTCGGGGGCGCTGAGCTGCACCAGCGCCTCCACCCGGCGGTCCAGGTTGCGGTGCATCATGTCCGCCGAACCGATGAATACTGCTGGGTCTCCGCCGTTCGCAAACGCGAACACCCGTGAATGCTCAAGGAAACGGCCCAGTACCGAGCGGACGGTGATGTTCTCGCTGAGACCCGGGACGCCGGGGCGTACCGAGCAGATTCCACGGACAATGACGTCCACCTTCACGCCGGCCTGCGATGCACGATAGAGCGCGTCGATGATTGCCTCGTCAACAATCGAATTGACCTTCACCACCACCCGAGCAGCGAGTCCGGCCTTCTGGTTGGCAATCTCGCGTTCAATCCGGTCGATCAGCCCGGAGCGCACCGAACGCGGGGCAACAAGGAGACGCTTGAAGGTGGATTTCGGCGCATACCCCGACAGCTGGTTGAACAGTCGGGTCAAGTCCTGGCCCACCTGGTCATTGGCGGTCAACAGGCCGAAATCCTCGTAGTAGCGGGCCGTGCGTGGGTGATAGTTGCCGGTGCCGATGTGGCAGTACCGGCGAAGTCCATCGATTTCCTGCCGGACCACGAGGGAAAGTTTGCAATGCGTCTTCAGTCCCACAATCCCGTACACCACGTGCACCCCGGCCTGCTCCAGCTTGCGTGCCCAGGAGATGTTGGCTTGTTCGTCGAACCGGGCCTTGATCTCGACGAGGGCGAGCACCTGCTTGCCGGACTCCGCCGCGTCAATCAGCGCATCGACGATCGGCGAATCGCCTGAGGTGCGATACAGGGTCTGCTTGATTGCCTGCACCTTGGGGTCGGCTGCCGCCTGCTCCAGGAACGCCTGGACCGAGGTGGAGAACGAATCGTACGGGTGGTGCAGCAGGATGTCCCGGCGACGCATGGCGGCGAACACATTCGCGGCCTTCGACGTCTCGCTCTCCTTGAGGTCCCGGTTGGTGTGCGGGACGTGCTTCGGGTAGCGCAGCTCGCCGCGGTCGATGCCGCCGATCACGCTGAGCCCGCGGAGATCCAGCGGCGCCGGCAGGCCGTACACCTCGTCTTCCTCCACGCCGAGTTCACGTGAGAGCAGGGCGCGGATGCTCGGATTGATGTCGGTGGTGACCTCGAGCCGGACCGGCGGGCCGAACCGGCGGCGCAGCAGCTCCTTCTCCAGCGCCTGAAGGAGGTTCTCGGCGTCGTCCTCCTCCACTTCGAGATCCTCGTTCCGGGTCACTCGGAAGGTGTGGTGTTCGAGGACTTCCATCCCCGGGAACAACTGGTCCAGGTGGACGGCGATGACCTCTTCCAGCGGGATGAACCGGGCCGTGCGGCCGGTGACGTTCCCGGCGCGGGGGCCGTCGACCGAAATCAGGCGAGGCAACTGGTCGGGGACCTTGACGCGCGCGAAGAGTTCCTTTTCGCTCACCGGATTGCGGACGACGACGGCGAGGTTCAGAGAGAGCCCCGAAATATACGGGAAGGGGTGCGCTGGATCCACGGCCAGAGGGGTCAGGATCGGGAAGACCTTCTCGGCGAAGAGCTTGTTGAGGTCGGTGCGAGCGGCATCGTCGAGCTCGTCCCACGTGGTGAGGTGAATGTTCTCCTCGGCCAGGGCGGGTCGAATGTTCTCGGCGAAGACGGCGGCGTGACGCTGCTGCAGCTTGTAGCCGTCGGCCATGATCTGTTCGAGCTGCTCAATGGGGCTCAGGCCGGCGGCTGAGGGGACGGCCAGACCGGTCGCGATGCGGCGCTTCAGGCCGGCAACGCGCACCATGAAAAACTCGTCCAGGTTGGACGCGAAAATGGACAGAAAGCTGACCCGCTCCAGCAAGTACAGGTCGGGGTCCTCGGCGAGCTCCAACACCCGGGCGTTGAAGTCGAGCCAGCTCGACTCACGGTCGAGGAACCGGTCAGGGGTGATCTCGCCGGCGGGGAGCAGGCTCGGGGCGAACTCGGGGATGTCGATGCGGTCCTGGGTGGCACGTGCTGGTGCAACTTCGGACGAGCCATACCGTGCCGGAACGCGTGCTGCGGTTTCCGATTCCATGGTGTCTCCTGACAGCGGGTAGGTTGCCTTGATCCGCCCCTCTTGGGAGGGGTTTCACGGCATCAGGATCCACCTTACAAGCTTGCCCCGGAAACCTGCGGCGCGTACATGACGTCAACATCCCAGCGGGTGAATCCCAGCTTGCGGTAGAGGGCCACAGCGGCGGTGTTGTCGGCGTCTACGTAAAGCATGATTGCCTGCAGACCCTGGCGATGCAGGTGCTCGATTCCGGCGACGGTGAGTGCCTTCCCCAGGCCCATGCCCTGGGCCTGGGGGGTGACGCCGACGACGTACACCTCGCCCATCGCCGGGTGGTCCCCAGAGCGTGGATGCACCTTGGTCCAGTGGAATCCCAGCAGCTCTCCGTCGGACTCACGGACCGCCAGCAGGAACCCTGCGGGGTCGAACCAGTCTTCGACCATCCGCGCCTGGAGGTCCTCAAGCGTGGTTGAGCCCTGCTCTGCGTGATGGGCGAAGGCCGCCCGGTTCGCCGCTAGCCATGCCGACTCGTCGACACCGGGCTGGAAGGCACGAAGGACGACGCCGTCGGGCAAAGCGATCTGGTCGGCGGAGGGGGACAGGACCGACTCCTCCAACGCGGCCCGGGTCTGACGCATCCGCCACAGTTCCCGGACGGGCGCGAACCCGTTTTTGGTGGCCAGGCTGACAGCCGCCGCGTGATTGCCGTGGGACCAGGCATGCAGGTTCGGCAGGCCGTGGGCCTGGACGGCGTCGGCCAGGGCGGTCCCGACTCCCTGGCTGCGGTAGGTCGGCCGGACCACCAGCTCGAGCACGCCTGGGTCACCAGCTTCACCCTCATCGGCATTGTCGGATCCAGTCCCGGAGCGGGGCAGGCTCACCACCGCGACCCCGGCCAGTTCTTCGGTGTCGTGGGGGGCGCCAGCCGGATCGTCACCCGAAGGGTGCTCGTCGACCGCATAGGTGGCGAAAACCAGCAGGGACCCCGGATGGGAACCCGCGGTTTTCAGGTTGACCAGGGTCTGCTCGGACAGCGGAGGGTTGCCGTCGGCCTCCGCAGCAGCCGCGGCGAGCCCGAGAATGTCCTGCAGGACCCGCGGGTCGGGAGCCCCAGCGGAATGGAGAATGGGCCAGGTGGGAACGTGGGCTGTGGTCATAATGCCAGCCTAACCCCCCGGTGCCCCGTGCGTCGGAGAGAATTTTGGCCTGGCGCAGACGGTGGGGTAATGTTGGTGATCGTTCACGGGGGATGCACCAGTGGGGTGCCCGCGATACGTTCGACCCGTATGTCCTCCACTCAGCACGACGAAAGAAGTCCCACCGCCACGGATGTGGGGGAGGGACTTCTTTCGTTAAGCGGCGTGTTTGAGGTAGCTGGTCCCGGAGGGCGGCGATCCTCAGGCGTCAACCGCTGGCCGGTCGTCGGTGGACCGGTTCAGCGTGAACCGGTACCCCACGTTGCGCACGGTCCCGATCAGTTGCTCATGGTCGGCGCCAAGTTTTGCCCGCAGTCGCCGCACATGTACGTCAACGGTGCGGGTGCCGCCGTAATAGTCGTAGCCCCACACCTCGTGCAGTAGCTGATCCCGGGTGAACACCCTCCCCGGATGCTGCGCCAGGTACTTGAGTAACTCGAATTCCTTATAGGTCAGGTTCAACGGCTCACCGCCGACCCGGGCGGTATAGCTGGCCTCGTCAATAACGACGCCGGAGGCGCGGATCTCGCTGCTGCTTTCAGTCTCGGCGGCACCGGACCGCGCGATGACGAGGCGCAGTCTGGCCTCTACTTCGGCTGGACCGGCGGAGTCGAGGACGACGTCGTCAGCCAGCCAGTTCGCGGCGACGGCGGCCATCCCGCCCTCGGTGAGCACCAGCATCAGCGGGGCACTCAGCCCGGTGGCTTTCAGGAGTTGAGTGAGCGATCTCGCCCCGACCATGTCTTTACGAGCGTCAACCATCACCACGTCGCAGGGCTCGGTCTCCAGCAGTGCGGTCGGTTCAGCGGGCAGAATGTGGACCTTGTGGTTCAGCAATTCGAGCGCGGGAAGCACACCCACCGAGGATCCGGGGCTATTCGTCAACATCAGGATGTGCGGCATGTGTCCTCCATATAATTGGACGCGCATCATCGGGCGCTCTGGGTCGGGCTGCTGGTGGAGATTGTGGCCGATCACCACGGGTCAGCAGTCCTGGCAGATTTGGTTCAGTATACCGGGTGTGACGCGACCCACCCGGGACCTTCGTTTTCACTTGCTGGAGTGGTAAGGCAGTATTGCTGGGGTGAGAATATGGATGGTGGCCGCTGCGGCGGCAACGGCAGTCGCCTCAGTGGTGGCTGCGTCCTATGTCTCGTTGAGCGCTGTTGCAGCCGTCACCGCGGTCCTCATCCTGGTGGGTGCTATCGGCTGGCCTCATCTGCTGGGGGTCCCCGCCAAGAAGACCCAGTCAACGGTCATGGCCATGAGTGCGCTGGCGGCTACGGCTACCGCCTACACCGCCCCGGACAGCGAGTACCTGCGGTGGATGCCCATCGCTGCTGCCCTTGGTCTCGGGGCTGTCTTCCTGATTCAGCTGTTCCGCGGAACCGGTCAAAGTCTTCGTCTGGAATCGACGCTCGGCGTCGGGGTCGGGGTCTTCCTGGTTTGCCTTGGGTCCGGCTGGGTGGCCGCTGACCAGTTGTCGGTCAATGCGGGAAACACCGGGATGATGCTGGTCACCGGGATCAGCGTCATGATTGCCCTGGCCGTGTCGCTGCTGCCCTGGCCCGACCGGATTGTTGCGCCGTTGGGCACGGTACTGGCCGCAACTGCCGGCCCGCTGGGCGCCATCCTGTTCACCGATGTGCCCGGACTGGCCGCAGGTATTGTTGGGGCCATCAGTGGAGCGGTCATTGTGTGCACCCGGCGGTTGCTTCTTGCCCGCGAAGCGCCACTGAACGTGGCAGCTGCCCTGTCCGTCGGCGTCGCACCGATCCTGGTAATCGGCTCGCTCGTCTACTTCCTGGAAAAGCTGCTCACCGCCTGACTCCTACCTCTCGCCGGACCGCGCCGCACCGGAGCGCCGTTGGGGTCGAGAGCTGTCGAAACGTCACGTTAGGATGGACGCATGTCGATTCTTGCGCTTGAAATCTTCTTCATTGGACTGTTGGTACTCGCTTCACTGGCGATGGCCGGGGTGGCGGCGCTGGTGATCACCCGCCTGTACAAGGGCCAGAAGTAAGGCTGCCCGCTCACCATGTCGTTTGAGATTCCCACTGACCTCACACCCGAGCTGGTGCCACTGTCCTGGTTGCTGGGTACCTGGAGGGGCTCCGGACGTCTCGGCGAGGGGTCGTCCGAGTCCGAGCACTTCGAGCAGCTCGTCACCTTCACCCAGAACGGGCTCCCATACCTGCGGTATACGGCGGAGAGCTGGCTCACCGACGAGCACGGCGCCCGTCTGCGCCCACTCTCAGTGGAAACCGGGTTTTGGGCGCTGGACCGCAAACTCAACGACGCCGACGGCGGGCCCGGGCTGGAACCAGCCGACATCGTCCCGGCGCTGAAGAGCGCCGATGAGGTGGAGCAGCTCCGCAACGCCGAAGACGGCTTCGATATCACCGCCACCATTGTGCACCCCGGAGGAATCGCCGAACTGTACTACGGGGTCATCAAGGGCCCGCAGATTCGGCTCAGCACCGACCTGGTAATGCGGGGCCAGAACTCCAAGGAATACACGGCCGCCACGCGCCTGTACGGCCTGGTGGAGGGTGACCTGTATTGGCGTTGGGACGTCGCCGCCGACGGCCAGCCGCTGAAAGCCCACGCCTCCGCGATTCTCAAGAAAGAATCCTGACCAGTTGTGCTCCACGGCTGGCCCAAGGAATACGGCCCGCCTAAGGATGCGTTAACAACACCATGACCTATCTCAGCCCGCTGCTCACCCGGCCCGGCGCCGTCGCCGCTGGCGCACCCGATCAGGGCACCGCATCCCACTACGGTGACCCCTTCAAGGAACAGCGTGCCCTCGCCCGGGGCGCTGCCTTCGTCGACCTGTCCCATCGGGGCGTGGTCACGGTGACCGGCCCGGACCGCCTGAGCTGGCTGAACACTCTCTCCTCCCAACTCCTGTTGGGTCTGGAGCCTGGCAGCAGCACGGAGACCCTCCTGTTGAGTGTGCAGGGACGGATCGAGTACAACGCCCGGGTGGTCGACGACGGAACCACTACCTGGCTGCTTGTCGAAGGCTTTGAAGCCGAAGGTATGGCCGCCTGGCTGGACCGGATGAAGTTCATGCTCAGGGTGGAGATCGCGGATGTCTCAGACACCTGGGCGGTCCTTGGATCGGTGAAACGTCTCGAGGCGTTGGCAGCACGCACTGTGTGGGTCGATCCGTGGCCGCGGGTCGCCGTGGGTGGGTACGCCTACTCGGTGGTGACTGAGGAAGAGCACCCCGGGCTGGAACGCCCCTGGTTCGAATATCTGATCCCGCAGGCCGAACTCGCCAGCACCGTGGATGAACTCGCTGACCACGGTCTGAGCCTCGCCGGCGCCATGGCATCCGAGGCACTGCGTGTCGCCGCGTGGCGTCCGCGGGCTGGCGCCGAGACCGATGAGAAGACGATTCCGCACGAACTGGACCTGATCCGGACAGCTGTTCACCTGGACAAAGGTTGCTACAAGGGCCAGGAAACCGTCGCCCGGGTGCACAACCTCGGACACCCACCACGCCGCCTCGTCTTCCTGCAGCTCGACGGTAGCCAGCACACCCTGCCCGCGGTGGGCAGCGTCGTCGTCGCCGGTGGACGCACCGTCGGCAGGGTGACCTCCGTGGCACAGCACTACGAGATGGGTGCGGTGGCGCTTGCCATCGTGAAACGTTCGGTTGACCCGCTGGGTGAGCTGGTGGTGCAGGACGGCGATGACGTGTACGCCGCAGCGCAGGAAATCATTGTGGCGCCGGACGCCGGTCAGGTGGTAGGACGCGCCACCGGGTTCCTGAAAGGACGCCGGTAGCCATGACGGATACCAACTCACCGGACACCAGCTCGCCTGACACCAGCTCTCCGGACACCGATTCACCGGACGCCAGCGCGGATCAGGCGGTCGCGCTGGCACACCAGCTGTTCGACGCCGCCCGTGCCGGCGACGCGTCCACCCTGACCCGCTACCTGGACGCGGGGGTTCCTGCCACCCTAACCAACAGCGCCGGTGACGGTCTCCTCATGCTCGCTGCCTACCACGGGCACGCCAGCGTCGTGGCGGACCTTGCCCGCCGCGGGGTTGATGTCAACGCTGTCAACGACAAGGGTCAGACCCCTCTGGCGGGGGTGGCTTTCAAAGGGTATGCCGACGTCGCAGCGGTGCTGGTAGGCGCCGGGGCCGACCCCGACCAGGGGAGCCCCACAGCACGACAGACCGCCCAGATGTTCAAGCGTCAGGACCTGCTGGAGCTGTTCGGCGGACAGTAACGGTTGACCCGTTTAGGCTCCCGCTGGTAGCAGCACGCTGGTCTGGCTCCCGCAC
The DNA here is from genome assembly GCF_039526005.1 of Arthrobacter flavus. NCBI lineage: Bacteria > Bacillati > Actinomycetota > Actinomycetes > Micrococcales > Micrococcaceae > Arthrobacter > Arthrobacter flavus. The sequence continues at coordinate 66,231 of NZ_BAAAIJ010000047.1, read as the reverse complement.
TCGACGAAGCCTGACTTCAACGCTGTCCTGATCGAGGCGCTGTTGTCCGTACGTGCCCGCCACTGCGGAATCAGCCCCGCCGCCATGGCATCCTCAACCACCACCTTGGTGATGAAGGTGGCATGGCCCTGACCACGGTGACCCGGCGCGGCCAGTACCCCCAGATGGGCGAGAATACCGCTCCAGATGTCGTACCCTGCGCCGGCGAACGGTGCGGGGGGAGCGATCGAGTCGTCAACCAGGATAGTGCGGTACTCCAGCGCGCTCAGACCCACTTCGGCGATGTCATCGGGAGGGCAGAGACGCTCCAGCTCGACGGCGAATTCCAGCTCATCGCTCACCGCCACGTCGTCGCGGGGTTCGAGGGTCGGCAGGTTGTCGCAGAAGTACAGGCCAGCCGCTCCCAGACCGCGGCCCCCCTGTTCTCTGGAGAGCCGCAGCAGGGTCGAGTGGCTGGCGAGCAGATCGCCGTCGAGCCCCGCTGCTGCGTCGAGGGCCCAACCGGGTCCGACCAACGCTTCCTCGCCGAACAGTCGCACGAAGGTGAACAGCTCGGCGTCGTCGTCCCGGCGGTAAATCCGTTCGCCAGCTGCCTCGGCGAAAGCAGTGTCATCGAGTTTCAGCAGCCGGGACCATCCGAGCTGAATGATTGACACGGTGCCGGGATCAAGTTCCATCTAGGCAACGTTAGCCGAAGAGGATGGCTGCCTCGTCGTACCGGTGCTGGGGGACTACCTTGAGGTTGCCCAAAGCGGCTTCGAAGCCCACCCTCGCGATCTCCGTTCCCTTCAGCGAAACCATGGTGCCCCAGGCCTCGTCCACCACCGAGTCAACTGCGGCCATGCCGAGGCGCGTTGCGAGGACCCGGTCGAACGCCGAGGGAACCCCGCCGCGCTGGATATGACCGAGCACCGTGGCGCGGGTCTCGATCCCGGTGCGGGATTCAATTTCCGGGGCCAGCTGATCAGCGATGCCGCCGAGGCGCGGCCGTCCGAAGGTGTCGAGGCCACGTTCGGAATGGGCCTGGTCCAAGTGGGCCGGGACGAAACCTTCGGCCACCACCACCAGGGGAGCGCGTCCACGATGGTTGGCCTCGGTGACCCACTCGGCGATCTGCTCCAGGCTGGTCTGCTGCTCAGGTATGAGGATCGCGTGGGCGCCGGACGCCATCCCAGCGTGCAGGGCAATCCACCCTACGTGGCGCCCCATCACCTCGGCGACCATGCAGCGGCTGTGCGACTCTCCTGTCGTCCGGAGCCGGTCAATAGCCTCGGTGGCGATCTGTACGGCGGTGTCGAAGCCGAAGGTGTAGTCGGTGGCGTCCAGATCGTTATCGACGGTCTTGGGTACGCCGACGATTTTCAGGCCGGCGTCGGTGAGCCGCTTCGCCGCAGCCAGGGTTCCTTCGCCGCCGATCACGATCATCGCGTCAATACCGAGCCGCTCAAGATTAGCCTTGATGGCATCCGGGCCACCGTTGCCCTCGAAGGGGTTGGTGCGGGAGGTGCCCAGGATGGTGCCACCCTGCTTGGAGATGCCTCGGACGGCGCTGCGGGGAAGGTCAATGATGTCGCCCTCCACCACTCCACGCCAGCCGTCACGGAATCCGACGAACTCCAGGTCGTGGGTCTTGATGCCGTTGAGGACCGCTCCACGGATCACGGCGTTAAGTCCAGGACAGTCGCCACCGCTGGTGAGTATTCCGATTTTCATGTGGAGCTGGGTCCTTGCAGATTGGGGAGGTAAAAAGGTCAGAGCGCCCCATTGAGCTCAGCTATGATTCTAAACACACTTTTGGGACGAGGCCCCTATCGTGAATCCGGCGTGTACCCGTTGAGGATGCCGCGTTCCATCGCTACCACGACCGCGCGCGTCCGATCATCGACGTCCAGTTTGGCGAAGATCCGCAGCAGATGCGTCTTCACGGTGGTCTCCGCAATGTAGAGCTTCGCTGCGATATCCGGGTTACTCAAGCCCTGGGCGACGCATTGGAGCACCTCACGTTCCCGTGGTGACATGCGCGGTTGTTCGGGAGCCCTCAGCCGTGACACCAGTTTCGCCGCGATCGGTGGTGCGAGAACTGTTTCCCCGCGGGCCGCCGCGAACACTGCACTGATGATGGTTTCGCCCGGAGTGTCTTTGAGTAGGTAACCGACAGCGCCGGCCTCGACTGCCCGCACAATGTCGGCGTCGCCGTCGTAGGTGGTGAGGACCAGCACCTTGACCGCGGGCTGATCCGCCAGGATCCGGGCGGTGGCGTTCGCCCCATCCATTAGCGGCATCCGCAGGTCCATGAGGACGACGTCGGGCACGACGTCGGTCGCGGCGGCCACCGCTTCCTCCCCGTTGGATGCCTCAGCGGCAACCACAATCCGGGAATCAGTGGAGAGCAGGTTGATCAGCCCGGCTCGCACTACCGGGTGGTCATCAACCACCAGAAGTCGGACTGTGTCGGCGTCGGCACTGTGGGCGGGAGAGTTGGGTGAGGTGGGACCGCTGCCGGGCGGCGGGGCAGGCGTCACTGAGCCTCAACCCGTTCCGGCTGGTCCTGCACCCCAGTGCGCGGGGCCGCTGCGCCCTCCGCATGGTGGTCCTGGACGGGCACCACCATGCGGAGGGCGCATCCCTCGCCGATGGCCGAGGTGATGCTGAGGGTTCCCCCAATCTCGTTGAGCCGGGCGTTGATGGATTTCAGCCCGTAGCCGGAGGTGTCCAGATCCGGATCGAATCCACCGCCGTCATCGCTGACGGTCAAGAGCAGATTGGATCCTGAATGATCGAGTTTCAGCTGTGACCGTGAAGCTGAAGCATGCCGCCGGACGTTGGTGAGTGCTTCCTGCGCCGAGCGGAGGAGCGCGATTTGCTGGTTCGAGGTCAGGTGCGGCAGGGACTCGGGCAGTGACGAGGTGGTGAGACAGCCCGCCGATGTCGCCGCCGAGGCAAGCCTACCCAGTGCCCCCAGCAGGTCTCCACCTTGTAGCTGGGACGGTCCGGTCGACGCTATCAGTGACCGGGCTTCCTGCAGGTTGTCCCGTGCGGTGGTATTGATGGCGTCCAGCCGTGCCCCCAATTCGTGGGCGGCGCCGCTGTCCAACCGGTTGCTGCGCAGCTGTGCGAGTGCTGCTTCGGATAGCATCACCACCGAAGTGAAACCCTGTGCGAGGGTGTCATGAATTTCACGGGACATCCGTTCCCGCTCTGCCATGGCACCCTGCCGCTGGTCGGCGAGTTGGAGTTCGGTCCGGGCGGCCTCCAGCTCGGCGAGGAGCTGCGCACGGTCCTCGCTCTGGTCAATGATCTTGTAGATCCACAGCCCCAGCATTGTTGAGGCCAGGAAGGACAGGCCGGCTTGCAGGCCGATTCCAACGAGGTCTTCGGGGGACCCACTGAACCGGACAAGCTGCCCGGTTGCCACCGCGACGCAGATGGCTGCCGTGCTGATGAGCCCTGCACGAGCGGTGCTGGAGAACATCCAGATCTGCGGAAACGCCACGAAGAGGAGTACGGCTCCAGAACCGGGGAGGAAGGCCAGAAATCCGACCACCAGGATGAGGAGGACCACGTAGACCGTCGGACGCCACGTCCCCAGGTGGCGCTGGCGGGTCAGGAAAGGGTACGCGGCTGCCAACGCCGCCAGCGCGCCGAGGGTCACAGCTGTGATGGCGGGGTTCGGCTCTCCGTTGAGAACCACGAGTACCACCACCACTAGTGCTGTATAGAACCCGATGTGCCACCACTTCATCCCATGGATCCACACCGAGTTCTCAGGCAGGAGCCGATCGGTGCGCTCAGGTCTGGTGTTCATGCCAACACCCTATGTCCGGTGAGGCGCCGCGGCCCACACGTCCTCACTTCTGCGGTGGCCATTTGAAGGTGAGCCGGGTCAGAATCAACCCGACCACCAGCCAAAGACCAATCACTATGGCCGACATGCCCAACGCCCAGGTTTGGCCAGGCTCAGCCAGTTCGAACTGTTCGGGCAGGAACACGCTGCGCAGGCCGCTGGCGGTCCAGCGCAGTGGCGTCAGGTTGGCTGCTTGTTGCAGCCACTCGGGGAGACCGGTGAACTGGAAATACACACCCGAGATAAAGGACAAGATGAGGACCGGCATCACTGCCAGGGTTGAAGCACTTTCAGCCGACTTGGCAATGCAGGCGAAGGCCGTGCCAACCACTGCCCAGGCGGCCGTGGCGCCCAGCAGCAGCCAGGCGACGGTTAGCCAGGCGTCCCAGGTGGTGGGGAGTTCGATGCCGAGGAAGAGGGTGCTGCCGGTCACGAGGATGACCGACTGCCCGACGATCAGGTACAGGGTGACACCCATCTTGCCGATGAAATAGGACAGCATGGGTAGTGGGGTTCCGGCGAGCCGCTTAATGCCGCCATTGAACCGATCGGCGGCCACATAGCCGCTGAGGTTCTGGAAGCCGCTGAGGATCGTGCCGAGCGCCAGCATCCCCGGGAAGTAGTACTGTGCCATCGTGACTTGCGCCTCGGGCGGGCCCACCGAGGGGTCGTTGCCGAACACGGTCCCGAAGAGTGCCATCATGACGATCGGGAAGAACAGGATCAGGATTAGCGACAGCCCGTCCCGGTTGAAGGCTTTGATCTCCGTGACGGCCCGGCGTCCACCAAGGGCAAGGGTGCTGGGCCGCCAGGCTGCGTTGTGCGAGGTGCCGGTCTGCTGACCGGCGTTGAGAGTGGTCATGCCTATGCTCCTTCGTACGAGGTCAACGGGCCAGCGGTCGTGGTGGCTGCGGTATCGGCGTCGTGCCGGCGGAGGAGTTCGAGGTAGACATCCTCGAGACTGGGCCGGATCACCTCCAGATCGGTCGGCTCCCAGGCACCTCCCTCGGTGAGTTGGTGGATCAGGGCACCGGGGGAGGTGGTGGCCTCTTCGTGCTGGCCGTCGTCGTCCCTCCACCGCACTCGGGGGATCCGCAGGTCCGGGCCGCCCACACTGTCGGCTGTGCCTGTGGCGATGACCCGTCCGGACGCAATGATGCCAAGCCGATCGGAGAGGTGCTGGGCTTCGTCCAGGTAATGGGTGGTGAGCACAATTGTGGTGCCATCTTTCCCCAGGCCCCGGATCAGGTCCCAGAACCGGCGGCGTGCGGCAGGGTCAAAGCCGGTAGTGGGCTCGTCGAGAAACAGGAGCTCCGGGTTGCCGATCATGCCCAGCGCCACGTCAACCCGTCGGCGCTGCCCACCGGAGAGGGATTTGATGAGGGCCCCGGCCTTCTCCTCGATCCCCACAGCATCCATCACTTCATCAACGCGGCGAGGGTTGGGATAGAAAGCGGCGGCGTCTTTGAGCGCCTCGGCGACCTTCAAGGTGCCCATATCAGTGGCTTCCTGCAGCACGATGCCGATGCGTGAGCGAAACAAAGCCGGCGCCTTGTACGGGTTCTGCCCCAGAACGGTAACAGTGCCGGATGTTGGTTCGCGGTGGCCTTCAAGGATCTCGATGGTGGTGCTCTTCCCGGCGCCGTTGGGGCCCAACAGGGCATAGGTTTCGCCGGTCTCAATAGTCAGCGACAGCTTGTCGACGGCGACAAGATTCCCCTTCCTTGGCTGCCGGTATGACTTTGTCAGGGAGTCGACGACGACGGCGCTCGCCGGAGCAGGCGGGGGCGCGGAACCTGGTGAGGTGGTGCGACTGGACACAGTTGGCTGATTCATTACACCAGCGTGCCACTAGGGTCAGCCTGGGCGACAGGTCCGGGAGGACGAGTAGCGGTATCCTGCTACAGCAGGACAGGCCCGACCAGACCCACCAGCCGAGATACCCCCGCCCTTCTGGGCAGTGTCTGCATCTTCACACACCGCCACTGGGGGCACCCCAATACTTCAGGGCGGTTGTTATCGGCTGGCGATGATCTTCTGCAACGCGACGGTGCCGTCCGTCTTGGGAAGGAGCAGCCAGGCCACAAAGTACATCGGGATGCTGATGAACGGCAGGAGAAAACTCAGGAGGATGCCGATCCGGACATATGCGACTGGCCAGTTGAACTGCAGCGCGATGCCGGATGCAATTCCCCCCAGCCACCCGCCCGGGGCGCGCTTGATGGGTGATTTGCGGAGAATATCGAAGAATTTGTCCATGATTTAGGCTAACCCGTTTCGGTAGTCGAGTGGTGGTTGGATTTGCGGCCGGTCATCGAAATCAGACCGCCGACCACAAGGGCGACGCCGGCGCCGACCAGCAGACCCATCAGCACCAGACCGGTGTCCAGGTTGATGTCGACAAGTTGAGCCAGCAGCACCAGAATTCCCACCGCGATCGCTATCAGCCCCCAGACCACGGTGCCGGCACGGACTGTTTTCTCGCCGTCGTTCTTGGCGGTGTACCCAGTGGTGCTCATCGCGAGATGCCTCCTACGTTTTCAAGTTCGGATTGGGTGGCGGCCACAGTGGTGTGGCTCATGGCACCGCGGATTTCGAGGATGATCCTCGGTCCGGAGGCGTTTTGGTTTAAATCGATCTCGGCGGGATGCCACATACCGCCGGCTGTCGCTTCCTGGCCGTCATCCACTGTGCTGAGAGCTCCAAGCGCGATTGATGAGCGCACCTCAACCGGGACGTCGTCGGGAATCAGGATGCCCACGTTTCCTGCGAGCGAGTTCACTCGAACTACCAGGTCTTCGTCGAGGTTGGTGAGATTGCTGAGATCAACGGTGCCCTGTCCCGCAACTACGGTGTATCCCTCGCTGGCAGGCCTCTCGGTGGTGGGACTCCAGACGGCACTGCTGCCGACTGTGAGTGCTCCCGTGCCCAGGGTCGAGCCGGTCACCACTGCTGCCGCTATGCCGACCGCAGCCATAAAGCCGAGGAAGCCTGAGGTGCGGCCGCGAAGACCCAGCGCCACGATGCCTACCCCGAGGAGGATCAGACCAGCGGCGATTGCTACGGGGATCACTGAGTTGCCCAGGTTGAAAATCCCGGTGTAGTCGAGGGCCAGGACGGCGCCGACGGCGATCAGTGCACCGCCCAGGTAGAGGGAGAGTTCTGCTCCGCTCGGCTTGGGAACCGGAGGTCTCTGCGGCACCGTCGGTCGTTGCCTGGGAGCCGGGAGCGGGGGCAGCTCACTATACAAAGGTGGCGGGGTCAGGGTGCGCGGCGGGAGGGACGTGCCCGGCTTGTCGGCAGCGACCGTGTGAGTCGAGCTACTGTGGGCGCCGGCAGGTGGCGCGTCCGCAATCCCTGGCGCGTCCTTCTTTTTGTTCAAGATAGTGACCAGCACATAAACCCCGAAGATCACTGCGCCGATCCAGAAGATGGTCCAGAAAAATCCGCCCCCGCCGTCATCGACGAAGAAGGGGAAGTTGGGGCGGCCGATCCCCATGATCGTCAGGATCAGCGCGCCGGTCATACCTGAGGTCCAGCTGCCCTGCGTTGCGGATTCGAGGTGGATGCGTCCGTCCGGTTCGGGCAGCAGTGCCCATGCGAGGCCGTACAGCAGGATTCCCACCCCGCCGAAGATTGCCAGCAGGATGAACCCGCCACGGATGAGGACCGGGTCCAGGCCGGTCCGGACGGCGATACCGCTCGCGACCCCGCCGATCCAGCGGTCCTGGCCCCTGACGATGCCAAGGCCACGAAGCCAGCCAAAGAAGTTGGTGGAGGTTGCTGCCGGCGCGTCGGCTCTAGGCGTCTCCCCCGGAGCGCTGTCTGGGCGGGACGTGCCGGCATGGGTAGGTGGAGCCTCGCCTACGGGTTGGTCCCGGGAGCTTGAGTCCTGGCTGGTTTCGGCAGCCGACTCCACGGGATCAGGTGTTGTCTCAATCGGGGGGTCATCCGAGGGATCATTTGGGTCCTGATGCGGGTTCATAGGTCAATCCTGTCGGCAGGGGAGAAGAGTTTCTATCGGGGGCTACCCTGATCTGTCCCTGAGGGGCACCCTACTTTCCCTGAATCCCGCTCCGGTCGGCCCGGGATCGTGTTTGGATTGAGTTATGAGACCAGCCCTGCTTCGCTCCAACGACGCGATGATCGCTGGTGTGTGTGCGGGACTTGCCGCCCACCTTGGCATTACGGTCAATGTGGCACGGATCGGCATGGTGGGCCTGACGCTCGCTGGCGGGGCCGGGATCTTCCTTTATGGCTGGTTGTGGGTGTTGGTCCCCACCCAGGAAGAACAACTCCGGAAGGGCCCCGCCCCAGTGGGCCCCCGCCTCACCTTCCCAGCAACGCGGGAGGCCGTTGGTAGGACCATCGGAAGCTCCGCGGGGAGTTCTGGAAGCCCACAGGCGAGCCCGACGGCGGATCCCTCGTCTGGGCCGCGAGGCAGCTCTCAATCCCTCATCGGCAAACGTGAAGTCCTGCTGGGCACTGCACTCTTGCTGGTGGCGGCAGTGGTTATTGCCCAACAGCTTGGTGCAAACCTGCCGCTCGACACTCTGCTTCCGGTGGGTGTGGTGGGAGCTGGGGCTGTGCTGGCCTGGACCCAGCTGGACGAGACCCGCCGTGCAGGCCTGATGAACCGCGCCGGGGCATCGCAGGCCGGGGGCCTGGCCCGGCTGGTCGCCGGCTTGCTGTTGGTGACTGTCGGAGTGTTGATCCTGGTTTCCGGGTCTATTTCCTGGGAGCTCACCTGGTCAACACTGATCGCCACGGGAGCGGTGCTGGCTGGGGTCTTTCTGGTGCTGGCGCCGTGGGGACTGAAGTTCTGGAGGGACCTCGAAACCGAACGATCGGGGCGGGCGAGAGAAACCGAACGTGCTGAGATTGCCGCTCATCTCCATGATTCGGTGCTGCAGACACTCGCGCTGATTCAGAACCGAGCGGGTTCCGAACAGGATGTGGTCCGGTTAGCCCGGGCGCAGGAACGTGAGTTGCGAAACTGGCTGTACGCCGATGCCACTCACCAGTCGGGAAACCTGGCCGAGCGGATTCGGGCCGTTGCTGCCGAGATCGAGGACAGCTACGGCACTCCTATCGACGTAGTGGTTGTGGGGGACGCGGAACTCTCCGCGCGGCAGGAGATTCTGGCGCAGGCAGCCCGCGAGGCCGTGCTTAACGCCGCGAAACACGCTGGCGGCAATATTTCCGTGTATTTGGAGGCTGGCCCCACCGGGTCGACGATCTTCGTCAGGGATCGGGGCAATGGGTTCGATCCGGCGACCATTCCTGAGGATCGAATGGGGATCCGCGTTTCCCTGTATAGCCGGATGGACCGACACGGAGGTGAGGTGTCGATCCGCAGCAACCAGGAAGGCACCGAGGTTAAGCTGGTGATGCCAGAAAAGGAAGCAGACGGTGCGCAGTGAATGAATCCCAGCAGCCAATCACGGTGGTCGTGGTCGATGACCATGCCATCTTCCGATCCGGTCTTCGCGCCGACCTCGACAGCCGGATCACAGTTTTGGCAGAAGCCGCCGGAGTAGCCGAAGCCATCGCTGCTATCCAGGAGCACCGGCCCCAGGTGGTGCTCCTGGACGTGCACCTGCCGGGCGGTTCCGGCGGCGGCGGTGCCGAGGTGATCGCGGGCTGTACTGCCTTGCTCGCGGGGACACAGTTTCTGGCGCTGAGCGTGTCAGACGCCGCCGAGGACGTGGTGACTGTGATCCGTGCCGGTGCCAGGGGATACGTCACCAAGACCATTTCCGGGGCCGAGATTTCCGACGCCGTGCTGAGAGTCGCCACCGGAGACGCCGTGTTCTCCCCGCGGTTGGCAGGGTTTGTCCTTGACGCTTTCGGGACAGCGGCAGTCGCCTCCGTGGATAGCGAACTCGACCGGCTGTCGGCCCGCGAACTCGAGGTGATGCGCCTCATCGCCCGCGGTTACAGCTATAAAGAGGTCGCCAAGGAACTGTTCATCTCTATCAAGACGGTCGAAACGCACGTATCGGCGGTGCTCCGTAAACTCCAGCTGTCCTCCCGGCATGAACTCACCCGGTGGGCCGCCGAACGGCGGCTTCTCTAGCGCCCGGGCGACTCGCCGGGAGGACCCTGTGAAACCTACCGTGCGGTGGCGAGGAACTCCTGTAGGCGACCGACGCCGGTAGCAAGGTCAGCATCGCCCAGGGCATAGGAAAGCCGAAGGTAACCACTGGGGCCGAAGGCTTCGCCCGGCACCACCGCCACCTCCACCTTGTCCAGAATCAACGCGGCCAGTTCAGCTGACGTTGCTGGCCGAATCCCACCCAGTTCCCGACCCAGCAGAGACCGTACGTCAGCGTAGGCGTAGAAGGCGCCCTTAGGGACCGGGCACTCGACGCCGTCGATCGCGTTCAGCCCCTCCACCATCGCAATCCGGCGGCGGTCGAACGCGACCTTCATCTCGTTGACGGCCGTCAACGGGCCAGACACTGCCGCCAGGGCTGCCATCTGGGGTACGTTCGAGACATTGGACGTGGCATGGGACTGCAGGTTGGTGGCGGCCTTCACCACATCTTTCGGCCCGATCATCCAGCCCACCCGCCACCCGGTCATGGCGTAGGTCTTTGCGACACCGTTAAGGATCACCATCCGATCGCCAAGTGCGGGTGACGCAGTGGCAATGGAAGTGAACGGGACGCCGTCGTACGTGAGGTGCTCGTAAATTTCGTCGGTAACCACCCACAGGTCATGGCCCGCAGCCCAATCGCCAATCTCCTTGACCTGCTCCGGGCTGTAAACCGCTCCGGTGGGGTTGGACGGGGAAACAAACAGCAGAATCTTGGTGCGCGGAGTCAGCGCAGCCTCCAACTGGTCGACAGTCACCAAATAGCCCTGCTCGGGCCCGGCAAACACTTCCACCGGAACCCCGCCAGCCAACCGGATCGCCTCGGGGTAGGTGGTCCAAAACGGCGTGGGGACCAGAACCTCGTCTCCGGGATCGAGCAGGGTGGCGAACGATTCGTAGACGGCCTGCTTGCCACCGTTGGTGACAAGTACCTGGGCCGGATCCACCGTATAGCCCGAGTCCCTCAAGGTCTTCTCGGCAATCGCCTGCCTCAGCTCGGGAAGCCCCGCTGCGGGCGAATACCTGTGGAAACGGGGCTGCCGCGCCGCATCGATGGCTGCCTGCACAATGTAGTCGGGTGTCGGGAAATCGGGCTCACCAGCACCAAACCCAATGACCGGGCGGCCAGCGGCCTTAAGCGCTTTCGCCTTGGCATCGACGGCGAGTGTCGCCGATTCAGCAATGGCGGCAATCCGCTTCGAGATCCGCCGTCGTGGCTCGTTGGGGGAGTTCTGCGTCTGGGCGTCAGGGGTGGCAGTCATGGTGTTCCCTTAGAGTTTGGTGGTGCAGTGGACTGTGACGTGATTCCAGCTTAGGCCGAAGACGTCCTCCGGCCACGCTGCTGTCGCACAACTCTGCTTTTTCCGGGGACATGTGGCGGCCCAGACGGTTCGCCGGGTCTTCCGGTTCGACGCCGGGGCGGACATTGCGTAGACTTATTCCTCGGTGTTGAAATCGCCATGATGGTTCGTGCCTGCGTTAGCGTAGTCGGACCGGCGGAATCAATCCAAAGGGTAGTGGCGCAATTGGTAGCGCAGCGGTCTCCAAAACCGCAGGTTGCAGGTTCGAGTCCTGTCTGCCCTGCGCATTCGACGTAGCAAGAGAGTCCTCACGGACTACAGAATCCGACACAAATGGAAGAGGTTGAAGGTGACCGAAACGGCTGCGGGCAGCCCCCAGGGTAGCCCTTCCGAGAAGAACACTCCCAAGCGGGGTTTCTTCGGCCGAATCATCCTCTTCGTGCGGCAGGTTGTCGCTGAGCTCAAGAAGGTCGTTGTACCGACTCGCAGGGAACTCGTGCGGTACACCATCACCGTGATGATCTTCGTGATCATCATGATGCTGATTGTGACCGCCCTGGACTTCCTGTTCGGGACGGCTGCGGTATGGGTCTTCGGCGGCGCATAGCGGGACCCGCGCGGTAATGCATTAAACAAGCTGAAGAATTCTTAGAAAGCAGGCAGCTAGGTGTCCGAGCAAGAACTCGAACGGCAGATCACTTCTGTTGAGGATGATCTGGAGAACGAGGATCAGGTAGCTGATTCCGGAGTCGAAGCGACCCCGGCTGACAGCGATGCCTCGGCCGACGGCGAGACCGAGTCTGTTGCAGACGACGTCGATGGTGAGGGTGCCGCTGTTGCGGACGCCACCACCTCCGACGACGACAGCGCCTCCTCCGACGAAGACGGTATTGACGGAGATGCTGCTGACGGCGACGCTCTTGAAGCTGACGAAGCCGCTGCGGAAGCAGTCCAGGCCGAAGATCCAGTAGCAGCCTTCAAAGCGAAGCTCCGCCGTCAGGAGGGTGACTGGTATGTCATCCACTCCTACGCGGGTTATGAGAACCGGGTGAAAGCGAACCTCGAGACTCGTATCCAGACCCTGGACATGGAAGAGCACATCTTCGAGATCCAGGTGCCGATGGAGGAAGTGGTGGAGATCAAGAACACCACCCGCAAAATCGTCAACCGGGTCCGTATTCCCGGGTACGTGCTCGTCCGCATGGACCTCACCGACGCATCGTGGGGCGCCGTCCGGCATACCCCAGGAGTAACTGGATTCGTGGGCAACGCCCACAACCCGGTGCCTCTGAGCCTCGGCGAAGTGTTCTCCATGCTCGAACACACTGTGGTCCACACCGATCCTGAATCGGGCAAGCCAGCGAAGAACCAGCTCACCCCGGCGACGGTCAACTTCGAAGTCGGCGAGCCGGTCACGGTCAACGAAGGCCCCTTCGAGACCTTGCAGGCGACAATCTCCGAGATCAAGCCGGAGTCCCAGCAGCTGGTTGTCTTGGTATCGATCTTCGAGCGCGAAACCCCTGTGACGCTCTCGTTCGGCCAGGTCACCAAGCTGCATTAATCAAGCTTCGTACCGCCAGGGCCGGCTTAGCTCAGGTGGTGCGGTAGGTCATCACGCCATGGTGACCAACAACCCATGGGACGCTCCTGTCCTGTGGACGTAATGTGAAAGAAGGACCCTTCATGGCCCCCAAGAAAAAGGTCACCGGCCTGATCAAGTTGCAGATCAATGCGGGCGCCGCTAACCCGGCACCACCCATTGGTCCAGCTCTTGGCCAGCACGGCGTCAACATCATGGAATTCTGCAAGGCGTACAACGCTGCAACGGAATCCCAGCGCGGAAACGTCATCCCCGTCGAAATCACTGTGTATGAGGATCGCTCATTCACGTTCATCACCAAGACCCCTCCTGCTGCCGAGCTCATCAAGAAGGCTGCCGGAGTTGCCAAGGGTTCTGCAACGCCGCACACCGTCAAGGTTGCCAAGCTGAGCAAGGACCAGGTCAACGAGATCGCCACCATGAAAATGGAAGACCTCAACGCCAACGACGTCGAGGCAGCAGCCAAGATCATCGCCGGTACCGCCCGTTCAATGGGCATCACGGTAGAAGGCTAAAGCCTTTCACCCACCGCTCGGCGAAGTGATTCACCGTGCACCCCACAAACAAAACGTAGACGTGAGAGCCGCCAAGTTGGCGGGATCGAGCGTCGGAGTGTGGCAGGGCCCGCGCGGTCCGCAGACCACAACTGCATAAGGAGAAAAAGCAGATGGCAAAGCGCAGCAAAGCATATAAGGCGGCCGAAGCCAAGATCGAGGCAGACAAGCAGTACGCCCCGCTCGAGGCAGTAGTTCTGGCCAAGGAAACCAACCCGTCGACCTTCGACGCCACCGTTGAGGTCGCATTCCGGTTGGGTGTTGACCCTCGCAAGGCTGACCAGATGGTCCGCGGCACGGTCAACCTCCCGCACGGCACCGGCAAGACCAAGCGTGTCCTGGTCTTCGCAACGGGCGAAAAGGCAGAAGCGGCAATTGCTGCTGGAGCCGACTTCGTTGGTTCGGACGACATGATCGAAAAGGTTGCAGCCGGCTGGGTAGATTTCGACGCCGCCGTTGCCACCCCTGACCTCATGGGCAAGGTTGGCCGTCTGGGTAAGGTGCTGGGTCCCCGTAACCTGATGCCGAACCCGAAGACCGGCACCGTCACCGCCGACGTTACGAAGGCTGTCACCGACATCAAGGGTGGCAAGATCGACTTCCGCGTCGACAAGCATTCCAACCTGCACTTCATCATCGGCAAGGTGTCGTTCGATGTGCAGAAGCTCGCCGAGAACTACGCGGTAGCTCTGGAAGAGGTCCTTCGGTTGAAGCCTTCGGCTTCCAAGGGTCGCTACATCCAGAAGGCCACGGTATCCACTACCTTCGGTCCAGGCATCGCCGTTGACCCGAGCGTCACCAAGGTTTTGGCCGACGCCTAGGCACCTGGAACGCCGTCAGGCATTCTGAGCTAGACACCCGAAGGGGCGCAGCGTGACGCTGCGTCCCTTCGTCGTTTAACTCCCAATGGGAGAAGACAAGAATTAGTGATTGGCAGTTGTCAATCACTCGGTTAGACTTTCAGAATGAAAACGTCAGACATCACCATTGAAGTCCTTCCCCGACCGGCGTCACTCGACCTTCCTGAGGGGGCCGACTTCGTCGCGGCAGCTGAGCTGAGCAATCTGGTTGAGCGGGTGCTGTGGGGCAATGACGACCACTATTACAGTCCGCAGGCGCGGCACGAGTCCTCGCAGCCGAACGAGTACGAGGAGCGCGTGATGTTCGTCGCGCGCGACAGCGACGTCGTCGTCGGGAAAGCGGTCATCGACATTCCCCTCACCGATAACCTCGGCACGTGCTACGTCTTCGTGGCAGTCCATCCTGACTACCGCAGACAGGGTATCGGCTCGCTGCTCTACCGCGCCCTGGAGGGTCACGCAGCAGGGATCGGCCGGTCAACCATCATGGCCTGGACCGACGAGCCCGCCGGTTTCGACGCCAGTCCAGCTAATGTGCTGGTTCCGGCGACGGACGCGGGAGCCTTCCCCCTGAACAATGCGACGACGGCGCTTGCCCTCCGTAACGGGTTTCAGTTGGCGCAGATCGATCGGTGTAGCGTCTTGGTCCTGGATGAGTCACTTCCGAGGGCCGACGCGCTGTCCCGGGCCGCCCGGGAGTCAGCCGGACAGGACTACGAGTTGGTGCTGTGGCGGGACCGCTGCCCGGACGACCTCGTGGAGCAATACGCCCTGCTGCGCCAGACGATGAGCACGGACGTGCCGATGGGGGACCTGGACTGGGAAGAGGAAGTCTGGGGCGCCGCACGGATCAGGGAGGGCGAAGACCGCCTGCTGCGCTCCGGTGGCCAGTCGCTGGTCCGGGCGGTCCGGCATCGTCCCACTGGGCTGCTCGCAGGCCACACCATCCTGGAGTACCAACCGGAGAGGCCGGAAGTGGTGTCCCAGGATGACACCCTGGTGTTGCGCACCCACCGAGGACATCGACTCGGGATGTGGTTGAAGGCGGCGAATCTCCTGTCTGTGCCCTCCGTCTGGCCCGATGCGCAGCGTGTCTACACCTGGAACGCCGAGGAAAATGCGCACATGCTCGCCGTGAACGTAGAGCTGGGTTTCGTGCCCGCGGGGTACACCGCCGCGTGGCAGAAGAAGGGCTGACTCCGCACGGAAAAGTGGCTGACCCGCGTCCGGCCGGCAGAAAAGTGGCTGACCCGCAGCCGGCCGGCAGAAAAGTGGCTGACCCGCGCCCGGCCGCGTAGAAAAGTGGCTGCGGCGCGTCCGGCCGGGCAGAAAAGTGGCTGACCCGCAGGAAAGTGGTGGCCCAACCGCTCTCCTGCGGGTGGGCCACTTTTTCGTGGGGAAGGCTGGCCATAGCTGGTCCTGGCGCGTGCTGGGTTGGCTCGGGAGCGGTGGGAGGGCCAGGATTTGGTTACCCTCTGGCGGGTGACGTACTCTTGAAGAACCAAAGACCGTCGGTCGATGCGTACCCCACCCTTATCCTCAGGTTTCTGAGGCATGCGGGCCGGGGCATGTGTCTGAAGGTTCCCGTCAAGGGCGGCCAGCGTAGGTGAACGAAGCTCCTCAGTAGACACGGTAACTCCGCTGTCCTGGCTGAAGCCCCGTGCATCTGCGCGGGGCGTTTTTTATTGGGGCAGTAAAAGCCGGCATCAATTCCCCGGAAGGAGGGTTATGGCAACCGCAATCAAGGTAAGCGCAGTTGAGGAAATCGTCACCGATTTCAAAGACTCAAATGCTGCAGTCCTAACCGAATACCGCGGGCTCACCGTTGCACAGCTCAAGGAACTGCGCCGTTCACTCGGCCAGGACACCAAATACGCTGTCGTCAAAAACACCCTGACGGGCATTGCAGCCAAGGAAGCCGGCATCGACGCGTTCGATAGCCAGCTCGCCGGACCCACTGCAATCGCCTTCATCAAGGGTGACGCTATTGCAGCGGCAAAGAGCCTGACGGATTTCGCGAAGTCCAACCCACAGCTCATCATCAAGACTGGTGTTTTCGAGGGCCGAGCCCTTGACGCCGCCGGTGTAAAGGCTCTCGCTGCTCTCGAGTCGCGTGAACTTCAGCTGGCCCGCGTTGCCGGAGTGCTGCAAGCACCCATGGCAGCACTTGCCCGCACCATTGATGCATTGCGCATCAAGCACGAGGAGGAAAGTGGAGCGCCTGCAGCAGCAGAGACGCCAGCCGCCGACGCTCCTGCTGCAGAGGAAGCAGCTGCACCAGCAGCAGCCGAGTCAGAGGCCGCTCCCGAAGCTGCCGCAGCGCCTGAAGAGAAGTAATTCTCCTCATCCACCAAACTCCGGTACCGAGCGTCGAACCCGATGCCAGGCACCACTATAGGAAGGAAGGCTCTCGCCATGGCGAAGCTCACCAACGAAGAGCTCATTGAAGCTTTCAAGGAACTGACCATCATCGAACTCTCCGAGTTCGTCACGCTGTTCGAAGAGACCTTCGACGTCACTGCAGCTGCAGTGGCAGTTGCTGGCCCCGCCGGTGGCGGCGCAGGCGAAGCTGCTGAAGAGGAGAAGGATTCCTTCGACGTTATCCTCGAAGCAGCAGGCGACAAGAAGATCGCAGTGATCAAGGAAGTACGCGCACTGACTTCCCTGGGTCTGAAGGAAGCCAAGGACGTTGTCGACAGCGCCCCCAAGGCTGTGCTGGAAGGCGCAACCAAGGAAGCTGCCGAGAAGGCCAAGGAATCCCTCGAGGCCGCTGGCGCGACGGTAACCCTGAAGTAGTATTTTTCTGGTTTACGAAAAAACCCCTGACTCACGGAGTCAGGGGTTTTTTCATGTCATGGCTCAGTTGCGATAAAGAAGAAGGGCTTCTCCCTGCCCGCCGCCGCCGCACAACGAAACGGCTGCCTTGCCGGTACCCCGCCGAGCGAGCTCGTGCGCAGCATGCAGCGCCAGGCGGGCGCCCGAGGCGCCGATGGGGTGCCCCAGCGCAATCGCCCCGCCGTGGATGTTGGTCTTCTCCAGCGGATAATTCAGGTCTTTCAGGGACTGGCAGGCCACCGAGCCAAAGGCCTCGTTGATTTCCACGAAGTCCAACTCCGATGTCTGCCAGCCAGCCCGACCCAAAGCCTGCTCGATCGCGCGCGATGGCTGCGAGTGCAGGGAATTGTCGGGTCCGGCCACCTGGCCCGGTTGCCCCACCACCGCGAGTACGGTCAGCGAGTTCTCTTCGGCGTGTGCCCTGGTGGTCAGGACAAGCGCTGCCGCACCGTCTGAGAGCGGTGATGAATTACCTGCCGTGATCGTGCCCGCCTGGTCGAACGCTGGCCGCAGCCCGGCGAGGGACTCGACGGTCGTCGTCGGGCGCACCCCCTCATCGCGGTTGAGGACCACGGGGTCGCCCTTCCGCTGGGGCACCGTGACCGGCACAATTTCGACGTCGAACACACCGGATTCCATTGCTGCGGCAGCACGCTGATGCGAAGCGGCAGCGACGGCGTCTTGTTCGTCCCGATTGATACCGAGGCCGGTGTTGCCGCGCTCGGTCGACGCGCCCATCGACTCGTTATCGAACGCATCGGTCAGGCCATCGTTGGCCACCGAGTCGATCGCCTGGATGTTGCCATAGGTCCAGCCCTGCCGGGACCCCGGCAGCAGGTGGGGCCCACGGGTCATGGATTCCTGGCCCCCCGCAACCACCACTGTCGCCTCGCCGCTGCGGATCAGCCGCGCTGCGTCGATGACTGCCGTCAGGCCGGAGAGGCAGACCTTGTTGATGGTGACCGTAGGGACATCCCACCCGATCCCGGCCTTCAGCGCGGTCTGCCGCGCCGGATTCTGACCGCAGCCTGCCTGGATGACGTGGCCCATAATGACGGCACCCACCGTCCCGGCGTCGACCCCTGCCTGATCCAGTGCACCCGCAATCGCCAGGGCTCCGAGATCCACAGCGGTAAAGGAGGACAGCTGGCCATTCAGGCGGCCCTGAGGAGTCCGGGCACCCCCAACGATGACGACGTCGGCCGGTGACTTATCTTCAGTATTCATCGAGGGGAACGCTCACTTTCGTCTTTGAAGCAGTTGCGTCAAGGCTACTCTGTCCGGTCCAGCTCAGCTAGTGAGCATTAACTGAAACCGATTGCCAGCTCCTCGACAGTGTGGCTGCCAGAGCCATCCCGGCCACCCACGAGCCGACCCCTCCGGCAGCTATATCGCCCAGCGTGTCCTCATAGCCCACATTGATCTCATTGGTGATGTACCTGTTTCCCGCCCACTCGGCAAACTCCCACACCACGCTCAGGCTCAGGCCAAGGGCAAGGGTGATGATGGTGACCCCGGTTGTGGCCCGTCGGCCTAGCCCAGGTCGTGGGAGATACCGCATCCGCAGCAGCAGCAGGTAGGCGATGAGGGCAATGGCCGCGGTGGCAAGCGTATGGACGGCAAGATCCCACCACGAGATGAGCTCGTACAGGTCAATGACGGCGCTCCACCCCGCAACAAGCAGGGTAGCTCCGTAGGCGGCATCGATCCGAGGATCCACGCGGACCATCCGGGACACGAGGACGCCACCGAGCACCAGGAACAGCACTGCGAATTCAACTGGACCCCACCAGAGCAACACAGCGATGACGCTGAGTAAAGCGGCCCCGCGGACCGCGTCGGCCGTCACCGCCCAGGGGGTCGCCGGGGGTCGAAGTAGATCGTCAATCATGTAAAACAGCCTAGTATCAATGGCATGTCCCCAACACTTTCAGTGGTCATCCCGTGCCGTAACGACGGTGACCTCCTGGCCCTTTGCCTGCAGGCTCTTGGCGCCCAGACCCGGCCCCCGCTGGAGGTGATCGTGGTCGACAATGGTTCGACCGATTCAACAATCGCGATCGCGGAGGCTCACGGGGCGCGGGTGGTCACCGAACCGGTGATCGGGATTGGGGCAGCCGCAGCAGCTGGCTACAACGCTGCCCAGGGCACCATCATTGTCCGGTGCGACGCCGACTCGGTGCCGTCCGGGGATTGGTTGGAAAAGATCGCTACCCGCTTCGCCGATGACGTCGGGCTCGCCGCTCTTACCGGACCAGGACAGTTCTACGAGGTCTCCCGGTGGCGGGCCGCTGCCGCAGACCTGCTGTACATGCGGGCCTACCTGGTCCTCATGGGAGCGGCCATGGCACATTGGCCGCTGTTCGGCTCCAATATGGCCTTCCGCTCCGAGGTATGGGAAGCGGTGCGTGCCCGGGTGCATTCAACCGACCCCGAGGTGCACGACGACGTCGACCTCGCGTTTGCGTTGGCCCCAGGGCATCGGACCGCGTGCGATTTTTCACTGCGGGTCGGAATTTCGCCCCGTGCGCTCATCGGGGGAGCCGACCTACGACGCCGCTTCGTCCGTGCCTTCCGCACGATCGGGCTGCACTGGAGGGTCTCACCGCCCTGGCAGCGCTGGGTGAATCAGCTGAGACCGGCCGGCCGGCGGGGAGACTACCCTGCGGGGTAGAGCAGCGGAAGCTGGAGCGTCAGCCACGGGCTGAAGGCCCAGGGGGTGAGGCGGACCGATTCCACGAGTTGGCGGGGTTCAACCCACTCCCACTGGCAGACCTCCGATGCCCGCGGGGAGAGCTGTCCGACGCAACGGGCCGTGAAGACGGGGCAGATCTCGTTTTCGACCACCCCGGAGAAGTCCACTGCCCGGTACCTGAAGTCCGGCAGGGCGGGGGACAGATCGGTGACGGCGATTCCCAGCTCGTAGTCGGCACGCCGCGCAATCGCGTCGACGGTGGACTCGCCCGGTCCGGGATGACCGCAGAATGAGTTGGTCCAGACGCCCGGCCACGTGCGCTTGGACAGCGCCCGGCGGGTGACGAGGATCCGGCCGTCGTCGTCGTACACATGGGTGGAGAAGGCGAGATGCAGCGGCGTCGACGTGTGGTGCACCTCCGCCTTGTCCTGGGTCCCGGTGGGAGTGCCGGATTCGTCAACAAGGACCACCAGTTCAGCACCGGATCCTGAACTGCCGTCTGCTAGAAGCACTGTGTGACTGCTCTCTGACCTGAGTCGTTTAGCTAAAGATTGCGGGGTCAGTGTTTACTTTACCTATGGACATGGAAACCTTGCTGGTCGACTCCCGTGGCTTGGAGCAGGTGGAAAGTGTCCTCGCAAACAGTTTCGCCCGGTCGAAGGCCCGTGCCGCGACCCTTGGACCCACCTATCATCACCTGTGGGAAACCCTCGAAACCTGCGCAGCCGGCGGCAAGCGCTTCCGTCCGCGGATGGTCATGACCGCCTACGACTGCCTGGCCGGGACCGACCGGGCGTCCGCGGCGATGGTGGCTGCATCCTTCGAAATGCTTCACACAGCCCTGATCGTTCACGACGACGTCATTGACCGCGATTTTGTCAGGCGGGGGATCCCCAACGTGTCGGGTACTTACCGACTGCTGGCCGAAGATGCGGGCCTAGCGCCCGACGACGCCGCGCACCGAGGGCTCTCCATGGGGGTCATCGCCGGAGACCTGGCTCTTTCCAGCGCCCACCGGCTCCTCGACGGCGTCCGCACCGACCCCGCCACCAGGGAACGGCTCGGCGAGCTTCTCGATGACGCAGTATTTGCCTCGGCGGCTGGGGAACTGCTCGACGTCGACGCCTCAACCTCCGACACGTCGTCGTCCGAGGAAACCCTTCAGATGGCGCGGCTGAAAACGGCCGTCTACTCCTTCGAAAGCCCACTCAAAGCCGGTGCCGTCCTGGCGGGCGCCGATGAGGCCATCGTCGACTCCCTTGGCGACTTCGGCAGGGACGTGGGGATCGCCTATCAGCTGGCCGACGATATTCTCGGCGTGTTCGGTGACGAGAAGACCACCGGAAAAACTACCTGGGGAGATCTGCGGGAGGGCAAGCGAACCGCCCTGATCTCGTTTGTCGCCCAGCGGGCCGAGTGGGAGCAGATTTCAGCACTGGTCGGATCGCCGGAGCTCTCGGCCGCCGGGGCCGAAAAGATCCGCGGAGTCCTCCGGTCCTGCGGGGCACTGGATTACGTGGTGTCTCTGGCAGGCGACCATGCACTGCAGGCGCAGCACCATCTGGGTGCCGCCCATATCCCGGCTGCACTGCGTGACGGGCTGGCTCCCGTCGCCACGGCAGTACTGGCGAGGGTGCGGTAGCTCCCATGCAGCCACGCGACGCCCTTGCCTTCTACACCGATGTCACCCACCGCACCTCGGCGGTGGTGATCAGGTCCTACTCCACCTCGTTTGGGTTGGCATCACGGCTGCTCGGCGGCGACGTCCGCCAGCATGTCGAGACGGTCTATGCGCTGGTCCGGGTCGCCGACGAAGTGGTGGACGGCGCGGCCGCCGCCGCTGGGCTCAGCCGTGATCAAACGCGCGCGGTGCTTGACGACCTGGAGCAGGAAACCGAGCGGGCCATGGCCGTGGGATACAGCGCCAACCCGGTGGTTCACGCTTTTGCCAACACCGCACGGGAAACTGGAATCGCGGTTGACCTGACCAGGCCCTTCTTCGCCTCGATGCGCGCTGACCTGGAGCGGACCGAGCACACAGACGAATCGTTTGATGAGTACGTCTACGGCTCGGCCGAGGTGGTGGGCCTCATGTGCCTGAAGTGTTTCCTCTACCAGGAAGCCAGCCCGCGCAGCACCGACCAGGAAAGCAAGCTCATCGATGGAGCCCGCCGGTTGGGAGCTGCCTTCCAGAAGATCAACTTTTTGCGCGACCTCGCTGACGACTTCGAGTCCCTGGGGCGCAGCTACTTCCCGGGGATCTGGCCCGGAAGTTTTGGGGAGGCGGATAAACACCGGCTGCTCGATGACATTGCGGCGGATCTCGCCGTCTCGGCCGACGCCCTTCGCGACCTGCCGAGTTCCAGCCGCCGCGCCGTCGCCCTGGCCCAGGGGCTCTTCGCCGAACTGTCCCTGCGGCTGCGCAGGACTCCCGCCGAGGACCTCCTCACCTCACGGATCCGGGTCCCCAATCCCGTGAAACTTCGGATCGCCGCCCAGGCACTGGCGGGCCGTGTCCCGCAGCCTGATGAAACACCCTGATGACCACCGGAAGGCTGCCATGAACTCGCACGCACCCCTGAACAGCCCAGTGAGCGGCCCGCGCCGGAACGTCGTAGTCATCGGCGGCGGGATCGCCGGCCTCGCGTCAGCCGCGCTGCTCGCCGAGGAGGGGCACGCCGTCACCGTGCTCGAAAAGCAGGCGGCCACCGGTGGCCGGGCCGGGCTTTGGGAGAGCGACGGGTTCAGGTTCGACACCGGGCCCTCCTGGTACCTCATGCCCGAAGTGATCGACCACTTCTTCAGGCTCCTCGGAACCAGCGCAGCCGATCACCTGGACCTGGTCAAACTGGATCCCGGGTACCGGGTGTATTCCGAGGGACACACCGAGCCCATCAACGTTCCCGCTGAACGGGCCGACGTCGTCAAGCTGTTCAACGACATCGAACCCGGTGCGGGGGAGGCCCTGGAGAAGTACCTGGATTCGGCCGGCGACACGTACACCATGGCCACCCGCCGATTCCTCTACACCACCTTCCAGTCCTTCCTGCCGTTGCTCCGCCCCGATGTGCTCAGCCGCGTCCCCAAGCTGGTGCGCCTGCTCCTGCAGCCGCTGTCCAGTCTCGCTGCCGCAACGGTGACCGACAACCGGCTGCGACAGATCCTCGGCTACCCGGCGGTCTTCCTCGGCACCTCCCCGTTCGAAGCGCCCAGCATGTACCACCTGATGAGCCACCTGGATCTCGACGACGGCGTCCTGTACCCGATGGGCGGGTTCACCCGGCTGACCGAGGCCATTGGCTCCCAGGCCCGCTCGAGGAACGTCGAGGTCATCACCGGCGCCCGGGTGGACCAGATCCTCACCCTGCCCGGCGATGGCCGGTCCCAGAAGGCCCGGGTGACCGGCGTCCGCTGGGTGTCGGCGGACGGCACGGAGCACACCACCCCCGCTGACACGGTGGTCGCTGCCAACGATCTGCACCACGCCGAAACGCAGCTGCTGCAGCCCGCCGATCAGACCTACCCGGAAAAGTACTGGTCCCGGCGAACAGCAGGGCCCAGCGCCCTGCTGTTGTACCTGGGCGTCAAGGGCGGGCTGCCCGAGCTGGAACACCACACGCTTCTGTTCACCGCGGACTGGGAAGACAATTTCTCACGGATCTTCGGCAAGATCACCTCAGTGCCGACGCCTGCGTCGCTATACGTGTGCCGGCCCAGTGCCACCGACCCCGGGGTGGCCCCGGAAGGTCACGAGAACGTGTTTGTCCTGGTCCCACTGCCAGCTGATCCGGGGCTGGGCGCTGGCGGGATCGACGGTGCGGGGGACCGGCGCATCGAGAACCTTGCCGACACGGTGATCGACCAGATCAGCAAATGGGCGAACATCCCCGACCTCGCCGACCGGATAGTGGTGCGGAGGACCTATGGACCGCAGGACTTCGTGGGGGACTTCAACGCCTGGCAAGGCACCTCGCTGGGCCCGGCGCACGTGCTGAAGCAGAGTGCGTTCTTCAGGGGCCGCAACAAAAGCCGCAAGGTGGAGGGCCTGTACTATGCGGGCAGCTCGACCATCCCAGGGATCGGCATTCCCATGTGTCTGATCAGCGCGGAACTGCTGATCAAACGGCTGCGCTCCGACACCAGTACCGGCCCGCTGGCTCAGCCCCTCGTTACCCCAGGGGCCGGCGCAGCGGCCGGTTCGGTGGTCGGCGCAGCGGCCGGTTCGGTGGTCGACAAGGGCAAGGTCCGGCAATGATCAGTGCCCTATACCTGGTCTCACTGCTGGGCGGACTGGCGTGTGCGGCCCTGATGGATTACCGGTACGGGTTGTTCTTCTGGGCAGCGCCGCGCCGTGCGGGCCTGGTCCTAGCCTTGGGGGTGGCGTTCTTTCTGGCCTGGGACCTCGGCGGCATTGGATCGGACATCTTCTACAAGGGCGACTCCGAGTTCATGATCGGCGTCATGCTGGCGCCCGAGCTTCCCCTGGAGGAATTGTTCTTCCTGACCTTCCTCTGCTGGATGGCGATGAACATCTACCTGCTCATGAAACGGACCATTGAGACACGGACACAGGTGGCTCAGTGACCTACTGGACTCTCAACGCCATCTTCCTGATCCCCGTCGCGATCATCGCCATCGTGGCGGAGGTGAGTTCCCGCCGTCGTGCGGGACCTGCAGTGACCGGATCGCTGGCGGCTCCCTCAACTGCTGCCACGCTTTCCTGGCGGGCGGTCGGACTGTCGGCGGTCATTCTGCTCATCCTCACAGCCGTCTTCGACAACCTGATGATTCAGCTGGGATTCTTCGGCTACAACCCCGAATGGATTTCCGGCGTGTTTGTGGGAGTCGCGCCTCTCGAGGACTTCGCCTATCCACTGGCGGCGGTGGTGCTCCTGCCGGCACTGTGGACCCTCTTCACGCCGTCGGCCACTGCAGCGCCGGTTGAACGGACCCGTTCATGAGCGCCCAGGCCGGGACCGGCCTCTCCGGGACAGCGAAAATGTTGCTGCTGTCCTCACGCCCCGTGTCCTGGGTGAACACCGCTTTCCCCTTCGCGGCCGCGTACTTCCTCACCACCGGGTCCATCGATCTGGCCTTCGTGCTCGGGACGCTGTACTTCCTCATCCCCTACAACCTCGCCATGTACGGCATCAACGATGTCTTCGATTATGAGTCAGATCTCCGGAACCCCCGCAAGGGTGGGGTAGAAGGCGCCGTCCTGGACCGCAGCTTCCACCGGGTCACCCTGTGGGCCGCAGTGCTGAGCAACGTCCCGTTCCTGGTGGCGCTGCTGCTCCTGGGCAACCCGCTGTCTGCCCTGGTGCTTGCGGTGAGCGTGTTTGCGGTGGTCGCCTACAGCGCGCCGGGGCTCCGGTTCAAGGAGCGGCCCTTCCTCGACTCGGTTACCTCCAGCACCCACTTCGTCAGCCCCGCAGTGTTTGGGCTCGTGCTTGCGGGCGCACACTTCGACATCGGCCTCTGGGCAGTGCTTGGGGCGTTCTTCCTGTGGGGGATCGCCAGTCAGGCGTTTGGTGCCGTCCAAGACATCCAGGCCGACCGTGAAGGCGGCATCGCCTCGATTGCCACGGTCCTGGGGGCACGAGCCGTTGTGCGGTTCGCCGTCGTCGCTTACCTGCTGAGTGGACTGCTGATGCTGCTCGCGCCGTGGCCGGCGACGCTGGGCGGGCTGCTGGCCGTGCCCTACATCCTCAGTATCCTGCCGTACGCCAACCTCAGCGATGAGCACTGTGAAACCGCCAACCGGGGGTGGCGGCGGTTCCTCAGGCTGAACTTCCTCACCGGTTTCCTGGTGACCATGCTCTTGATCTGGGTGACCCAGGCGGGATGACCCGGATGACGTATACCACACCGGGGCTGGACAGGACGGGAGCTCTGCAGTACAGTAGATATTTGCGTCTTTCCTCTTAACCTCGGCCTTCATATAGCGGTGGGCTTTGTCTTGCGTTAGTCATTTAACGGCAGATTTACTGTCCGGTCATTGACCGCAGGCTCCTGGTTCGCACACACAATCCTCGCGTTAATACGCGATGGCAGTGCAAAGAGGGCGGATATAGCTGAACAAGCCGAAGGTCTGTGGAAGGATCCCTCTTGGTCGCCTCGAGCACCTCTAATAATGCAACCGCTACCAGCCAGGTCGACGCCGACGGCGTCTCCCCCCGGCTTTCATTCGCAAAGATTCACGAACCACTGGACGTTCCTAACCTCCTCGCGCTCCAAACTGACAGTTTCGACTGGCTGGTTGGAAACGATCGCTGGAAGGCGCGCGTGCAGGAAGCCCTGGAGCTGAAGCTGCAGGGTGTGGCCTCCACATCTGGTCTCGCTGACATCTTTGAAGAGATCTCCCCGATCGAGGATTTCCAGGGCACCATGTCCCTGAGCTTCTCGGAGCCGGAGTTCGCCGATCCGAAATACACCATGGCTGAGTGCAAGGACCGCGACGCTACGTACGCGGCCCCCCTGTATGTCAAGGCCGAGTTCATGAACAACAACACTGGCGAGATCAAGCAGCAGACAGTGTTCATGGGCGACTTCCCGTTGATGACGGAGAAGGGAACGTTTGTGATTAACGGCACCGAGCGTGTCGTCGTGTCACAGCTGGTCCGTTCACCGGGCGCCTACTTCGAGCGCACCGCCGACAAGACCAGTGACAAGGACATCTTCAGCGCGAAGATCATCCCGTCACGTGGTGCCTGGTTTGAACTCGAAATCGACAAGCGTGATCAGGTCGGCGTCCGCCTTGACCGTAAGCGCAAGCAGTCAGTCACAGTCCTCCTGAAGGCACTGGGCTGGACCGAGGGCCAGATCCTCGAAACCTTCGGTGAGTATGACTCCATCCGCGCCACCATGGAGAAAGACACCACCGAAACGCAGGAAGACGCGTTGCTGGACATCTACCGGAAGCTTCGCCCGGGAGAGCCACCCACGGTCGAGGCCGCCAAGACGCTGCTCGACAACCTGTACTTCAACCCCAAGCGCTACGACCTGGCCAAGGTTGGTCGTTACAAGATCAACCGCAAGCTCGGTATCGACAAGAACCTTGATGACAAGGACGCTTCGGTCCTGAACATCGACGACATCGTCGCGATGATCAAGTTCCTGGTGGCCTTGCACGCCAACGAGAAGACCCTCACCGGCAAGCGCGACGGCGGCGACGTCGAACTGCGCGTCGAGGTCGACGACATTGACCACTTCGGTAACCGTCGCATCCGTGCAGTCGGCGAGCTCATCGAGAACCAGGTCCGCACCGGCCTGTCCCGGATGGAGCGCGTTGTCCGCGAGCGGATGACCACGCAGGACGTCGAGGCCATCACACCTCAGACCCTGATCAACATCCGACCAGTGGTTGCGGCGATTAAGGAGTTCTTCGGAACGTCCCAGCTGTCGCAGTTCATGGATCAGAACAACCCTCTGGCTGGCCTGACGCACAAGCGTCGCCTGTCAGCGCTGGGCCCGGGCGGTTTGTCCCGTGACCGCGCTGGCATGGAAGTTCGTGACGTTCACCCGTCTCACTACGGCCGTATGTGCCCCATCGAAACCCCTGAAGGACCGAACATTGGTCTGATCGGTTCGCTGGCGTCCTACGGACGTATCAACACGTTCGGCTTCATCGAAACCCCCTACCGCAAGGTAGTCGGCGGAATCGTCACCGAGCAGATTGACTACCTCACCGCCGACGACGAGGTGGAGCGCCTGATTGCACAGGCGAACGCACCCCTCGACGGCAAGGGCAACTTCATCGAGCCTACGGTTCTGGTGCGTACCCGAGGCGGTTCGGGCGAGCCCGTCCTGGTCGAGGCCATTGAGGTCGAGTACATGGACGTCTCCCCACGCCAGATGGTGTCGGTGGCTACGGCCATGATTCCGTTCCTGGAACACGATGACGCGAACCGTGCCCTCATGGGTGCGAACATGCAGCGTCAGGCTGTCCCCCTGCTCCGTTCCGAGCGTCCCCTGGTGGGCACCGGTATGGAGAAGAACGCAGCAGTCGACGCCGGTGACGCTGTCACCGCCACGAAGGCTGGAGTTGTCAAGGAGGTCTCAGCCGATCTGGTGAGCATCCTCAACGACGACGGCACCGAGACGAACTACCCGATCATGAAGTTCGCCCGCTCCAACCAGGGCAACGCGTACAACCAGCGCGTGCTGGTTTCCGAGGGTGACCGGGTCGAGTACAACACGATGATCGCCGACGGTCCGTCCACCGACCAGGGTGAGCTCGCCCTGGGCAAGAACATGCTCGTTGCGTTCATGTCCTGGGAAGGTCACAACTTCGAGGATGCGATCATCCTTTCCCAGCGCATCGTCTCCGACGACGTACTGACCTCGATTCACATCGAGGAGCACGAGGTTGACGCCCGCGACACCAAGCTTGGTGCCGAGGAAATCACCCGCGACATCCCGAACGTCTCCGAAGAGGTCCTTGGGGCCCTGGACGAGCGTGGCATCATTCACATCGGTGCCGAGGTTGAAGCCGGCGACATCCTGGTTGGCCGTGTCACTCCGAAGGGTGAGACGGAACTGACCCCTGAGGAGCGTCTGCTGCGGGCCATCTTCGGTGAGAAGAGCCGCGAGGTTCGCGACACGTCACTGAAGGTTCCCCACGGCGAGTCCGGAACGGTCATCGGTGTGCGCATCTTCGATCGCGACAACGACGACGAGCTGCCCCCCGGCGTGAACCAGCTGGTCCGCGTCTACGTGGCTCAGAAGCGTAAGATCACCGACGGCGACAAGCTGGCTGGCCGTCACGGTAACAAGGGCGTCATCTCCAAGATCCTGCCGATCGAGGACATGCCGTTCATGGAAGACGGCACCCCCGTCGATATCGTGCTGAACCCGCTGGGTGTCCCAGGCCGAATGAACGTCGGCCAGGTCCTGGAAATCCACCTCGGTTGGGTGGCCAAGCAGGGCTGGAAGATCGATGGCGAACCGGAATGGTTGAAGAACCTCCCGAACCTGCCCCGCGAAAGCGGTTCGACCACTGTTGCAACCCCGGTCTTCGACGGCGCAACAGAGGACGAAATCGTTGGTCTGATGAACTCCACCCGGGAAACCCGCGACGGAAACCGCCTCATCGGTGGATCCGGCAAGGCGTTGCTCTTTGACGGCCGCTCCGGCGAGCCGTTCCCGGACCCCATTTCGGTCGGCTACATGTACATCCTGAAGCTGCACCACTTGGTGGACGACAAGATCCACGCACGCTCCACCGGACCGTACTCCATGATCACGCAGCAGCCGCTGGGTGGTAAGGCACAGTTCGGCGGACAGCGCTTCGGTGAAATGGAAGTCTGGGCCCTCGAGGCCTACGGCGCCGCCTACACGCTGCAGGAACTTCTGACGATCAAGTCGGATGATATCCACGGCCGCGTGAAGGTCTACGAAGCGATCGTGAAGGGCGAGAACATCCCAGAGCCGGGTGTCCCCGAATCCTTCAAGGTGCTGATCAAGGAAATGCAGTCGCTGTGCCTGAACGTGGAAGTACTCTCCACCGACGGAACGACGATAGAGATGCGTGACTCGGATGAAGAAGTCTTCCGGGCCGCGGAGGAACTGGGTATCGACCTGTCACGGGCCGAGCCAAGTTCTGTCGAGGAAGTCTAGGTTTCACCACACCGATCCGGTGTTCGACAAGCAGCCAACGAAATTTCTTCGGCCGCGGACGGCCTTGAAATATTAAAGGCCGCTTCCTCGAACACCGGCTCGGTGCGGGCCTAACTGCCCACCGCACCCCATCAGACTTCAAGAATTTAGAGAACAAAGAGAGAACAGGGACCATATGTCCAGCGAATCCTCCTTCGGCCTCATGCGAATCGGCCTTGCCACTGCGGACGAAATCCGTGGTTGGTCTTTTGGCGAGGTCAAGAAGCCGGAAACCATCAATTACCGTACCCTCAAGCCTGAGAAGGACGGCCTCTTCTGCGAGAAGATCTTCGGACCTTCCCGCGACTGGGAATGCTACTGCGGCAAGTACAAGCGCGTCCGCTTCAAGGGCATCATCTGCGAGCGTTGTGGCGTTGAAGTAACCCGCGCCAAGGTTCGTCGTGAGCGCATGGGCCACATCGAGCTCGCAGCTCCCGTCACCCACATCTGGTACTTCAAGGGCGTGCCCTCGCGCTTGGGTTACCTGCTGGACCTGGCGCCGAAGGACCTCGAAAAGGTCATCTACTTCGCCGCCTACATGATCACCTCCGTCGACGAAGAGAACCGTCACGCGGAACTGCCGAACCTCCAGGCCGAGCACGACCTTGAGAAGAAGCAGATGATTGACCAGCGCGACTCCGACATCGCCACCATCGCCAAGGACCTTGAGGATGAGGTTGCACGGCTGGAAGGCGAAGGCGCAAAGGCTGCCGAGAAGAAGAAGGCACGCGACTCCGCCGACCGTCAGATGGCGAACGTGCGTAAGCGCGCCGACATCGAGATCGAGCGTTTCGAGCAGGTCTGGGACCGGTTCAAGAGCCTCAAGGTCGCTGACCTTGAAGGTGACGAGGGCCTCTACCGCGAGCTGCGTGACCGCTACGGACTGTACTTCGAGGGCTCGATGGGCGCCGAAGCGATCAAGAAGCGTCTCGAGAACTTCGACATGCCAGCCGAAGCCGAGATGCTCCGCGACATCATCCAGAACGGTAAGGGCCAGCGTAAGACGCGTGCCCTGAAGCGCCTGAAGGTTGTCAACGCGTTCCTCACCACCACCAACAGCCCTCTCGGCATGGTGCTCGACGCCGTTCCTGTGATCCCGCCGGAACTGCGCCCCATGGTCCAGCTGGACGGTGGCCGCTTCGCGACCTCCGACCTCAACGACCTGTACCGCCGCGTGATCAACCGCAACAACCGCCTGAAGCGCCTGCTCGATCTCGGTGCACCCGAGATCATCGTGAACAACGAAAAGCGCATGCTCCAGGAAGCAGTCGACTCCCTGTTCGACAACGGTCGTCGTGGACGTCCGGTCACCGGGCCGGGCAACCGTCCGTTGAAGTCGCTCTCTGACATGCTCAAGGGCAAGCAGGGTCGTTTCCGCCAGAACCTTCTGGGTAAGCGCGTTGACTACTCCGGCCGTTCAGTGATCGTCGTTGGTCCCCAGCTGAAGCTGCACCAGTGTGGTCTGCCCAAGCAGATGGCCCTGGAACTCTTCAAGCCGTTCGTGATGAAGCGCCTGGTTGATCTCAACCACGCACAGAACATCAAGAGCGCCAAGCGGATGGTCGAGCGTTACCGCCCGCAGGTCTGGGACGTGCTCGAAGAGATCATCACCGAGCACCCCGTGCTGCTCAACCGTGCGCCTACCCTGCACCGTTTAGGTATCCAGGCGTTCGAACCGCAGCTGGTTGAAGGTAAGGCCCTTCAACTGCACCCACTCGTTTGCGGCGCGTTCAACGCTGACTTCGACGGCGACCAGATGGCAGTCCACCTGCCGCTGAGCCCAGAGGCCCAGGCCGAGGCGCGCATCCTGATGCTCTCCTCGAACAACATCCTGAAGCCTTCGGACGGCCGTCCGGTGACCCTGCCATCACAGGATATGATCATCGGCCTGCACCACCTCACCACCAAGCGTGAGGGTTCAGCGGGGGAGGGTCGCGTGTTCAGCACCCCGGCCGAAGCCATCATGGCCTTCGACATGGGTGTCCTGCACCTGAACTCGGTAGTCCGGATCCGCATCCCACACTTCGTGCCCAGCGCTGATGTCGCTGCGCCCGAAGGCTGGGAAGAAGGAACCCCGGCGCTGATCGAAACCTCCCTCGGGCAGGTTCTGTTCAATGACACGTTGCCAGCGGACTACCCCTGGGTTGAGAAGGTTGCCGACAAGGGACAGTTGTCCACCATCGTCAACGATCTTGCCGAGCGGTACCCGAAGGTAGTTACGGCGGCAACGCTGGACAACCTGAAGGACGCCGGTTTCTACTGGGCCACCCGCTCCGGTGTCACAGTCGCGATCTCCGACATCTCCGCTCCGATCAATAAGGCCGGAATCATGGAGGTCTACGAAAAGCAGGCCGCCAAGGTGCAGTCCCAGTTCGACAAGGGCCTCATCGCTGATGAGGAACGCCGTCAGGAACTGATCGACATCTGGAATAAGGCCACCAACGAGGTAGCCGAGTCCATGCGCGGCGCGATGCCGAAGGACAACACCATCAACCGCATGGTGTCCTCCGGTGCACGTGGTAACTGGCTCCAGGTCCGTCAGATCGCGGGTATCCGTGGTCTGGTGGCGAACCCCAAGGGTGAGATCATCCCTCGTCCGATCAAGTCCTCGTACCGTGAGGGCCTGTCGGTGCTGGAATACTTCATCGCAACCCACGGCGCCCGTAAGGGTCTGGCTGACACCGCATTGCGTACCGCCAACTCGGGTTACCTGACCCGTCGTCTGGTGGACGTATCGCAGGACGTCATCGTTCGCGAAGACGACTGTGGCACCGAGCGTGGACTGAACGTCACCATTGCGGTGCCGAACAGTGACGGCGAACTGGTCCTGCACGAAGAGGTCGAGAACTCCGCTTACGCACGCACCCTGGCCAGCGAAGTCGTTGACTCCAAGGGCAAGGTGCTCGCACCAGCAGGCTCCGACGTCGGCGACGTCCTGATCGGCGAGCTGTTCGCCGCCGGTGTCACCGACATCAAGGTGCGCTCCGTGCTCACCTGTGAGTCAAGCGTGGGCACCTGTGCCCTTTGCTACGGCCGCTCGCTGGCCACCGGCAAGACCGTCGACATCGGTGAGGCCGTTGGCATCATCGCTGCACAGTCGATCGGTGAGCCAGGCACGCAGCTGACCATGCGTACGTTCCACACCGGCGGTATCGCGTCGGCAGAGGACATCACCCAGGGTCTGCCTCGTATCCAGGAGCTCTTCGAAGCGCGGACCCCCAAGGGTGTCGCTCCGATCTCCGAGGTTGCCGGTCGCGTCAACATCGAGGACGGCGAGAAGCAGCTTCGGCTGGTTGTCACTCCTGATGATGGTTCCGAAGAGATTGCCTACCCGGTCCTGCGGCGTGCACGCCTGCTGGTCACGGACGGCGAGCATGTTGAGGTGGGACAGCAGCTGGTCTTCGGTGCTGTCGATCCGAAGCAGATCCTCCGGATCCTCGGCCCCCGTAAGGCCCAGGAATTCCTGGTCGATGAGGTACAGACCGTGTACCGCAGCCAGGGTGTGGGTATCCACGACAAGCACGTCGAGGTGATCGTCCGTCAGATGCTTCGCCGCGTCACTGTGATTGAGTCCGGCGAGTCGAACCTCCTTCCCGGAGAGCTGGCAGAACGCCGCCGCTTCGAGGACGAGAACCGCCGCGTGGTGTCCGAGGGCAAGAAGCCGGCTTCAGGCCGTCCCGAGCTCATGGGTATCACCAAGGCGTCACTCGCCACCGAGTCGTGGCTGTCGGCCGCATCGTTCCAGGAGACCACGCGTGTTCTCACGCAGGCCGCCATGGAAGGCAAGAGCGATCCTCTGCTGGGTCTGAAGGAAAACGTGATCATCGGTAAGCTGATCCCGGCCGGTACCGGCCTGGACCGCTACACGAAGATCACTGTGGAGCCGACTGAGGAAGCGAAGGCCAACCTGTTCACCGGTCCTAGCGCGTTCAGCGACTTCGACTACGCAGGGGTCGAAGGTTCGATGACACCCGAGTTCCACGCCATCCCACTGGATGACTACGACATGGGCTCCGAGTTCCGCTAGGCGAAACTGTCATCTAGAAATATAGATGCAGCGGGCCCCGCACACCTTCGGGTGGGTGGGGCCCGCTACGTTTAACCCTTCCGCATTCAAAGGGGGAGCGGCCGAGAGAAGTCCCGGATTCCCGGGCGCGTCTGGCCGGCAAGCGATCTCTGGTAGAGTAGTGGTAATTGTTTGTGTGGCAGAGGATCGGCGTCCTGACGGACGTATCTCCGCGTTGTAGGGAACTTGTACAACGAATGCCACATTTTCGCACGCCTACGGTCAAGTCGAGACGGCTTACATGTGTGGGTTGGGCGCAAACGACAGCCACTATCTCTAGACATTACGGAGAACGCAGAAGTGCCTACTATTAACCAGCTGGTCCGTAAGGGCCGGACACCTAAGGTCGTCAAGACCAAGGCGCCCGCACTGAAGGGCAGCCCCATGAAGCGCGGCGTTTGCACCCGCGTTTACACGACCACCCCCAAGAAGCCGAACTCGGCGCTCCGTAAGGTTGCCCGTGTGCGCCTCAACGGCGGCATCGAAGTTACCGCTTACATCCCAGGTGTCGGTCACAACCTTCAGGAACACTCCATCGTGCTGGTGCGCGGCGGTCGTGTGAAGGATTTGCCCGGTGTCCGTTACAAGATCGTCCGTGGTGCGCTTGATACCCAGGGTGTCAAGAACCGCAAGCAGGCTCGTAGCCGCTACGGCGCGAAGATGGAGAAGAAGTAATGCCACGTAAGGGCCCGGCCCCTAAGCGGCCGCTAGTTGTAGATCCCGTTTACGGTTCGCCATTGGTCACTCAGTTGATCAACAAGGTACTCGTCGACGGCAAGAAGTCCACTGCAGAACGCATCGTGTACGGAGCGCTTGAGGGCGCCCGCGCCAAGAGCGGCGGCGATCCTGTCGCAGCACTCAAGAAGGCAATGGACAACGTCAAGCCTTCCCTCGAGGTCCGTTCCCGCCGAGTCGGCGGCGCGACCTACCAGGTACCCGTCGAGGTCAAGCCCGGCCGCTCCATGGCCCTCGCCTTGCGGTGGCTGGTTGGCTACTCGAAGGCTCGCCGCGAGAAGACCATGACCGAGCGCCTCATGAACGAGATCCTGGATGCGTCCAACGGTCTCGGAGCAGCTGTCAAGCGCCGCGAGGACACGCACAAGATGGCCGAGTCGAACAAGGCCTTCGCACACTACCGCTGGTAACCAGACTCCGACTTCTAGAAACCCAAGAATAAGGGAGACACCGTGGCACAGGACGTGCTTACCGACCTCAACAAGGTCCGCAATATCGGCATCATGGCCCACATTGATGCCGGCAAGACCACCACTACCGAGCGCATCCTGTTCTACACGGGTGTAAACCACAAGATCGGCGAGACGCACGACGGCGCCTCCACGACTGACTGGATGGAACAGGAAAAGGAACGCGGCATCACCATCACGAGCGCCGCCGTGACTTGCTTCTGGAACAACAACCAGATCAACATCATCGACACCCCCGGCCACGTCGACTTCACGGTCGAGGTCGAGCGCTCACTGCGCGTCCTCGACGGTGCAGTGGCAGTGTTCGACGGCAAGGAAGGCGTAGAACCGCAGTCCGAAACCGTTTGGCGCCAGGCCGACAAGTACGAAGTTCCCCGTATCTGTTTCGTCAACAAGATGGACAAGCTCGGTGCTGACTTCTACTTCACCGTTGACACCATCATCAGCCGTCTCGGCGCCAAGCCGCTGGTCATCCAGCTGCCCATCGGCGCGGAGAACGACTTTGAAGGCGTTATCGACCTTGTCGAAATGCGCGCGCTGACCTGGCGCGGGGACTCCAAGGGCGACGTCACCATGGGCGCAAAGTACGAGATCGAAGAGATCCCGGCTGACCTCGTGGAGAAGGCTAATGACTACCGGGCGCGTCTGCTCGAAGCCGTTGCCGAAGCTGACGATGAGCTCATGGAGAAGTACCTCGCCGGCGAAGAGCCTTCTGTTGCCGAGATCAAGGCCGGAATCCGTAAGCTCACCATTGCTTCGGAGATCTACCCGGTCCTGTGTGGCTCAGCGTTCAAGAACCGCGGCGTTCAGCCGATGCTTGACGCTGTTGTCGATTACCTGCCGAACCCACTGGATGTTCCCCCGATGATCGGTCACGATCCCCGGGACGAAGAAATCGAGCTGACTCGCAAGCCGAGCACCGAAGAGCCGTTCTCGGCTTTGGCGTTCAAGGTTGCTACCCACCCGTTCTTCGGACAGTTGACGTTCATCCGCGTGTACTCCGGCCAGATTTCGGCTGGCACGCAGGTGACCAACTCCACGAAGAACAAGAAGGAGCGCATCGGCAAGCTGTTCCAGATGCACGCCAACAAGGAAATCCCGGTTGAGGAAGCCCTTGCAGGTCATATCTACGCAGCCATCGGTCTGAAGGACACCACTACCGGCGACACGCTGTCGGACAGTGCCAACCAGATCGTTCTCGAGTCGATGAGCTTCCCTGACCCAGTGATCTCGGTTGCGATTGAACCAAAGACCAAGGGTGACCAGGAGAAGTTGTCCACGGCAATCCAGAAGCTCTCCGCTGAGGACCCGACCTTCCAGGTTTCCCTCAACGTTGACACTGGCCAGACGATCATCGCTGGTATGGGCGAGCTCCACTTGGACATCCTGGTGGACCGCATGCGCCGCGAGTTCCGCGTCGAAGCCAACGTGGGCAAGCCCCAGGTTGCTTACCGCGAGACCATCAAGCGCGCCGTGGCCAAGCACGATTACACCCACAAGAAGCAGACGGGTGGATCGGGTCAGTTCGCGAAGATCCAGATCGCCATTGAGCCAATGGAAGTTGAAGACGGCGTCCTGTACGCGTTCGACAACAAGGTCACTGGTGGGCGTATCCCACGCGAATACATCCCCAGCGTTGACGCGGGCATCCAGGATGCCCTCAACGACGGTGTCTTGGCCGGTTACCCGGTTGTCGGCATCAAGGCCGTGCTCCTCGACGGTGCGTACCACGATGTTGACTCGTCTGAAATGGCGTTCAAGATCGCTGGCCGGATGGCGTTCAAGGAAGCGGCACGGATGGCTAACCCTGTCCTGCTCGAACCATTGATGGAAGTTGAAGTCCGCACCCCTGAGGAATACATGGGTGAAGTTATCGGTGACCTCAACTCACGTCGTGGCCAGATGCAGTCCATGGAGGACGCCAGCGGTGTCAAGGTCATCAAGGCCATGGTGCCCCTGTCGGGGATGTTCGGATACATCGGTGACCTGCGGTCGAAGACCCAGGGCCGCGCGGTGTACTCGATGAAGTTCGACAGCTACTCGGAAGTTCCGAAGGCAGTTGCCGACGAGATCATCCAAAAGACCCGCGGCGAATAACCTTTCCGCAGACCAGCTGCGGGAGCCTCCCGGCTCCCGCAGCATGCAGTAATTTCATCAAAGTAAAAGCCCCCAGTAGACTTGCAACAGTTTCAGCCGCGAACAGCGCGGCTGGGAAGCAAATCTTCTCAAAACGTTCTAGGAGGAACCCGTGGCGAAGGCAAAGTTCGAGCGGACTAAGCCGCACGTTAACATCGGAACCATCGGTCACGTTGACCATGGAAAGACGACGTTGACGGCTGCCATTTCCAAGGTGCTGTACGACAAGTACCCCAATCTCAACGAGGCACGCGACTTCGCGTCCATCGACTCGGCCCCCGAGGAGAAGCAGCGCGGCATCACCATCAACATCTCGCATGTTGAGTACCAGACCGAGAAGCGCCACTACGCACACGTAGACGCTCCCGGCCACGCTGACTACATCAAGAACATGATCACCGGTGCTGCTCAGATGGACGGAGCAATCCTCGTGGTTGCTGCGACCGACGGCCCGATGGCCCAGACCCGCGAGCACGTTCTGCTTGCCCGCCAGGTTGGCGTTCCCTACCTGTTGGTCGCGCTGAACAAGTCCGACATGGTCGACGACGAGGAACTGCTTGATCTCGTCGAGATGGAGGTCCGCGAGCTGCTCAGCGCGCAGGGCTTCGACGGCGACGAGGCACCAGTGGTGCGCGTCTCCGGCCTGAAGGCACTTGAGGGCGATCCCGAGTGGGTCAAGTCCGTTGAGGACCTGATGGACGCAGTCGACAACAGCGTTCCGGACCCAGTCCGCGACAAGGACAAGCCATTCCTGATGCCTGTTGAAGACGTCTTCACCATCACCGGCCGTGGCACCGTTGTAACGGGCCGCGCCGAGCGTGGAACCCTGAAGATCAACTCGGAAATCGAGATTGTCGGCATCCGTCCGGTCCAGAAGACCACGGTGACCGGTATCGAGATGTTCCACAAGCAGCTCGACGAAGCATGGGCAGGCGAGAACTGTGGTCTCCTGCTCCGCGGAATCAAGCGCGAAGATGTTGAGCGTGGACAGGTTATCGTCAAGCCGGGTTCAATCACCCCGCACACCGATTTCGATGCCAACGTCTACATCCTGGCAAAGGACGAAGGCGGGCGTCACAACCCGTTCTACTCCAACTACCGCCCTCAGTTCTACTTCCGTACAACTGACGTCACCGGTGTCATTACCCTCCCCGAGGGTACTGAAATGGTTATGCCTGGCGACAACACTGAGATGACCGTTGCGCTCATCCAGCCAATCGCTATGGAAGAAGGCCTCGGCTTCGCTATCCGCGAAGGCGGCCGCACCGTAGGCTCAGGACGCGTTACCAAGATCCTGAAGTAACTCTTCACGAGTGACTAATGGAAAGGCCCCGCTGCGGTTGCAGCGGGGCCTTTCTTTTTAAGCGAGCGTTGCCCGGGCCCGCTTGCACGAAGGTGCCCATTCCTGCAGGGACCGGGTTGCGCTGCAGCCCTGGCGGCAGGAAAGTGGCGCAGCTGCAGGAACGTGGGTGCGCTGCAGTGGTGGCGG
>NZ_BAAAIJ010000047.1:0-27798 GCF_039526005.1 Arthrobacter flavus | reverse complement strand
CTTTCCTGACACACGACGTCGGGCGGCGGGGAGCGGCAGGAAAGTGGCGCAGCTGCAGGAACGTGGGTGCGCTGCAGTGGTGACGGTAGGAAAGTGGTGGAGCTGCAGGAACGTGGGTGCGCTGTAGTGGTGTCGGCAGGAAAGTGGTGGAGCTGCAGGAACGTGGGTGCGCTGCAGTGGTGTCGGCAGGAAAGTGGCGGAGCTGCAGGAACGTGGTTGCGCCACAGCGATCCTGCACCGCGGGCACTTTTCTGGCGGACGACGTCGGCCGGTGGGGGAGCGAGCCGGCTAAAGTACATCACACCGAGGGGCGTGTCCCGGCGTGGATTCGCCTTATGCCCTGATATCTGGAAGACTGGACAAGTTGTTCAAGCGCTTGCGCGCGCGGTTTGAGATACCGTCCCGGTCAGGATAATGCCTGATGCAGGGTCTGTGTTCACCGGGCGGTTAGCCCAAATATGACCACCCCCATTTCAGTTCGGCTGGAAACGTGGAAGCAAACAGAGGAATCAGTTTGCGGAAAATCCACGACACGCCCGAGCGCGGGGGTCGGTACCTCCGCAGGGTGAGGAACCCGGAAACTTCCGGATTCAGTCTGTGGGAGGAGCGCCAGTGCAACGGGCGCAGCACGTGCAGGAACTGACAGTTATTCAAGAATTCTTGAGAGAGAGAGTCGAGACGCCATGGCGGGACAAAAAATCCGCATCCGGCTGAAGTCGTATGACCACGAGGTCATCGACGTATCAGCACGGAAGATCGTTGAGACGGTGACGCGCGCAGGCGCTACGGTAGTTGGCCCAGTGCCCCTGCCGACGGAGAAGAACGTGTACTGCGTTATCCGCTCACCGCACAAGTACAAGGACAGCCGCGAGCACTTTGAAATGCGTACTCATAAGCGTCTGATCGACATCATTGACCCCACGCCCAAGGCCGTTGATTCGCTGATGCGTCTCGACCTGCCTGCGGACGTGAACATCGAAATCAAGCTGTAAGGGAGAGCGGATCATAATGTCTACTTCACTTACGCGTCAGGTCAAGGGTCTTCTGGGCACCAAGCTCGGAATGACCCAGGTCTGGGACGAAAACAACCTGCTGGTACCGGTTACCGTCGTCCAGGCTGACTCCAACGTCATTACCCAGCTCCGCTCAGCGGACCAGGACGGCTACACGGCTGTCCAGATCGGCTTCGGCCAGATCGATCCCCGCAAGGTGACCAAGCCACTGGCCGGTCACTTCGAAAAGGCCGGCGTCACGCCGCGCCGCCACGTGGTTGAGCTGCGTACCTCCGATGCTGACACCTACTCGCTGGGCCAGGAGCTCTCTGTTGAGATCTTCGAAGCCGGCCAGAAGGTCGACGTCATCGGCACCACCAAGGGCAAGGGCTTCGCAGGTGTCATGAAGCGTCACGGCTTCCACGGCGTCGGCGCATCCCACGGTGCCCACAAGAACCACCGCAAGCCCGGCTCTATCGGTGGCGCGTCCACCCCTAGCCGCGTCTTCAAGGGTATGAAAATGGCAGGCCGCATGGGTGCCGTTCGTCAGACCACTCTGAGCCTCACAGTTCACGCTGTGGATGTCGAGAAGTCGCTGCTGCTGATCAAGGGTGCCGTTCCCGGCGCCCGCGGCCAGGTCGTCCTCGTACGCACTGCCGTGAAGGGAGCATGACCAGAATGGTCACGAACTCAGCTGTCAACACTGTAAAGGTCGATCTCCCCGCAGAGATCTTCGACACGCAGACCAACGTGCCACTGCTGCACCAGGTCGTCGTGGCTCAGCTTGCTGCTGCCCGTCAGGGTACGCACAAGACGAAGACTCGTGCAGAGGTATCCGGCGCAGGCCGCAAGCCGTTCAAGCAGAAGGGAACAGGTCGTGCCCGCCAGGGTTCGATCCGTGCTCCTCACATGACCGGTGGCGGCGTTGTCCACGGACCCACCCCACGCGACTACAGCCAGCGCACCCCCAAGAAGATGAAGGCTGCCGCTCTGCGCGGTGCCCTCTCTGATCGGGCACGCAACGGCCGTATCCACGTCCTCGAGTCCCTGGTATCCGGCGACAAGCCGTCCACCAAGGGTGCAATCGAAGCGCTTCGCAGCATCTCGGAGCGTCCAAACTTGCTCATCGTTATCGAGCGCGCCAACGATCTCACGGCACTGTCCGTGCGGAACGTCCCGGAAGTACACGTCCTCTATGTTGACCAGCTCAACACCTATGACGTGCTGGTTTCCGACGACGTGATCTTCACGAAGGCCGCTTACGACACGTTCGTCGGGTCAGTTGACTCGACCGTAGATGCTGACGAGAGCACAACAGCTACGGAGGACGCCAAGTGAGCGCGACCATCTCCAAAGATCCCCGCGACGTCGTCCTTGCGCCGGTCGTTTCGGAAAAGAGCTACGGCCTGATCGACGAAGGTAAGTACACCTTCCTGGTCGACCCTCGCTCGAACAAGACAGAGATCAAGTTGGCCGTGGAGAAGATTTTCTCCGTCAAGGTCGATTCGATCAACACACTCAATCGTTCAGGTAAGCGCAAGCGCACCCGCTTCGGTTGGGGGCAGCGTAAGGGCACCAAGCGTGCCATCGTGACCCTCAAAGAAGGAACGATCGACATCTTCGGCGGTCCGCTCGGTTAGGGCGGAGACCACTTTAACGAGGAAATGACACATGGCTATTCGTAAATACAAGCCAACAACGCCTGGCCGCCGCGGCTCAAGCGTTGCTGACTTCGCAGAAATCACTCGGTCGACACCGGAGAAGTCCCTGGTGCGTCCCCTCCCCAAAAAGGGTGGACGTAACAACACCGGCAAGATCACGACCCGTCACAAGGGTGGTGGCCACAAGCGCCAGTACCGCCTGATTGACTTCCGTCGCCACGACAAGGACGGCGTTGACGCCCGCGTTGCTGAGATCGAATACGATCCCAACCGCACGGCTCGCATCGCGTTGCTCCACTACGTTGACGGCACCAAGCGCTACATCGTTGCACCTAACCGCCTGAAGCA
This sequence comes from Arthrobacter flavus, assembly GCF_039526005.1. Classification (NCBI taxonomy): domain Bacteria; kingdom Bacillati; phylum Actinomycetota; class Actinomycetes; order Micrococcales; family Micrococcaceae; genus Arthrobacter; species Arthrobacter flavus. The sequence continues at coordinate 24,797 of NZ_BAAAIJ010000047.1, read as the reverse complement.
GGGCGACATGGTGGAAGCCGGTGCCGGTGCTGACATCAAGCCAGGCAACAACCTGCCACTGCGGAACATCCCGGTTGGTACCGTGATCCACGCTGTGGAACTGCGTCCAGGCGGCGGGGCCAAGATGGCTCGCTCGGCCGGTGCGTCAGTCCAGCTGGTTGCCAAAGAGGGCCGCTTCGCGCAGCTCCGCCTCCCCTCCGGTGAAATCCGCAATGTGGATGTTCGCTGCCGGGCCACCATCGGTGAAGTTGGAAACGCAGAACAGTCCAACATCAACTGGGGTAAGGCCGGCCGTATGCGCTGGAAGGGCGTCCGCCCAACCGTTCGTGGCGTCGCCATGAACCCGGTTGATCACCCACATGGTGGTGGTGAAGGTAAGACCTCTGGTGGCCGTCACCCGGTGAACCCGAACGGTAAGGCCGAAGGCCGTACCCGCCGCAAAAACAAAGAGAGCGACTCACTGATTGTGCGTCGCCGTCGTTCCGGCAAGAACAAGCGATAGGAGCCTGGAGACATGCCACGCAGCCTGAAGAAAGGCCCCTTCGTCGATCAGCACCTTTTTGTGAAGGTAGCTCGTGAAAACGACAAGGGCACCAAGAACGTCATCAAGACGTGGTCCCGCCGCTCAATGATCATCCCCGACATGCTGGGGCACACGATCGCCGTGCACGACGGGCGCAAGCACATCCCGGTGTTTGTCACAGAGTCAATGGTCGGGCACAAGCTCGGCGAATTCGCTGCGACGCGGACCTTCCGCGGCCATGTAAAGGACGACCGCAAGGGCAAGCGCCGCTAGGCGCTGCTCGAGCGGCAGAAGACGAGAGAAGGAAAGCAATGGAAGCCAAGGCAGTTGCGCGTTTTTCGCGTGTCACGCCTATGAAGGCCCGGCGCGTCGTCAACCTGGTTCGTGGCAAGCAGACGAATGAGGCTCTGGCAATACTGAAGTTCGCCCCACAGGCGGCTTCAGAGCCGGTATTCAAGGTAGTACAGTCGGCGGTCGCTAACGCCCGTGTCCTCGCGGACCGGGATGGCATCGCATTCGACGAAGATAACCTGTTCATCAGCGAGGCATTTGTTGATGAGGGCCCCACGATGAAGCGGTTCCGGCCGCGCGCCCAGGGCCGTGCATTCCGCATTTTGAAGCGGACTAGCCACATCACAGTTGTAGTAGCCACCCCTGAGAAAGCGCAGGTCCGCTAGTGGGACAGAAAGTAAACCCGCATGGGTTCAGGCTCGGTATCACCACGGACCACCGTTCGCACTGGTTTGCCGACAGCAACAAGCCAGGTCAGCGGTACAAGGACTACGTCCGCGAGGACATCAAGATCCGTCAGCTGATGGCGACGGGCATGGACCGTGCCGGCATCGCCAAGGTAGAGATCGAGCGCACCCGTGACCGTGTTCGTGTGGATATCCACACTGCACGTCCCGGCATTGTGATCGGTCGCCGCGGCGCCGAAGCAGACCGCATCCGCGGCGAGCTGGAGAAACTGACCGGCAAGCAGGTTCAGCTGAACATCCTCGAGGTCAAGAACCCCGAGATGGAAGCTCAGCTTGTAGCCCAGGGCGTTGCCGAGCAGCTCTCCTCACGCGTGGCATTCCGCCGTGCGATGAAGAAGGCTATGCAGTCGGCACAGCGCGCAGGAGCCAAGGGCATCCGTGTCCAGTGTTCCGGCCGTCTGGGTGGCGCAGAAATGAGCCGTTCCGAGTTCTACCGTGAAGGCCGTGTGCCCCTGCACACCCTCCGCGCGAACATCGATTACGGATTCTTCGAGGCCAAGACCACCTTCGGCCGTATCGGCGTGAAGGTCTGGATCTACAAGGGCGACATCACCGCCAAGGAGCTCGCAGCCCAGGCTGCAGCTGCACCGTCCCGCGGACGCGGTGGCGGAAGCGACCGTCCGAGCCGTGGCCCAGCTGGCGCTGACCGTGGCGGAGACCGCGGTGCAGACCGTCGTCGTCGTAACCCGGCCGGTTCCGCTCCTACCGAGGCGCAGGCAACTGCTGCACCGGCTGAAGCTGCAGCTCCGGCAGCAGCGGAAGGAGGACAGGCTTAAATGCTTATCCCTCGTCGAGTCAAGTTCCGTAAGCAGCACCACCCGGGTCGTTCCGGCGCTGCAACCGGTGGCACTGAGGTCAGCTTCGGTGAGTGGGGTATCCAGGCTCTGAGCCCGGCATACGTCACGAACCGTCAGATTGAAGCTGCACGTATTGCCATGACCCGCCACATCAAGCGTGGCGGCAAGGTCTGGATCAACATTTATCCCGACCGCCCACTGACCAAGAAGCCTGCCGAAACCCGTATGGGTTCCGGTAAGGGTTCCCCAGAATGGTGGGTATCCAACGTCAAGCCGGGTCGGGTTCTCTTCGAACTCTCCGGTGTATCAGAAGAGGTAGCCCGCGAAGCATTGCGCCTAGCAATCCACAAGCTGCCGTTGAAGGCACGCATTGTGCGTCGTGAAGGTGGTGAGTAGACATGGCTATAGGTTCAAAGGAACTGACATCCGAGCAGTTGGACGGCTTCGATCGTGATCGCCTGGTCGAAGAACTCCGCAAGGGTAAGGAAGAGTTGTTCAACCTTCGCTTCCAGTCCGCTACGGGTCAGTTGGAAAATCACGGGCGTTTGCGCTCAGTGAAGCGCGATATCGCACGCCTGTACACGGTGATGCGTGAGCGTGAGCTCGGCATTCGGCCTGACTTTGTTGCTCCCGTTGAGGAAGCAAAGCCTGAAAAGGCCAAGAAGTCCAAGAAGGCCTCCACCAAAGACGCCCCGGATGCGGGCACGCCTGACGCAGGCACCGAGGCTTCTAAGGAGGACGCCAAGTGAGTGAACAGAAGAGTGAAGCAACGACGTCGGACGATCTCGCCCGCGGCTACCGTAAGACCCGTCGTGGCTACGTAGTCTCGGACAAGATGGAAAAGACCATCACGGTCCAGGTTGAGGACCGGGTGAAGCACGCACTGTACGGCAAGGTTCTTCGCCGCAGCACCAAGGTCAAGGTCCACGATGAAGAGAACACCGCCGGCATCGGCGATCACGTTCTCATCAGCGAGACCCGCCCGCTGTCCGCTACCAAGCGGTGGCGTCTGGTCGAGGTAATCGAACGCGCCAAGTAGGCTCCCGCAAGGGAACCAGCTGTTACGACTGGGCCCCGGAGGTGAAATCGCACTGCGATTTCACCTCCGGGGCACTTTCGCGATAAGATGAAAATCTTGTCTGTCCGGTGGGTTAGAGGTATGAGCTTCCACACCGGCGATTGAGACAAAAGCCCGATAATCTTGTTCAGCATTCTTTGCGTAGGCGTGTTCGCGCCCGCGCAGGCTGAGGACCAGTATTACGGGGCCAACCCATATCCGTTCCGCAAGGCTCGTAGAGAGAACCAGCGCGACGACAGGAGTAATAAGTGATTCAGCAGGAGTCGCGGCTTAAGGTCGCCGACAACACGGGTGCCAAGGAAATCTTGACAATCCGTGTTCTCGGTGGATCTGGACGCCGCTACGCAGGCATCGGCGACGTCATTGTCGCCACCGTCAAGGATGCAATTCCCGGCGGCAACGTAAAGAAGGGCGACGTCGTCAAGGCGGTTATCGTCCGTACCAAGAAGGAACGCCGCCGCGCGGATGGTTCCTACATCAAGTTTGACGAGAACGCTGCGGTGATCTTGAAGACAGACGGCGACCCACGCGGTACGCGTATCTTCGGTCCCGTCGGTCGCGAACTCCGTGACAAGCGCTTCATGAAGATCATCTCGCTAGCGCCGGAGGTGCTCTAACCCATGGGAGCGAATAAGACAGTGAAGTTCAAGATCAAGAAGGGTGACCTGGTACAGGTCATCAGCGGAGCCAAGCAGGAACGCGGCGGAGACCGCGGCAAGCAGGGCAAGGTTCTGAAGGTATTCCGGGAGAGCAACCGGGTCCTCGTCGAGGGAATCAACCGCGTCACCCGCCACACCAAGGTTGGGCAGTCGCAGCGCGGCTCGAAGACCGGCGGCATCGAGGTCATTGAAGCCCCCATCCACATCAGCAATGTTGCAGTGGTTGACCCCGAGACCAACAAGCCAACCCGCGTTGGCTACCGCATCGATACCGTCGAAAAAGACGGTAAAGAGCGTACGGTCCGGATTCGCGTCGCCAAGGCATCAGGGAAGGATCTCTAATGACTACCGAAGCCGTAGAGACAAAGATCTCCCCGCGCCTGAAGACGCGCTACGCCGCTGAAATCAAGTCCGGACTGCAGGAAGAATTCGGTTACACCAACGTCAACCAGGTCCCACGACTGGTCAAGGTTGTTGTGAACATGGGTGTTGGAGATGCCGCCAAGGACTCCAAGCTCATTGATGGTGCTGTACGCGACATGACCCAGATCACCGGTCAGAAGCCTCAGGTCACCAAGGCGCGCAAATCCATCGCTCAGTTCAAGCTGCGCGAGGGAATGCCCATCGGCTGCCACGCAACGCTCCGTGGCGACCGGATGTGGGAATTCGTTGACCGTCTGGTGTCACTGGCGCTGCCTCGTATCCGCGACTTCCGTGGCCTCAGCGGCCGCCAGTTCGACGGAAACGGCAACTACACCTTCGGACTCACGGAACAGTCAATGTTCCATGAGATCGACCAGGACAAGATCGACCGCGTACGTGGCATGGACATCACCGTTGTCACCACCGCAAAAACCGATGACGAAGGTCGCGCACTGCTCAAAGCGCTCGGCTTCCCGTTTAAATCCGAAGATTAATCTAACTACGTTCCAGGTCCGTACCGGGCAGGGTAGGGCGCAAGTCCAACACCCTAAACCGGGCCCCGGAAACCGTTACGAGGAAGGGCAAGAGCCCACATGACAATGACAGATCCTGTGGCAGACATGCTGACACGTCTGCGCAATGCAAACTCCGCATACCACGACACCGTGAGCATGCCATACAGCAAGCTCAAAGCTCGCGTCGCCGACATCCTGAAGGCTGAAGGCTACATCGCAGGCTGGAAGGAAGAGGAAGCGGAGGTTGGCAAGAAGCTGACCATCGACCTCAAGTTCGGTCCTGAGCGCCAGCGTTCGATCGCCGGCATCCGCCGCATCTCCAAGCCCGGGCTCCGCGTTTACGCGAAGTCCACCAACCTGCCGCACGTGCTGGGTGGCCTTGGTATCGCAATCCTGTCCACGTCCTCCGGACTGCTGACAGACCGCCAGGCATCCAAGAAGGGCGTGGGTGGGGAAGTCCTCGCCTACGTCTGGTAGCCGGAACAGAGAAGGAGTAAACACATGTCACGTATTGGACGTCTCCCCATCTCCGTTCCCGCGGGTGTTGAGGTAAAAGTCACCGGTAACCTGGTGTCCGTCAAGGGAGCCAAGGGGGAGCTGAGCCACACCGTGCCCAGCCCGATCCTCGTGGATCTCGACGAGAGCACACTGACCGTCACCCGGCCGAACGACGAGCGCGAATCGCGTTCGCTGCACGGCCTGACACGCACGCTGATCTCCAACATGATCATCGGCGTTACTGACGGATACAAGAAGAACCTGGAAATTGTCGGCACCGGTTACCGAGTGCAGGCTAAGGGTTCCGACCTGGAGTTCGCACTGGGCTTCAGCCACCCGGTCGCCGTCAAGGCACCGGAGGGCATCACTCTGACCGTTGAGGGACCTACCAAGGTTTCCGTCTCCGGCATCAGCAAGCAGCAGGTCGGCGAAGTCGCCGCAAACATCCGCAAGCTGCGGAAGCCGGACCCCTATAAGGGCAAGGGCGTGCGCTACGCAGGCGAAGTTGTTCGCCGTAAAGTCGGAAAGTCTGGTAAATAATCATGGCTATCAGCATTAATAAGAAGCGAAGCTCGAAGAGCAAGTCCGCCCAGCGCGGACGCCGCCACCTCCGTGTGCGTAAGCGCATCACCGGAACCGCGGTCCGCCCGCGTCTGGTAGTCAACCGGTCTGCACGTCACATGTTCGTTCAGGTTGTCGACGACGGTCTGGGTGTCACGGTTGCTTCGGCATCCACCCTCGAAGCCGATCTGCGTGCATTCGACGGCGACAAGACCGCCAAAGCTAAGCGCGTGGGCAACCTCGTTGCAGAGCGTGCCAAGGCTGCAGGAATCGAAGCAGTAGTCTTCGACCGCGGCGGCAACAAGTACCACGGCCGTATTGCAGCCATCGCTGATGGCGCCCGCGAAGGTGGGTTGGCACTGTGACCGAGGAAAACAATGCAAAGGAACCTGAATTGAGTACAGGTACTGATCAGCCTGCCGCTGCAGCTCCGGCTACAGAGGCACCCGCAGCGGCAGCAGCCGACGACCGCAAGGGCGGTGCCCGCGGAGAACGTGGTGGCCGCAGCAGCGGCGCCGGTGGCCGTGACGGTGGCCGTGGCGGTCGCGACGGCGGCCGTGGTGGCCGTGACGGTGGCCGCGGCGACGACAAGGACAAATTTGTCGAGCGCGTGGTTGCTATCAACCGTGTGTCAAAGGTAGTCAAGGGTGGACGGCGTTTCAGCTTCACCGCCCTGGTTGTTGTTGGCGACGGTAACGGAATGGTCGGCGTCGGTTACGGCAAGGCCAAGGAAGTTCCGTCAGCTATCGCAAAGGGCGTTGAAGAGGCCAAAAAGTCCTTCTTCAAGGTCCCCCGTATTGGTGGCACGGTCCCTCACCTGGTGCAGGGCGAAGCGGCTGCAGGCGTTGTCCTGCTCCGCCCGGCCTCCCCAGGTACCGGCGTTATCGCCGGCGGCCCGGTGCGTGCTGTGCTGGAATGCGTCGGCATCCACGACGTTCTGTCCAAATCACTCGGTTCTTCGAACGCCATCAACATTGTTCACGCAACTGTTGACGCGCTGAAGCGGCTGGAAGAGCCTCAGGCAGTAGCAGCCCGTCGTGGGTTGCCGCTGGATCAGGTGGCTTCCTCGTCGATGCTGCGCGCAATGCAGGAACAAAAGGCAGGTGCGTAATGGCAACTCCCAAGCGCGTGTTAGTAAGCTCAGCGAAGCTTGAAATCACCCAAATCAAGTCCGTCATTGGCGGCAAGCAGAACCAGCGCGACACCCTGCGGTCCCTCGGCCTCAAGCGCATCGGACACACCGTTGTCCGTACCGCTGATGCCGTTACCGTTGGCATGGTCAACACGGTTCCGCACCTCGTGAAGGTTGAGGAGGCCAACTAATGGCAGAGAAAAATGTGGCAGCAGCCACGGTCAAGTCGGATAACGAGCGCGTTCACGCGCTCAAGGTCCACCACCTGCGTCCCGCCCCCGGAGCGAAGACCGCCAAGACCCGAGTGGGCCGTGGCGAAGGCTCCAAGGGTAAGACTGCAGGACGCGGTATGAAGGGAACCAAGGCCCGTTACCAGGTCAAGGCAGGCTTCGCGGGTGGACAGCTTCCCCTGCACATGCGCCTTCCTAAACTGCGCGGCTTCAAGAACCCATTCCGGGTCGAGTTCCAGGTAGTAAACCTGGACAAGATCTCGGAGCTGTACCCCAACGGTGGCGAGGTGTCGGTCGACAGCCTGGTCGCCAACGGTGCGGTTCGGAAGAACCAGCCCGTCAAGGTGCTGGGCACCGGTGACATCACTGTCAAGGTTGATGTCACCGTGCACGCATACTCGGCTAGCGCTGCGGAGAAAATCACTGCAGCCGGCGGTTCGGTCACCGGACTCTAATTCAGAGCCGCTGTGATCTACCCGATCTAGCAACTAGACTCTTGGTGGGCCGGAAGATTCCGGCCCACCAAGAGTTTTTTTACGGCCAATTAGGCTTACCTAGCCGCCCCCGGGTCCGACGCACCGGGTTTCAACCGTTAGACTCGGTTGTTGTGTATCTGTCCGCCATGGACACCAAGACCTTCAGGAGGACGCTTGCTTAGCGCTATTGGCCGGGCTTTCCGGACGCCAGACTTGCGGCGCAAGCTGTTGTTCACGCTTGGAATCATCACCATATTCCGCCTGGGTGCCTTCATCCCCGCGCCCGGTGTCGATTACGGCAATGTTCAGCAGTGTTTGCAGCTCGGCAACACCGAGGGCGGCCTCTACGAGTTCGTGAACCTCTTCAGTGGTGGGGCTCTCCTGCAAGTGTCCATCTTCGCTCTGGGCATCATGCCCTACATCACGGCGAGCATCATCACCCAGCTCCTCCGCGTGGTCATCCCGCGGTTCCAGGAGCTGCACCAGGAGGGCGCGCAGGGGCAGTCGACGCTGACCCAGTACACTCGCTATCTCACCATCGCGCTGGCGTTGCTCAACGCGACCACTCTGGTTTCCCTGGCCCGATCCGGAGCCCTGCTGGGCGACTGCCCAGTGCCGATCATCCCGGATGATAGCCTCATCACCATTCTGCTTCTGATCCTGACCCTTACCGCTGGCACCGGCCTGATCATGTGGATGGGTGAACTCATCACGGAGCGTGGAGTCGGCAACGGCATGTCACTGCTCATCTTCACCGCCATCGCCGCAGGCTTCCCCACCTCCCTGGGCGAGATCCTCCGCACCCAGGGTTGGACTGTGTTCGTGGCAGTGATTGCCATCGGGTTGGTGGTGGTTGCCCTCGTGATCTTTGTTGAGCAGTCGCAGCGCCGGATCCCCGTGCAGTACGCCAAACGGATGGTGGGTCGACGCACCCTCGGTGGCAGCAGCACCTACATCCCGATCAAGGTGAACATGGCCGGAGTGATCCCGGTGATCTTCGCGTCGTCGATGTTGTACCTGCCGAGCCTCATCGCACAGTTCAACACACCAACCGACGGTCAGACCCCACCCCCAGAGTGGGTCAACTTCATCACGACCTACCTTGCCAACGGTGACCACCCGCTCTACATGGCGCTCTACTTCGCCATGATCGTCTTCTTCACCTACTTCTACGTCGCAATCACGTTCAACCCGGACGAGGTTTCGGAGAACATGAAGAAATACGGTGGGTTCATTCCTGGCATCCGTGCGGGACGACCGACGGCCGAGTACCTGCAGTACGTCTTGTCCCGCATCACCCTCCCCGGTGCCATTTACCTTGGCCTGGTAGCACTGATCCCGTTGATCGCGCTCGTGCTGATCAACGCAAACCAGAACTTCCCCTTCGGTGGTGTCTCAATCCTCATCATGGTGGGTGTTGGACTCGAAACGGTGAAGCAGATCGACGCTCAGCTTCAGCAGCGTCACTATGAAGGGTTGTTGCGATGACACGCATGCTCATAATCGGTCCTCCCGGATCCGGTAAAGGCACACAGGCTTCGCGGATCTCCGAGCGGCTAGGAGTCGTCGCGATCTCCACCGGCGACATCTTCCGGGACAACGTGAAACGAGAGACTCCGCTTGGCCTCGAGGCCAGGAAGTACATGGACGCCGGGGACTTCGTGCCCGACAGCGTCACCAACTCGATGGTGCGGGATCGTCTGAAAGAAGACGATGTGCGCGAGGGATTCCTCCTCGACGGCTACCCGCGCACACCAGCCCAGGTGGTCGAGCTGGATGATATCCTCCAGCAGAACGAGCTGACCTTGGACGCCGTTTTGCAGCTCACCGCCCCAGACGAGGAACTGATCCGTCGGCTGACCGGACGCGCTGAGCTGGACGGCCGCAGCGACGACAACGAAACCGTCATCCGCCACCGCCTCGACCTGTACCACGAGCAGACCGAAGAGGTTGTCTCGCAGTATGAGGGACGCGGCATCGTCAAGCGCGTTGACGGCATCGGAGCCATCGATGAAGTGACCGAACGAGTTGTCGGCGCCCTGAACGGCACCCGGTAGCTTGACGGTGTTTCGTCAGTCGAAGGTCGAGTACAAGAACAACCAGCAAATTCGCTCGATGCGGAAGGCCGGTTTGGTCCTGTCGGCAGCACTCGACGAAGCAGTAGCCGCCGCCGCCGTCGGAGTCTCTACCCGGGAACTCGATGGAGTGTTTGCTGGAGTTTTGAAGGCTTCGGGAGCAACGTCCAATTTTTTGGGGTACCACGGGTTCCCCGCATCGATCTGCGTATCAGTGAACCATGAAGTGGTGCACGGGATTCCAGGAGATTATGTGCTGCGGGACGGAGACATCCTCTCCATCGATGGTGGCGCCATCGTGGACGGCTGGCATTCGGACTCTGCCCGCTCGGTGATCGTCGGACAGGCGCGGGCAGAAGACCAGCGGCTGTCCGATGCAACGGAGTCGGCCATGTGGCATGGCATCGCCGCGCTGGCGAATGCTCGGAATGTCGGCGACGTGGGCAACGCGATTGATGACTACGTCTCCGGCTTGGACGGCGCTCCGTTGGGCATCCTGCAGGACTATGTGGGGCATGGCATCGGGACCGCCATGCACCAGCCACCCGACGTGCTCAACTACCGCAGTGGACACCGTGGGCCCAAGGTCAAGCCGGGGCTGTGTCTGGCGATAGAGCCCATGCTGGTCCTCGGTAGCCTGGAGACAACGTTGCTGGATGATGACTGGACTGTAGTCACCACTGACGGCAAGCGGTCATGTCAGTGGGAGCACACCGTAGCGGTGCACGACGGCGGCATCTGGGTGCTCAGCGCCGAAGACGGGGGAGCAGCCAAGCTCGCGCCCCTGGGCGTCACGCCCGTAGCGCTCTGATAACCCCGTGGACCCAGATTTAACATTTCACAGCTGTTAGCGTAGAGTTGCCTGTTGGTTGTCTCTACTCGTGTGCCCATTTAGGGCGCCACGTGTGCACGATCCGGCAATCCGGATCTGTTGCTGCGCTGGGAGTGGGTCAACGATCACAACCCCAATCGCCTGCCGCGTCAGTGGCGGGCATCGACGTTAGCGGAGGATATGGCCAAGAAAGACGGTGTCATTGAGATTGAAGGCACTGTGAACGAGGCTCTGCCCAACGCGATGTTCCGCGTTGAGCTGGCAAACGGTCACATTGTCCTCGCCCACATCTCGGGAAAAATGCGTCAGCACTATATTCGGATCCTTCCTGAGGACCGGGTGGTAGTGGAGCTTAGCCCTTACGACCTCACCCGAGGCCGTATCGTCTACCGCTACAAATAAGGAATTCTCCCGTCCTGCCTCAGGACAGGGAGTGTAGTTACAGCACAATCTGCAAACAACGCAAAGGAAAACCATGAAGGTCCAGCCGAGCGTCAAGCGGATCTGCGATAAGTGCCAGGTGGTTCGCCGCAAGGGCAACGTACTCGTAATCTGCGAAAACCCGCGCCACAAACAGCGTCAGGGCTAGTTCTTCTCGTTAGGAGAAGCACCACCCACGCGCTGCAGCAGTACAACCATATAGGCAGAGCAGTTCCCACGATCGGTGGGAGCACACCCCCGGGCACGGAGGCCGGGGAGCTGAGATTTCAGCAGGCCGCTCTGTTTCAGACCTCCAGAAACACCAAAGGAGAACCGCCACTATGGCACGTCTCGCTGGCGTAGACATTCCCCGCGAAAAGCGGGTAGTGATAGCGCTTACCTATATCTATGGCGTGGGCAAGACCCGTGCAGACCAGACGCTGGCAGAAACCGGGATCAGCCCGAATACGCGCGTCAAGGACCTCAGTGACGCGGAGCTGCTGCAGCTGCGTGACTACATCGAAGTCAACTACAAGGTCGAAGGTGACCTCCGCCGTGAGGTAGCCGCCGACATCCGCCGGAAGGTGGAGATCGGAAGCTACGAAGGCATCCGGCACCGCCGCGGTCTTCCAGTGCGCGGACAGCGTACGAAGACCAACGCGCGTACCCGTAAGGGCCCCAAGCGCACCGTAGCCGGCAAGAAGAAGGCCGCGCGCTAGTCCCTGGCAGCTCCCTAACCTGACTCGCTAGCGCTCGTCCGGCCAGGGAACCCGGCGGCCAGGGGCCCACCCACTGGCTTCCTCACTAGGTAGCCAAGGGTTCGCCCCGTAGCTCGCCTTCGCAGGGCCCTCAGGTCCCGGCACCTCACCCATCACCTTTCGTAGGAGAAGCAATGCCCCCCAAGACTCGTGGAGCGGTACGTAAGCCGCGTCGCAAGGATAAGAAGAATATCGCGCTTGGACAGGCGCACATCAAGAGCACCTTCAACAACACCATCGTGTCCATCACGGACCCGTCAGGAGCAGTTATCTCCTGGGCCTCCGCCGGTGAAGTTGGATTCAAGGGTTCTCGTAAGTCGACGCCGTTCGCCGCTCAGATGGCAGCCGAGGCTGCCGCCAAGCGTGCGCAGGAACATGGCGTCAAGAAGGTCGACGTTTTCGTCAAGGGCCCAGGCTCAGGACGCGAAACAGCTATCCGCTCGCTCCAGGCCACCGGCCTGGAGGTTGGTTCCATTCAGGATGTCACCCCCAGCGCCCACAACGGTTGCCGGCCTCCGAAGCGTCGCCGCGTCTAATTAGCTTTGCCGGTGCGAATGCCGCGCTGAATGATTCCAGTACCTGGGATTGTTCAGGGCGGCGTTCGACACCGATCCCCAAGCTAATAAGCGTTGCTTGCTAGCTGTCCCTTTCCACCATTTGTGTTGCGTCATATAGCGGATGCTCCCTGAAAGGAAATGTAAGTGCTTATTGCACAGCGCCCCACCCTGACTGAAGAAGTCGTCGCCGACAACCGCTCACGGTTCGTCATCGAGCCGCTTGAGCCCGGTTTCGGCTACACCCTCGGAAACTCACTCCGCCGCACCCTGCTTTCCTCGATCCCGGGTGCGGCTGTAACCAGCATCCGTATCGACGGAGTGCTGCACGAGTTCACCACGGTTCCGGGTGTCAAGGAAGATGTCACTGAGATCATCCTGAACATCAAGAACCTGGCCGTGTCTTCCGAGCACGACGAGCCAGTTGTCGCCTACCTGCGCAAGCAGGGTCCCGGCGTCGTCACCGCTGCGGACATTGCGCCGCCAGCCGGTGTCGAGTTCCACAACCCGGATCTACACATCGCCACCCTGAACTCGAAGGGTAAGTTCGAGCTCGAGCTGACCATCGAGCGTGGACGCGGCTATGTGTCGGCCTCACAGAACAAGTCCGGCGACTCGGAGATCGGCCGGATTCCGGTCGACTCGATCTACTCGCCGGTCCTGAAGGTCACTTTCCGGGTCGAAGCAACCCGTGTTGAGCAGCGCACCGACTTCGACCGTCTGATCGTCGACGTCGAAACCAAGGACGCCATCGCTCCCCGCGATGCAGTAGCCTCCGCCGGTACCACCCTGGTGGAACTGTTCGGACTGGCTCGTGAGTTGAACACCGCGGCCGAAGGTATCGAGATTGGCCCATCGCCAACAGACGCTGCCCTGGCAGCCGACATGGCGCTGCCGATCGAGGATCTCGAGCTGACGGTTCGGTCGTACAACTGCCTCAAGCGCGAGGGTATCCACACCGTGGGTGAACTCGTTGCACGGTCCGAGGCCGACCTGATGGACATCCGCAACTTCGGTGCCAAGTCGATCGACGAGGTCAAGGCCAAGTTGGTTGAGCTGGGTCTGTCCCTGAAGGATTCCCCTCCAGGGTTCGACCTCGCGGCTCGCGCAGCAGCCATTGAAGAAGACGACGCCGCCTACAGCGACGACGAGCTCTAACAACGTTAGAAAGACCTGTCCGCCGCTGGTAGCGGCGGACAGGACCACTTAGAGGAGAAACAATCATGCCCACACCAACAAAGGGCCCACGTCTCGGAGGCGGTCCGGCGCACGAACGCCTGATGCTCGCCAACTTGGCCGCCTCACTGTTCGAGCACAAGCGGATCACCACCACGGTGACCAAGGCGAAGAGGCTTCGCCCCTACGCCGAGCGCCTGATCACCTTCGCGAAGAAGGGCGATCTCGCCTCACGTCGTCGCGTCCTGGGCGTCATCAGCAGCAAGAGCATCGTCCATGAACTGTTCACGGACATCGCTCCTGCCGTCGCTGAGCGCGAAGGTGGCTACACCCGCATCACCAAGATCGGCAACCGGAAGGGCGACAACGCCCCGATGGCCGTCATCGAACTGGTTCTGGAGCCGATGTCAGCGAAGCAGTCAGTCGTTGCTGAAGCCGAGCAGTCCAAGGCCAACGCAGCGCCAGCCGCTGCTGCCCCGGTAGCAGCAGAATCAGCAGATTCCCCTGAGTCGCCAGAGTCAGCTGACTCGGTCGATTCAGCAGAGTCAGCACCGTCGGCCGACGAGGTCGCCGCTGAGGACACCAACGTCAGCGCCGAGGCCGGTGCCGACGAGGTTGTTGTTGTCGAAGAAGGCACCACAGAAGACGACGGCAAGAAGTAATTCTTCCGCATCTGAATAAGCACCGTGACTGAGCAAAAGCCCGCTGTCCCTCGTCAGGACAGCGGGCTTCTGCGTGTCCGGCTCGATCTCGCCTACGACGGTGCGTCCTTCTCCGGGTGGGCCCTGCAACCCGGGCTGCTCACCGTACAGGGAGCAATTGAGGCCGGCCTTGCGACGCTCCTGCGCCGCCCCGCCCGGCTGACGGTCGCGGGGCGCACCGACACCGGTGTCCACGCCCGCGGTCAGGTGGCCCACGTGGATCTCACCCAAGCGGAATGGTATGGTCTCAGCCGCGGCAAGGAGATGACCCCGGAGACGGCAATGATGCGCAGGCTGGGAGCCACGATCAGCCGTGAACTCCACAAGGCCGACCGGCAGCGCCACCAGGTACCCGCCGTCGTCGTTCTCAAGATAGGGCTGGCACCGACCGGGTTCGATGCCAGGTTCTCGGCGCTGTGGCGTCGGTACAGCTACCGGATCGCGGACCGTCCCGAGTTGCGGGACCCCTTGGTCCGCCGTGTGACGCTCTGGCACCCCGACGAGCTGCAGGTCGACCGGATGAACGACGGGGCCCGGCGGCTCCTCGGCCTCCAGGATTTCCGCTCCTTTGTGAAACCGCGGCCCGGCGCGACAACTGTCCGTGAACTGCAGCGGTTCGACTTCAGCCGGTCCGACGACGGCGTCATCACCGCGGCGATCCAGGCTGATGCGTTTTGCCACAATATGGTGCGAGGACTGATCGGATCGACGTTGCGTGTGGGGGCGGGGGAGAAGGATCCCGAGTGGCTGCTCGAGCGGCTCAACGCGCGTAGCAAGGAGGCCCGCTCGGTGCTTGCGGCGCCTCACCCGTTGGTTCTCGAGGAGGTCCGTTACCCCGACGACGACGCCATCGGGACCCGCGCCGCGGAAACCCGGGCGCGGCGAGACGGCAGCGTCACCGCGCTACGGAGCTAGCCGAACCCCAGTTCCGATCGGAGGTTCAGCGGACACCGGGGGACAGCTCAGTGTCCCGCAGCAGCACGCCGTCGTGAAGTTCCATGAGCCGGTCAGCCCGCTCAATCATCAACGGATCATGGGTTGATACCACCGCGGCGACCCGTTGGGTATGAACCAGGTCGCTGATGAGGTCCATCATGGTTCCCGCCGTCACACTGTCCAGCTGGCCGGTCGGTTCATCGGCAATCAAAACCCTGGGCCGGTTGGCCAGCGCCCGGGCGAGACCGACCCGCTGTTGCTGCCCGCCGGAGAGTTCCGACGGACGCTGGTGGTGATGATCCGCCAGTCCCACCAGGTCCAGTAGTTCCTCCACCCGAGTCCGCCGCTCAGCCGTTGGGAGTCCGATCAGCCGCATGGGGACCTCTACGTTTTCGGCGGCCGACAGGATGGAAATCAATCCAAATGACTGGAAGACAAACCCCAGCTGGGTCTGACGGAGGGCAACCCGCTCATCCTCACTCAGGGCAGTCAGGTCACGGCCGTCGAGATACACAGTGCCGCTGTCGGGTTCATCCAGCCCCCCGATGCAGTTCAGCAACGTTGTTTTACCTGAGCCGGACCGACCGCGGACCACTAGCAGCTCGCCGGGGTACACGCTCATGCTCACACCGCGGCAAGCATGAACTGCACTGGAACCGGTGCCGTAGGTGCGGTGGATCTGCTCCGCACTGAGCGCGGGAGCCGGTACGCTCTGGCCGGCGGTCATCGGACGCCCGAGGGGTCGATATCTGCTGCCGGACTGTTGGCGGCGTCCGCAGGGGTCACCCGAACGTGGTCGTCCTCAAGACCGAGACGCACCCGGTCCTGAATGTCCAGGGACCGCATGAAGCCCTGCGGCAATTGCAGCCGGCCTACCCGATCAATAACCGCGAACTCTTCGGCGATCATGTGGTGATTGCCGTCGTCGGAGACACCAGCCCGGCGGAGGGTCTCGGTTGAGCACCGGCCATCACGAATCTGAACGGTGCGGGTCACATGCTCTGACACCGTTGGATCGTGGGTGACGATCAGGGTGGTTGTCCCCAACTCTTCGTTGACCGAGCGCAAGGCCTCCAGCACTTCGGCTGAGGTCTGCTCATCGAGTTCACCGGTAGGTTCATCCGCCAGGATGACGCGTGGCGCATTGGCGATGGCCACTGCAACCGCCACGCGTTGTTGTTCGCCGCCAGATAGCTGCGACGGTGTCCGCTCGCTGCAGTGCCCCACACCGGTGAGCTCGAGGAGTTCAGCGACCCTGCCTTTCCTGCCTTTCCGGCCAGATATCGTCATCGGCAGGGCCACGTTCTCTGCCGCCGTCAGGTAGGGCAGCAGGTTTCGTGGAGTCTGCTGCCACACGAAACCCACAGTATTGCGCTGATAGGCCGATCGGCGGGCACCGGTCAGGTCCAGAAGGTCCACGCCGGCTACCTGCGCCCGACCAGCGGTCGGTGTGTCTAGCCCGGACAGGATGGAGAGCAGCGTTGACTTCCCGGAACCGGAGGCCCCGACCAAGGCCGTCATTTCACCGGGCTGCACCCTGAGGTTCAACCCCTGCAGGGCTTGCACTTCGATGCCATCCCCGCGGAAAATCCGCACCACTTCCTCGCAGAGGATGTCAGGGGTGTCCATAGGTCATTCCTTCCGATCGTTAGCTGTCAGTCATTCGAAGAACAATGGCTATCCGTTGCCGGCGTCCCATCACGACGGCGACGGCGATCGCCAGCGCTGTTACCCCGACGAATCCTCCGAGCAGACCCGCAGTCAGGGCCAAATCGACCCTGGCTGCGGGCTGGAACTCTCCGCCGGTGAATACAGCAAGGTCGATGCTGTCCAGGAGAATCACCGGAAAGGCGAAACCGAGGATGGTCCCCATCACCAGGGCGGCCCCTGCAACGGGCCCCAACTCCCACAGGAGGACAGCACCGTCGCGGTTCCGCGGAAAACCGAGGGTCCGCAACAGGGCCACCAGATGGTTCCTTGCCGGCGCGTTCACCACCGCTGTCATGAGGATGGTCAACGCGCACAGCACCCCCATTGCGGTGATCACAGTCCAAAGACCTGTCTGGAGTCCGAGGCCGGAAGGGGACTGCAACGTCTGATCCTCGAACTGGGTGGGAGTCTGTACGAGGATGGGGGTAGGTACAAGATCAACCAGTTGCGCCTGGATGGAACCGTCGTCAATGCCCGGCGCCAGCCTGATAAAGACCACCGATGGGTCAAAGGTCCGTTCCTCCAGCGCGTTCACCGCTTTGGTGCTCACCAGCATCCAGTTCGACCCACTTGCCAGCGGAGTACTGGGGGGCCCCACGCCGACGACGTCGATGGCGCGGGATGAGTCACGGTACCCGAGCGTTCCCGTCCCGCCCAGCTCAAGCCCCACTGCGCCGGAGACCACCACGGGTAAGGCCCCTGCGGGCGCTGGTTGCTCAAGTTTGGAGAGCAAGGCGGCGGGAAATGCACCAGCCGAACCTCGCTGGACTGTCCGCAGTTCTGAGGGGTCGACCGCCAACACCCGAACCAGCGTGTTTTCGCCGGCGTCATCAGCGCTGACCCGCAGCTGACCCAGGTCGGTGATCCCGGCCAGTTCCTCCACTCCGTCCAGGGACCGGATCTGATCGACTGTGCCCGTGGACATCAGAGACCCCTGCACCCGCAGATCAGCGCCTACTTCGTACTGTGCCGCGGCGGTCACACCCGCCCGGAAGGTGGACAGCAGGATGCCGGCGAAGATCACAACGCCTAGCCCCACAATCAGGGTCAGGACGGCTAGCAGCCCACCGCCGGGGGCCCGGACCGCGCGGGCAGCCCCGAGGAATCCGACGAGTCCAGGGCGCCTCTGCTGTCGCTTGGCGTATCGTGCCAGCGGCAACGGATAGAGCCGGAGCACCACTACGCAGGCGGCTAGCGCAATCAGGAGGGGAGTGGCGGCGAGTAAGGGGTCAACGGTGCCCAGTTCCACGCCCCGCTGGTCGAGACCTCGCTGAAACAGCAGGGTTGTCGCCGTAACCGCCAGGCCGAGGGTCAGACCCTCGGCCGCCAGGCGCCAGCGGTGAAGCGACCGTGGCGCCAGATCGCCGCGGTTCTGACGCAGGGAAGGAGTCGGGTGGGGAAGGGCCAGCAGCAACGCTGGAACCAGGGCGGCGCCCGCCGCCCACCCAAAGTGGAGAAGATTTAAGGGAACCGGGATGAGGGCCGTAGCGAGAAGCGTTCCAAGGAGCGCAGATGGCAGACCAATGGCCAGCCCCTCCATGCCCAGGATCGTCCTCAGCTGTGCTGCTGACGCGCCGCGCGCACCGGCCAATGCGATGGCGGTCCGCCGCCGGTCGTAGACCAACCTCACGGCCACTGCTGCAGTTGCGAGACAGACGCCCAGGGGGCCAGAGGCCAGCAAGGCGAGAATCTGATTAGTGGAAGCCGCGCGTTGCGTCGACTCGGCGATCAGCGCGGGCGCGCCGGAGTTGAATTGGGCAGTCTGGCTGATCATTGTCGAATTGGGAATGGGACGAGGTGAGCCAACGGCCTGACGTAGCTGTGCTTCAACCAACGGTGCCGATGCTGCGTCAAGACTCGATCCGTCCAAAGGAAGCCACATGGTGGTTTGGGTACGTTCGGTCTGGCCGAACGTGGGGGCGAAAGCGTCAGGACTGACCACAGCTGTGGCAGTAACCAGTGTTCCGGTATTGGGATTCACCTCCTCAACAGCGTTGAGGATCGATGTATTGATACTCCAATAGGGGTTGTCAGCATCCTTCGGTGTGAAGGTTCCGGTAAGCACGAGGGGCCTGTCCGGAGGCGGCGCCGCCTCTCCATAGAGACGGCGGACCCCTGCGGCGCGCTCTTCCCCTATTTCCCAGCCCGCTGCATCGGCCGAATTGACGGACAACAAGATTTCCAGGGGGTCAGTGTCCGCGGATTCCAGGCTGAGAGGACCGGGGAGGACCCCGTGGACCAGATCAATGTGGTCCAGGAATGCTGGGCCGGCAGCGTAGTTGAGCTCCACACTGGCGATGCCGGTGGGGAACGGCCCGCGGACGATCGCGCCGTAACCTGCGACCACCCAGCGGGCTTCACCCGTCACACTGTGCAGCGGTTCGGGCAGGCCATCACGGATCTCTGCGAGCATCGAACGTAGCTGAAACGTTGCACCGGGGTTCGCGTCAGCGAAACCCGTGTTGAGGTCAGTGAGAGGGGGCGGCGCCGATAGATACCCGATGAAATCCCGCTGGCTCCCCGTCGCATTGCCCATGGTCTGGCGCAGATCCTTGGCGAACATGTCGTCGATCGCCCGAGGCCACAGGGTAAGAAGGGCGGAGACGGCGAGCACAATCACCGCCAGGAGAATTGACGGACCCCGGTAACGTCGGAATTGGCGGCGTAGCAGGAAGAAGAGCTTCATCCGGCGCTCCGTCCGGGAACAGGTCGGCGGGATGCCTGCCGTTGAACGTGCATTCCGTAATACCAGGCAGCGAGGCCCACTAGCAGTCCTTGGCCCAAAAGAAACGCGACCAACGGATAGGCGGCCAGTCTCAGCGGCGCTCGCAGGGTATCCGCTGCGCCTACCAGGACAGCTTCAACGAGCGGGCCGGCGAGGAGCAGAGCTACCGCTGCGCCAGCTGCCACGCCCAGGATCATCGCCGCGATGCTCACAGCCTGGAACTCACCGCGTCTGCTTCCCGCCTGGCGGCGGGCGCCGAGCCCCAGAGCCCGCAGGATCGCCACTTCCTGTTCTCTTGAGCGAACGAGGGCAACCAGGCAAACGCCGATCGCGACGCCGCCAATGGCAAGTGACCCAATAGCGCCGAGCCAGAGCGCGGTGGTGCCCGGGGCAAGGAACCGTGCACTGACGTCAGCGGTGGAGGTGAAGAGGGTGGCGCCGGTCCCCGCTATCACCGCGGCGACGGCCGGTTCGCTGGCCGCGTGGTCCACGGTGCCCAGCCAAATCTCGCCGGGGCGGGGTTGGACAGACGAAGTGGCCAGCATGGCCTGTCCATAGGCGTGAAGGTCGACCAGGATCGCTGCCGATTCGGTGGTTCCGGGGACCACCGGCACTTCAGCCTGGATCACCGCGGGAAGCTCCACACCGCCTTGCCGTACTGTCACCTCCGAGCCCACGTCCAGATCCAACGTCTCAAGCAGGGCGGAAGTAATGGCCACGGGCACCGGCGGCCGGGACAGAGAACTGGGCATCAAGCGCGCACCGGTGCGGGATCCCTGGAACGGTTCTGGGGGGAAGACCGCTCCAACACCCGGCGAGAGGTTGGTGGGCTCGCTCAAACCCGAGGAAACGGCGTCCGGTGCGATGCCAATCGTTGAGTTCTGGTCAAAACCCGCGTCGCTGGTACCACCTCCCCGGTCACCTGTCACCGCGACGATTTCAATGGCGTGGCCCTGCAGCATTTCGTCGGCGGCGATGAACACATCCAGCGCTGCAATTCCGATCGGACTGAGACCAGAAGGAAGTTCAACGTCGAGGGTGTGCGCCTGTGAGTCGACAGTTGTTAGGGTGAACGATCCGGCGTCCACGGGGACCAAATGACCACTGCCGTCAAGGATCCAGATGGTCACTGACGCCAAGCGGTTGGCGTCCGGGGGACTGGTCATCTCCCCGGTGACCGGGGAGGAGAGCAGCTCAAGGCGCACAGAGGTCGTCTCAGCTGGGAGGACAAGATTCGGGTCAACGGCCGTTGCACTGGGTGTCAACTTTGCTCCCAGCGCATCTGTATCCAGCAGCCCGGAATCGTCGTCCACCAATCCCCCGAGGCTCAGAGAATCGAGGGCCACCAGCGGGACATCTTCCGAACCGATCTTCGCCGTCCCGCGGTAGACCCGGGACGCGTCTGAGACTCCAGCCAAGGAGGAGAACGCGTTGAGATCGGGAATGTCTGACGGGACACTGATGTTCGACGGCCCCGGGAACATGACACGCACCGCCGAACCGTTCGCTAGCTGTGCGGCGGTCCGTTGGGACACGGCTGCCGTCTCCGTGTAAACGGCAGTGAAAGTAGCTGCGCCGACTGTCAGCGAGATCAGGGCGGTCGGTATCAGCAAGGTGGTGATCCGTCGTGAGACCTGCGCCGAGGCGAGGAACCGGGACAAACCGGGCCTTGTTGCATACATCCGCTCGACGGCGCGGGCGGTCGCGGCGACGATCACCAGGATGGCGGCGGTGAAGGCCAGCAAGAGCAAAGCCGGGGCTGGTGCTGCCAGCGGATTGACGTCGACCCGCCCATCAGCGGACTGTGAGAGGGGCGATCCGTAGAGCATAAATTGCCATACCGAAAGGCCGGTCAGCAGAGCGATCGCGGTCAACAGCCCGAATGATGCCACTCGGCCGCCACGGCCAACTGAAGTCATACCGCCCACCACCTGCCTGCGTCGGGCGGCTACGTAGCTGGGCCCAATGAAAGCACCGGTTGCCACGAGAACGCACGCGAGGGGTATCGGCCACGTGGCGGTAGCGAATTCGATGGCTCCCGCGAGCCATCCCGGGAATGAGCCGGGCCAGGACCCGGCAAGCGGGACGGCTGCGGCCGCTGCCAGCCACCCTCCCAGCGACGCCGCGGACGCCACCGCAACGATTTCGACGGCGGCGAGTGTCGTGAGTTGCGTGCTGGATGCCCCGCGAGCGGCAACCAGCGAATCCTCGACCTCCCGCGATTCGGCGAGTAGTCGAGAGACCTGAACAAGTGTCACAACGCTCAGCACAGTGAGGAGGACCAGGGCTACCGGGGTGACGGCCTTGACGCTCTGGGTCGCTTCTGTCGCCGTCGCAAGGACACCGGCAAGCCCACCTGATGGGATCAGCCCACCCGAGCTGACCAGTCGGTCACTCATCAGCACCTGAGGCAGATCAGCGAGGCCCTCCGTCAGTCGGGGAAGCCCCGTGGCAGTGACGTTCGCCGGGTCAAGCTTGAAGACCCATTGCACCTTCGCCAGGTCAGAGAAGGCCGCGAGGTGCGTCTGTGGGACGGCGACGACAAATGGTTGACCCGCGTCGATGTTCTGCGACGGGACGGGGAGGAAAAGGGGCGCGTCCTCCCGGCCGGGCATGACCACCGCAACCACCTCAACGACGATGTGTCCATTCGCACCCTTGACCTGAACGGTATCGCCAACGCTGAGGTTTGAGGAGTCGGCCGCCTCGGCGGAAATCGCGGCTGGAACCACCTCGGAGGCGGAATTGCTGGTATCCGATGAAACGAATTGTTCAATGGTGCCATCGACGACGGTCGAGTCGGCGGCCGGGTCCCAGGCAAGTGGCAGAACAGCGAGACTGGCAGGCAGAGCGCCGAGGACATCCACTTCCAGGGGGTCAACATAGTAAGCATTGGTGATCGTCAGCCCCTCATCAAGCGAGAGTGCCCGGAACTGCGCTGCTGCGGCGTCGAGTTGGCCAATCGGGTCATCAGCGGCACCGGTGTGCACCCGGAAGTAGCTGTCGTCGGTGAAGGGTGCTGCGGCCACTTCCCGCAGGGCGTCGGTGGAGGCTAGCTGGACGTGTCCAACGACGGCGGATACCACTGCGGCGATGAAGGCTACGGTGGCCATGATCAGCAGGAGGAGCCCTCGACGGGCTCTGGCACGGCGCACAGCGAAATTCCAATACGTCAAACGCGCCTCCCCCATCCCCCAGACTCGTTCCCAAGGTGACGTGGACCACAGGCTCGTCCAGTCATCCTACCCAATGATGTCTTCGCCGGAGTTCAAGCGAAGCAGAGCGTGAGGTAAATGCCGAACATGGCAGCACTGCCCAGAACAGGGCCAGCACAATGAACGCGGGAGCCGCGGATGCTCACCCGAGTCGGACTGGAACTGGGCATCGCGTGGCAGAGACCTCGCCGCCGACAGATTCCCTCACCGGCCGCCGGTCAGCCGACGACGACGGCCGGTGCCTGGGCCATGGTCGTTGGCAGACTGACCGTAAACTTTGTGCCGGTTCCGAGCGAGCTCGAGCAATGAATCGTTCCGCCGTGGCCTTCGACAATGGCCTTGGTGATGGCCAGGCCCAGGCCGACCCCGGGAATCGCCGACTCCCGTGCGCTGCGAGCGCGAAAAAATCGACCGTAAATCAGTGCGGTCTCGTCTGGCGTCATGCCTATTCCGCAGTCCTCGACTTCCAGCAGGACCTTGCCCTTTCCCGCATGTGCCCGGACCGTGACTGCTCCGCCGTCGGGCGAGTATTTGATGGCGTTCGAGAGGAGGTTATCCACCACCTGGCCCATTCTCATTGGATCGGCGATGGCCCACAGGCACTGAGGTACCTCCGAAACGAGTGTGATTCCGGCGTTGGTCGCATGAGTCCGGGCTGACCGTATCCGGGAGGTCAGAAGAGCTGTTAGTTCGGTCGGCTTCGCATGCAGGCTGATCGAGGCGGAGGCTGCCGACAGGAGGTCCGAGACCAGAATGGAGAGGCGTTCAGCGTTCCGCCTGGAGATGGCCAGGGACTCACGGGTATGCGGGGTCAGGACGTCCGGGGACTCGAGTACCAGGTCGAGATGGCCGAGGATGGAAGTGAGGGGTGTGCTGAACTCGTGCGTGACATTGGCGACGAAATCCTCCTTCACTGTCAGCGCCGTCACCAGATCGGTGACGTCAGTGAAGACGACGACGGAGCCGGTGAACCCCCCGTCGCCACCCGTCATCGGCCGAGCTGCCGTGGACACCGCCCGCTGACGGTCCCCGTCGCCCAGCCAGAGAAGGTTATTGGAGAATGATTCCCCCTCGGCAGCCCGGCGAATGGGGTGCAGCGATTCGGGTAGGGGAGCGGATCCCTTGCTTCGGAAGAACCTGATGTCTTCGTCGTCGTCCTGGGAGGACGCTCCCTGCTGGAACAGTTGCTGCTGCCGGTTGGACAGCAAGGTTCTTCCTCCCGTATCGACGGCGACGACACCGACGTCGACCGTGTCGAGGATGGCAGCGAGCAGTCGTTCGCCATCACCACTCTGTGCCTCGAGGGCTGACACCTCATCAGCTTTTTGCTGTAACTCCAGCCGTTGCATCCTCATCTGGAGCGTGAGGACTCTTAGCAGGAGGAAAAGGGCCAGCGTCATGGTGGGGAGCAGCAGGGTGTCCACCAGGGACGCGTGCATGGTGCCGGAATCCAGCACGTAGGGGAACAGGACAATGAGGAAGGGCCCGACGAAGCTGACTATCGCGGAGAGCAGCGGCATCAGACCCGATGCCGCCAGCCAGACGATGGGGAAGGCCGCCAGCGCACCCAGGCCAGGAACAATGTCGACGGCGCCGTTCCGGCAGAGCAAGATGGCGACCAAATCCAGGATGGGGATGGTCAGCATGGCCCCCAATGGGAGGCGCCCCCACGGAATCAGGAAACACGCCGCGAACAGTGCAAGGGTCAGGAAGAGTCCTGCGAGGAAGAGCCCGTTGAGTAGTAAACCTGGATTCAATAACGCTGCGGTGACGGCAATAATGACGACCGCGATCGTCAGGGGCAATTG
Source organism: Arthrobacter flavus (assembly GCF_039526005.1). NCBI lineage: Bacteria > Bacillati > Actinomycetota > Actinomycetes > Micrococcales > Micrococcaceae > Arthrobacter > Arthrobacter flavus. Next base: position 237 of record NZ_BAAAIJ010000047.1, on the reverse strand, counting down.
GTGCGTTGCCGTCTCTCTACGCGAGTTGCGGCCCCCTTCGAACCGTCCGAATCCGGGCAGCCACAATCGCTCAGGCTTAGCCGAGGGTCCGGATTCATGGCGAGAGTATTCGGTTGTCGGCCTCCCCAGGCCGTCGGAACGCATGAGGCCATTGTCGGCTCTTCATAGTTGAGGGTGTAGGTGGGGTCTGAAGCCGCCTGATTCGAGCAGGCTGCGGGCGATGTAATTGGTGAGGTT
>NZ_BAAAIJ010000046.1:0-1858 GCF_039526005.1 Arthrobacter flavus | reverse complement strand
GGGCCATTTACGGTTGACCTAGTCAATAGCCCGAATTTTTGAGGTAACGAGGCTCATTTCAGCTAACAGCCTGTATATTCACTTTATCCGGCTCACAACGATGTGATCGGCACAAAATCAATGGGGGAAAATTGAATACAAGAAGTATGCGTTTTGGGATAGCTCTATCGTTGACCGCCCTGGGAATTGGAAGTACCCCAGCAGTAGCCTTCGACAGCGCCCAGGCGCCCGATGCCGCAATCCACCTCGACTCACCCGCAGATGCGGGCGCCTGGATTTCCAGCGAGTTCTCGGACGTCGCGGCGAACGTAGACCTTGAGCTGCAAGAATTGGGAGCGATCGACTCAGGCCAGGACGTGATCCTAGAAGTCATTCCTGAAGCGGTTGCCGACAGCACGGCCGATCTGCCGCAGGCACCAAATGCCGAAGAATTCCCCGTCTTACCAACGATTGTGGTGAGCAGTGAACTTTCCCCGGCCGCACTTCCCGCGGATGCCAATCAGGTTTCGATTGGCATCGAGGGACTATCCACGGAATCAGCCATCAACACTGACGGACTTCGCGTGGCGGAAATCGACGGAGCAAATGATTTCGCCGCTGTACAGGCAAAGACCGATGGCGTCCAAATATTGAGAGTCATCGGCGATGCGCAGTCCCCAGTAGCCGCTGAGTACAGCGTCGATCTACCCGATGGTGCGGTGGTCTACCCCCTCGAAGACGGAAGCTTTGTTATCGAAGACAGCGAAGCGAACGGCTTGGGGATCATTCAGGTCCCGTGGGCTACCGACGCCGCCGGCGTCTCCGTTCCAACACATATTGCGTTCGAGAACGGCACCTGACTCAGTACGTTGATCACACCAGCGGCAACTATGAGTATCCAATCCTGGCCGACCCCTACTGGACGTACTCGCACACCGCCATTGCCAGGACCGGAAACGGGGCATATATCCCGGGGAATGAAACTGTAGCGCGTGCTAGCCGCGAGCTGAGCAGGTGCTTCAATTGCTCCTTCCCGATCTCGGGTGCACCGAGGAACTTCCCACTGGGAGGAAACCGATTTACTCTAAACGCCAGTCCGCTGACCTTCATCAACATTCCGGCTCCCGTTGAAATGGTGCGGAGTGCCGGCGCAACCAACTTCGCTCTAAGAGCAACACCAGGCCACTTTGATGGCGCAGGGTCAACGATCAGCTTCTCCTTCTACAAGCCATCGGGATGGCCTGTTCGTGTCGCGATCGCGGCCACGGTCATCACGGACAGAGGGGCGGTCGCGAATGCAGCCAACGCTCAAGCGGCGAAGATAAGGTGGACCCAGTTTGCCACCCAGCTTGTCCTAAATACCCGGAGCTACAGTTGAGTAAAATCTTGAACCCTCCAGTCGAAAGACACGCACGTCGCGCACTTTTGCTGTTACCCATAGCAGCGGTAACAGGCGCCGTTGTTGGCCCCCTCCAATACCTCCTGTTCTACTCCGGATCCGACTCTCCGGAGGTAACGAGTGGCATTACAGCGTTCAGCGTGATCACGGGAGCTGTGCTCGGAGTGATCATCGGAGGACTGGCTGGAGCTGTCGGCTATCTTCTTGCTCGGCGGAGCCACTTGGATGTGAAGGTGATAGCAATCGCCGTAACCCTCACTGTGGCCGCAGTCTGGGCATTCATCGTTTTCTATTCCGGGGCAGAATCAAGCAGCCCAGTGGGGGTAGCGGACTTGGTGATTCCTGTTTGCACCGCGCTGGCCGCAGGTTCATTCATCCTGCTCACCCAGCGCACAAAGTGGTTGGGTCCCCGTGTAGAAGTCCAGTGTTTGTGTGAGTTTCGTGTCCGAGAATGGACACAGGAGGAAATTCACGAATCAT
>NZ_BAAAIJ010000045.1:0-861 GCF_039526005.1 Arthrobacter flavus | reverse complement strand
CGGACGAGTTCGGTCTCGTAATAGCCATTCACGGTCTCGGCCAACGCGTTATCGTAACTGTCTCCCACGGTCCCCCTCGACGGCGTAGCCCCAATCTCAGTGAGACGTTCACCGTAGCGAATGGACGTGAATTGACTACCCGCATCGCTGTGACAGCGCAGGTCACTATGGTGAGTTCCGCGGCCCCACCGTGTCATTTCGATCGCGTCAAGGACCATCTCCGTGCGCATGTGCGAAGCGCACCGCCACCCGACGATCATCCGACTGAACACGTCAATGATGAAGCAGACATACGCAACACCCGCCCACGTCGGAACGAAGGTCAGGTCAGTCACCTAAGAGCCGGTTCAGGGCCACCGCGGTGAACTCCCGGTTCACCAGGTCCGGGTGCCTCCTCCCGGCAGGATCCGGTCTCGTCGTCTTCACACGCTTTGACCGCCTCGCACCCTCGATACCGGCAGCGCGCATCAGCCTGCCAGTCTGATCGCGGCCAATGTCGATCCCGGCGCGACGGGCTGCTTTCCAGAGTTTGCGGACCCCGTAGACACGATAGTTGTCTTCCCACAGGGTGATCAGATCCGAGGTGAGGACCGCGTCGCTGACAGCTCGCGCCGACGGTGCGCGGTTCTTCGCGGCGTAGTAGGTGCTCGGAGCCACCTGCAGCAGCGTACACATGGGCTCGACTCTTCAGCCGGCGTCCCTCGACGACGTCGTCTTTGTTCGCGTCGATGAAGGAGACTATTTCCGATGTTGGCGGTCGAGCTCCGCCCCGAAGAAACTCGCGGCGCGCTTGAGGATTTCATTCGCCCTCCGCAGTTCACGGTTTTCCTGCTCAAGCTCACGCACCCGCCTGGCCTCCGA
>NZ_BAAAIJ010000044.1:0-1434 GCF_039526005.1 Arthrobacter flavus | reverse complement strand
CTGGAGTGGTCCCCGAAAGCTGGACTCCTAATTAAATGTTATGCGTTTGCGGGGTTTTGGGCGAGGTATTCGTCGGGGCTGAGGTAGCCGAGCCTTTGTTGGATCCGGGTGCTGTTCCACCACAGCAGATATTCGTCCAGCCCGGTGTGAAATTGTTCAATCGTGCTGGGTTGCTGAATCCGGAACCATTCCTCTTTGAGGTGGCTAAAGAACCCTTCCATGGAGGCGTTATCCAGGCATGTGCCCTTACGGGACATTGATTGGGTCAGTCCGGCTTCACAGAGCGTGTCCTGCCAGAGCGGGTGACGGTATTGGAATCCTTGGTCTGAGTGGACAAGGGGTCGCTCGTTTGGAGCGAGGCCACTGATCGCAGTGCGGAGGCCCTCGGTGACCATTCTGACGCTCGGAGATGGACCTGCCATGACAGAGACGATCCGGTTGTCATAAAGGTCAAGGACCGGCGAGACGTAGACCTTGGAGGCGCCAACCGTGAACTCGGTGACGTCGGTAGCCCATTTGCTGTGTTTAGCCGCGGCCTCGAACTGGCGGTTCAACACGTTCGCAGCAGCCTTTCCAACCTCGCCACGGAAGGAGTTGTATCTGCGCCGGCGACGCACCGGGCTTTGCAGCCCGAGCCCGCGCATGAGCTTCAGCACGGTCTTCTTCGACACCGTCCAGCCCTGTCGCAGCAGCATCGCCAGAACGCGTCGATGCCCGTAGGCGCTTCGAGCCTGTGCAAAGACCTGACGAATGGCCTCCTTGAGCTTCGCATGCCGGTCTGGCCGGGTGAGCCGGTTGCGGTGGTCGTAGAACGTGGATCGGGGAAGCTTTGCTAGGTGCAACAACAGCGCTAACCGGTGTTGGGCCTTGAGATCGTCGATCGCCTGGACTTTCAGCGTCGTTCGTGTGACCTCAAGGCCCGCAATTTTCCCAAATACGCCACCTCCGCACGTAAGCGCTCGTTCTCTCTTCGGAGCTGCTCGATCTCACTCTCGGGGCGAGGATTCTCGCGATTGGCCGGTCGCCGACCCCGTTTCTTCGGGCGTAACCCGTCTTCACCATCGCGGCGGTAGATTTTCGCCCAGTTCGTGACGGTGCCGGGTGAGGGAAGGTCGTATTCCTTGGCCAGGATGCGTCCGGACGCTCCTTGAAGATGACGCCGCACGATCTCGAGCTTGGTTTCGACGTCGTACTGCTTACGGTCTCTTGTCATCAACGCACCCGTTCCTCGTACCTGCCATCGTTCATACAACATTTGGACAGAATTCGGTGCAATATCAAGAGCAAGCGCGACAGACTTCGCGGTCAACCCCTGCTCGAACAACTCGACCGCCGACACGGCGTCGGAATGACTCAACGTGCTTCCTGAATACATCTGATTACTCCCTGAAGAAGGATCCTAAATTCGGTGTCCAACTTCTGGGGACCACTCCA
>NZ_BAAAIJ010000043.1:0-603 GCF_039526005.1 Arthrobacter flavus | reverse complement strand
TATGCCTTTGCCATAATTGACATCCTTCCAGTGAGAACAAATCCTCACAGGTCAGGTGACAACCAAACCCTGGGCAGACCCGCTTGTCGCCCGGTATGCGATAGTGATCGACGGCTGGGCGATGGGAACGGTTGGGATGAGCTGGCGTGATGGTGGTGAGCCGGAAGTTTTCTATGCCCTAAAATCTGCAGGCCGCGGCCGGGGGGCGGCGACCGGATCAGTTCGACTCCTCACGAACTGGTTATTCGACCATGGCTTTTCCGCGGTGGCACTGGAGACCGTCGCTGGCAACACCGCCAGTGAAAAGGTTGCCGAACGTGCGGGATTTCGGCCAGCAGACTCCTACCTGGGATCTCAAGGCGGCGAGCCGGTGCAGGTTAACCGTTGGCTTCGGCACAGCGCTCCGCTCGTTTAGTGATCCCTTGAAATGATGATCGTGCTGTCCTCCAGCCCGACGTAATAGGACGTTATCGGCGTTGGGTGATCACGTCAGAGACGCTCAACTAAGCGGCGGGGAGTCCCAAACGATGGTTTGGGATGCTGCATTTATCCCGGTGAATTGGGTTAGACGTTGAGGGCTTGTTCCCAGACGGCCTGGTTATT
>NZ_BAAAIJ010000042.1:0-1632 GCF_039526005.1 Arthrobacter flavus | reverse complement strand
GGAAGCGTTACACGACCGGAATCGACTCGCCTCCGCCCTGCCGGGGTGAGGAAGGCTACTCTGACGGGTAATTATTTAGCGGAACATTGGGTAACAAGGGTCTTCGCAGCTCAGTTCGTGCTTTGCTGGGCGAGGGTGTGGGCGAGGCGGTAGGAGTCGGTGCCGGTTTCGATGATGGCGCCGTTGAAGGTGAGCCGGTCGACGATCGCGGCGCAGAGCCGCGGGTCGGTGAAGGTTTTCGTCCAGCCGGAGAAGGACTCGTTGGATGCGATCGCGATCGAGTTCTTCTCTTCGCGTTCGGTGAGGACCTGGAAGAGGAGCTCGGCGCCTCGCCGGTCGAGTTCCATATAGCCGAGCTCATCAATGCAGAGGAGGTCTACCCGCCCGTACCGGGCGATGGTTTTAGCGAGCATCTTCTCGTCTGCTGCTTCGACGAGTTCGTTCACGAGCCTGGTGGCGAGGGTGTATTTCACCCGGTACCCCTTTTCCGCGGCCGCGGTCCCCAATCCGATGAGGAGGTGGGATTTCCCGGTCCCGGAGTCCCCGATGAGACAGAGCGGCCGTCCCTTGCGAACCCAGTCCCCGGTGGCCAAAGTGTGGATGGTTGCGGGGTTGATGTTGGGATTCGCGTCGAAGTCGAAGTCCCCGAGCCACTTGTCCCGCGGGAAGTTCGCCGCTTTCACCCGCCGGGTCGAGGAGCGGCGGTCCCGGTCATCACACTCAGCCAGCAGCAACTCGGCCAGGAACCCCTGGTAGGACAACTGTTCTTTTCCGGCGACGGTCAGTGCTTCGTCGAGGACCGCCCGGATCGTGGGGAGACGGAGCCGTCGGCAAGCCTGATCGACGGTCGCGACGGCAGCTTGCTCGGTCAGGCCACGTCGCCGGCGCAACGTCGGGGTCACTGTCGTGGTCGGGGTGGGGCTCATGAGATGTTCTCCTTCGACATGCTGACGGATGGGCTGTTCGAGATCTTGTTCGAGTTGCCAGCGGTCGTGCCAGCTGGGTTCGCTGGGGCACGTTTCGCGAGTAGCTCGTCATAGGGGCCGACGGTCGGAATCGGTCGGCTGTCGGGTGGGAGGCCGGCGATGACTGCGGCGGGGTCCATGAGGCGGCGTTGGGTGAGACTGACAACCCGTTGCACTTTGTCCTCGGCGTGAGCACCACGACGGGCATCGGAATGACGGTCCGGCGTGGACCCACCCGCGGCAGCCTGGTTCCGATTGCTGTTCAGGTTTTCGGTTGCGTGCCGGCGTGCTTCGACCGCGACGACGTCGGCGCTGACCGCACCAACTCCAAGGGCTGCGTTGATCCCAGCTTGGATGTCGTCGGGGTGCATGAACCGGTGAAGGAGCAGGACGTCGATGAGTTCACGGGTTCCGTCCGCGTCGCCGTTGACCCGCCGGGACGCAGCCCAGAAAGCTTCATGAGCGTTGGTGAACGAACCGGTCTGTCGTGCTCGGGCTAGAGCGGTGGAACCGGGAAGGGCACCGGGTTTGGTTTTGAGGACCTCGAGGTAGTGATCGAGCTGCACGGATTGGCCGTGCTTGACGGTGATTCGCTGATGCCTAGCCACAATCACGCGCCCGTCGAACACTACGATCTCAGAGGCCCGTAGTGAGACACGGACCTTCC
>NZ_BAAAIJ010000041.1:0-1121 GCF_039526005.1 Arthrobacter flavus | reverse complement strand
CAACCGCTACTGGGAAAACTGGACGCAAGAAAACCAATCAGCTATCGCATAGACGCTGGACTGCTAACGGGGGCCCAACCAGTTTGGTACCAGTGCTGACTCTCCCCTTCGGGAAGCTGGACCAGTTTGTGGCTGCACTCTTTTGTCCATGCTTCCCACCCTCGTGCCTTTGGGTCACGGCTGTTGAAAGCAAGCCGACCGCCCGGGACGAGATGACCTGCGATATCGGCGAAAGACCGAGCTAATTCCGCGTCGTCGAGAATTTCCTGAGGAACATTCGCGCTCATAATTGCAGCGTCGAACTCGTGGTCCGGTGGAATCGCCGTCGAGTCACCCTCGATCCATTCCACACGTCCGGCCTCCGGCTTTGCCCGTGCCGCTTCTAGTCTTGTCCCATTAGGGTCTACACCTGTGACCTTGCCGCCTGCCAGCGCGACCGCAAGAGTCACGCGTCCGGTGCCGCAGCCTAGGTCGAGCACCCGGGCAGCAGGGACCGCTGTAGCGAATTTCAGAAAGAACTCATCATCAATGCCCCAGGTGTTGACGGCATCGTACAAATCTGAGGCATGAGAGTCAGTCATCGAGCCAGAGTACTCGAAGCCCCACACTTTACAGCGAGGGGCTAAAGGCACAGTGCAACCACGGACTCGAAGATCAATACATCGATCAATCGGGATAATGTCTCCGGTGACCCGTCCCACTTACCATCGTTACCGGCCACACCGGGTGACCGAAAGTGGCGTTTGCTGGTTCAGGTCTTAGGTAAAGGCGTCCTCTCTCTTGTTTCTTTTGGCAGGACGATGATGAGGACAGGAAGGATGACCGCGTACAGCAGCCCGATCGTGACGAAGCCGAACTGAATATCAAGATCACCGATAGCGATGACGAGAACGTAGGCTCCGGCCGCACCAATTTTCCCCACAATTGACCATGCTGCGTACACCCGAGCCAACCATTGGTCGGTGATCACTGAAGCGACTCTTGAGTCGCTAACGACGTCCTCCGGCCCGAAAGCAATCCCCCAGAGAAACCATGCAGCTGAGGTGTATCAATGATGTGAGACACGGTTTGAGAGGATTGTGCTTATGTCTGAGAAAAAGTCTCGGCCGGTCTTTACCGCC
>NZ_BAAAIJ010000040.1:0-1305 GCF_039526005.1 Arthrobacter flavus | reverse complement strand
GGGTCTGCCCAGACTTTGGTTGACACTGGGGGTGGGTGGTTTCTAGGCCGCGTGTGTGGCTAAGTAGATTGTCTCAAACTCGACTGGGGTGAGCTTCCCGAGGGATCGTTGCCGGCGTCGGCGGTTGTATTTCTTCTCGATCCAGACGACCATCGCGAGACGCAGTTGCTCCCGGGTGTCCCACCGGCGGGTGTTCAACACGTTCTTCTGGAGCAGGGAAAAGAACGATTCCATCGCGGCGTTATCGCTCGAGGAACCGACCCGGCCCATCGAGCCACGGAGGCCGTTGTTCTTCAGAAGCCGCACGACCTTCTTCGAACGAAATTGGCTACCTCGGTCGGAGTGGACGATGGTCCCGGCCGGGGCGCGGAGGGTGATTGCGTTTCGGAGGGCTGCGGCGGCGAGTTCCGATGTCATTCGGGTATCGATGGAGTAGCCGACGATCTTGTTCGACCAGCAGTCCTTGACCGCACACAGGTAGAGCTTGCCCTCGCCCGCGGTCCAGTGCTCGGTGATGTCGGTCAACCACACCTGGTCCGGTCCCGTCGCGACGGAACCGAAATCGTGGGTCACGCGGCCCTTGTCATCGACGTTTCCAAGGAGATCGTCGTGCACCGCCGGCCCGGGCTTGTTCCCTTTGCCTCGTCGGCGGTGGTGGGAGGCTTGCAGCCCGCCGATGAGCGCCAGGCGCCACACCCGGTTCTCCGACGCCGTCGCCCCGTGATCGGCGAGCTCGTCAGCGAGGAACCGATACCCCAGTGTCGGGTCGTCGGCATGAATCTCACGCAGCACCTCGATCAGGTGCGCATCATCCCAATCCCTTTGGGACACGGGGTCCTGCAACCATTTGTAATACCCTTGGGTTGATCGGCCCAGAACCCTGCACGCCACCGCGACCGGCACCCTGATCGGGGCACCGGCCGCGGCCATCTCACGGACGAGCGGGAAGACTATTTTCCCGGCAAGTTCGCTTGCGAGAGATACGCCGCCGCCCGCCGCAGGACCTCGTTCTCCTGCTCGAGCAACCGAATCCGTTTCCTGGCGTCCCGCAGCTCGGCTTGGTCCGCCGCGGTAACACCGGGACGATTACCGTCCTCGATGTCCGCCTTTTTCATCCAGCCATGCAGACATCCTTCGGAGATCCCGAAGTCCTTTGCGATCTGCTTCATCGATGACTGGCCCTTCCGGGCCACGGCCACGACGTCGTCGCGGAACTCTTTCGGATATGCCTTTGCCATAATTGACATCCTTCCAGTGAGAACAAATCCTCACAGGTCAGGTGACAACCAAACCCTGGGCAGACCC
>NZ_BAAAIJ010000039.1:0-2084 GCF_039526005.1 Arthrobacter flavus | reverse complement strand
CTCAACGTGCTTCCTGAATACATCTGATTACTCCCTGAAGAAGGATCCTAAATTCGGTGTCCAACTTCTGGGGACCACTCCACTTCTGCGCCAATACCTCGCCAAAGGTGCGGATCTGCGACAGTTCTCAATGCGCGACCTCGACGACATCCGCCGAGCGAATCAACACCCGACCGCGCCACGTACTGGATTGGGCCACCTCAGCAGTTTGGAGATCATCTTTGAGGTTGCCGCTTAAAGTCTTCAGGCGTCCGCAAACGATGGATTTCGTGACGCCGAAAGATGAGACACGACGTGCGAATTGAACGGTTTTGACGACCCTTTGTGCGTGCCGGGTGGTTGAAGCTATGAGGGAATCACTTGGTAGGTGCTGCGATGGCAGGTCAGGTGGGTCGTTGCGGGTAGGCCCGTTATTCTTTCATCGCGGCGTTGACCCACCGTGAGCCCGAACCTTCGGCGGCAGCTTCGTCTTGAGGGTTTAGCATTGCGCAAGTCTTCATTGACAGGCATCCACATCCAATGCAGTCGTCGAGTGACCGTCGTAAGGTATTCAATTCACGGATCCTGGCGTCAACTTTCATCTTCCATGGCGCGCTGATCCGATGCCAGTCGGCAGGGGTTGGGGCTGTATTGAGGGGAATGCCTTCAAGGCTTTTGTGGATCTCCCGCAGACTTAGTCCGACGTTTCGGGCCGCGGCGATAAAGGCTAGACGACGCAACACGCTGCGGTCGAAAACTCGTTGATGCCCGCTCCGTCCGGCGCTACGAACAAGACCGAGATCCTCATAGTGGCGAATGGCTGACACCGCGAACCCCGATCGCGCGGCAACTTTGCCAATTCCTAGGTATTGGCGCGCTGCTTGAGTCATGTAGCAAAGCTACGGCGGATACCTGTTGCGCTCAAGTGCGCTTGAGCGCATAGGTTTCGTCAATGATTGCTATGGGGATGGATATAAGTACAAGTTCGGCTTGTCGGGGCAGTGCTGACTCGCCCAGAGCGCGTTTTCCTCGGTGCTTGAAGCTATGACAAGGCGGTGGGAAGGAACAAGGCAGTTGATCCGCCCCTTTACGGATCAGCGAAGTCGCCGGCTGCTGGCGGCATTTCTCACGTCGGAGCTTGGTGATGGCATAACGGCAGTCGTTGTCCCGCTGGGTGTGTATGCGGTCAGCGATAGTGTTGTTGCTTTAGCCTCGACGTTCCTGGGGAGAATGCTTCTCGGTTCGTTGTTTGCCGCAGTAGGCGGAACTATTGCGGATTTCGTGGATCGGCGGGTTCTTTTGCTGGGAAGCTATGTGGTCCGCGCCGTCCTGGTTGCAGCACTCATTCCTTTATCCGAAGCCAACACAGTCGCCTTCGCCGTTCTTGGCGTGCTTGTGGGTGCGGCGGGTTCGTTTGATAACCCGGCGGCTGAATCCGCTCTCCGGACCACCTACAGACATGACTTGCAGTCGCTGGCAGCAGCACGAAAAACAGGCAAAACTGTTTCGCAGATGGTGGGTCCAGCGATCGGTGGTCTGCTGTTTGGTCTCGGCGGTCTAACTCTCGCGTTAGGGATCAACGTTCTTACATTCGTGGTCGCCCTGGCCCTTCTAGGCTTCAAACGGCTCGCGCCCGGCAAGGGCCATAAGATGTCAGCTCCCCGAAAAGTATCTCCACAAAATGCGGGGCTTGGGTGCGCTTCGAGATTGGGAAGCTACAAAGGCCAACTACCACCAGAAGTGTCTATGGCGTTCGTGTCGTCAGCGGGCGCGTCCTTCCTGGTTGCCGTCGCCACTGTTCTGGCTGTGCCGTACCTAGCCGATCTACCCGACGCCCCAGCTGGTGCTTATGGATACGCTCTGGCCGCTTACAGCGTCGGGGCTCTTCTCGGTCTGTGGCTGGCAGGCATCGGTACATGGGTCAACGTCCGCCTCAAAAGTATCCTCATCTTCTCCGCCGTAGCCTTCGGCCTGATCACGATGGTGAGCGTTTCAATCCCCAGATGGGAGATATTCGCGGCTGTGAGGTGTGTCAAGTAAGTGAGACACGGGATAGTCGTTTTTCGGGTTAAGCGGCAGTCTTTTGCTGCAGCTGGTTTTGACGG
>NZ_BAAAIJ010000038.1:0-4666 GCF_039526005.1 Arthrobacter flavus | reverse complement strand
CCAACCGCTACTGGGAAAACTGGACGCAAGAAAACCAATCAGCTATCGCATAGACGCTGGACTGCTAACGGGGGCCCAACCATGGCCACGAGCGGAACTCGCAGCGACGCAGTCGATCTGAGGAGCGAGACTTTAGGTTCCCTTACTTTTTCCTTGGGATTAGACGTTAAAGCGGAACTCCACCACGTGCCGTAACCGAGTAACCTCAGCCAATCATGTAGGCGAATCCACGCCCCTCCGATGCCACAGCCTGGACGAACTTTCTGGCTCGATGAAGGAACTGGATTGCATAGGCGACCTCGGACTCCAGCATCTGGGACGAGTGGAACCCCTCCAAACCCGCTTCCATGTCGTGATCACCAATCATCTCCACATCCAGGGCGACTAGTTCAACCTCGTCCGGCGGGAGAACGCGCAGCCATGGCCGCCAGGTGAAACCATTGTCGAGGTAGGTCACGTGTCCTTCAAACATTCGATAGGCCGGTCTGGCTCTATCAACTGCAACGGGAGGAGCGGTGAGCAGCTGCAAACACGACCACGCCTTATCAAGGTACAGAAGGTCACGCTCCGGAACGGATTGTCGAAAGGCTGTGAAACCAACGGTGAAGCCCCCCTCGAGGCCCAGAACGTCTGCAAGCGGGTCGGATCCGATCACGGTGAGTGGGTCGCTGAGCGCCCTCTCGGTCTGCTCGCTATCGAACGCATATGCGTAGTATCTAATACCCATACGACGATTCTGAGCCCATCAAGACACTTTCGCTCGCTGGCATTGGCTATTTGTGGATAACCCCACCCCTTGGGCAGTCCTTTACGGTAATGGTGCGACATTCCAACACGGAATAAGAGGCCTCGATCCCCCACGCGACAATCACAGAAGAGGATCCACTTGCTGCGCTCAGCGACCGTAGACGTCTCGACGGTGGCCGACCGTGATCACGGCAACGATAAGAACGTTGTCGTCGACGGTGTAGATGATGCGGTAGTTCCCTACCCTCACTCGGAGCCCGGGCCGCCCCTGAAGCGACTTGGCCCCTGGCGGCCGCGGATCCTTCCCAAGAAGCGCAATCGCCCCACGAATGCGGTCGCGATCCTGATGATCGATGCGCCTCAAAGCACGAACTGCAGCAGGGCGCAGCTCGATTTGGTAGCTCACGTCCAGCCTAAATCTGCCTTCACCTCAGCCCAGGGAATATTGGGGCCTTCCTCAGCTATTGCCTCGTCGAACGCAACAACATCCTCGGCATCTTCGAGCGCATCCAGCATCCGATCATACTGCTCGGGGCTAACGACCACGGCGGCGCGCTGACCGCGACGCTCGATGAACACAGCTTCGCTCTTCGAACGGGCAATGACGTCGGAAAGATGGTTGCGCGCATCTGCGACGCTCACAGTAGACATGTCTTCATTGTACATTTTGGTTACACTGATGTACATGGAGCAGTGAGTGACCAGTCCGCAAGAATCTATTTACACATTAAAACGGAACCCCACCACGTTCCGTCAAAAAGAAAGGTCTCGGAGTCGCGACGATCCTCACCCGACCGCTCATTGGCCGGAGCGCCTGGACTGGTTGAGCCACCACCAGCGATGTCCGCTGCGATCGGGCGCGCTCAGCCCTTCGCCGTCCCGGGTCCAGATCGTATCCGACGTCGCGGAACGACCCCATCCCACTGCGGCATAGGCTAAGGGCTACGGCCAACGCCTAATAAATGTCCTGGTCGTCCGTCGCGCCGACGAATCTTCCATCCAGCCCAGTCCCCAACCTGGGCCCGGGCTCGTCGTGCTCCAACTGGGCGACCGCGCAGGCCTCAGCGGCGGCTGCGATGATCTTGTCCCGGACGGCTTCGATTGTGCGCTGCATGCTGGTCATGCGGCAATCCTAGGGTGGCGCGTCCGCGGTCGGCGTGGGTGAGGAGCCTCCTCCGAGCGCTCATCGCGGCACCGTGAATCCGACTTAATGAAGTTCAGGCACCTACTCACTATGGTCGTGAGTAGGTGCCCTATTGTTGCGGGGACAGGATTTGAACCTGTGACCTCTGGGTTATGAGCCCAGCGAGCTACCGAACTGCTCCACCCCGCGGCGCATGGTCGACCTTACGCACTACACGAGGAAGACACCAAATCAAGGTCACCCCACGACGGGGCGGTTGGGCTGTTTCCCGCGGAGCCGGTTACGTTGAGGGACGGCGAAAGTGTCCGGCGCCCCGAGGTCATACAAGGCATCGCCGCGGCACGCGCGTCATCCTCATAAGTTCACAAAGGCGGCATTTCTACCGATTCAGGCGGGGTCTTACATTGAATCTGAACTCCACCACGCTACGCAACCGACTAGCCTCTGGCGAGCCTGCATTCGTTACCGCTAATCGCCAGCAGATCCCCCGGGAACGGGCTGCGGCTGACAAAGATCACCGAACACTCCTACCGCTGAATGGAAGCACTTCTCCTGCGCTGTGGAGGACGTCTACTCCGGAAGGGCCGTCGGATGCTCGATGGGCTCACGTTCGAGGTCTTCACTGTTCGTCGTCGCGCTCGAGACTGCGGTTAGGGTACGCCGCCTTGCAGGGACCGTGGTGCACTCCGATCGTGGGTCCCCCGTTCCTGTCCCGCCCCTTCCTTGAATCACTTCGCACCCTGTGCTCACAGACTTATGGGTCATACACGGTGGTAACGTGCTCACACCGGATGCTCCGGCTCGTCGTTCAGGGGGAACGCTATGCGTCGCACAATGTGGATCGCCATCGCTCTATTCAGCCTAGGATCAGTGTCAGCCTGCTCTGCCCCGCCTCCCTACGCGATCTTCGAGGAACCGCAGACTGATGTGGACCGTGTCTCAGTCGATGGCTTGGGCCCTGAAGGCGCCGTTCTTAACGCGGACTCCACACGGAACCTTGGCTCTCACGACGGCAACACCTTCTATGTGGCAAAAGTAGCTCAAGACGAAGGGGATCCCATCGAACCGGTCGTTTGCCTCATCGCTTTTTCAGACGAAGCGTCCGACGTTTCCGCATCGGGATGCGCAACCAACCCGTCGTCTGACATGCAAATGCAGACTCCCACCGCCAACGTCATATTGATACCTGATGACTACGACAGAACCAGCCTGCCTGGCGGTGACTGGGTGGAGCTTCACAGGAACTTGTTGTCGCGGTAGTGCTACTTCCGCCTTCGGGCGATGCGGGTGGAAAAGTCGCCGTTGAAAATGATGCTGAGAGCTCGACAGCTCCTTTACGGAACTCAGGAGAGGGGCTCGGCATAGGTAAAACCTCTCAAAAGAAGCCTAACCCTCAGACCATAGCCGGAAACCGAACCATCGTGCCCGTCAAGGAGTCAACAAAACCGGGGGCAGTCCCGCAATGCCTTCCGCCGAATACGCACCACAGGCCCGAGCTGCACTGGCCGAACCTCAGCCCCCACGCACTCACACCGCTTGCGTTCACTTTGCACTGAATCACGACGTTATTTCGTGACAAAATTACACGTTGAAGCGGAACTCCACCACATTCCGTAACTGAATAACCTTTGGGGGCTTAGCCTCCAGCGGTCGCACCCTCACAATCAGAAAGCGCTTCGGCCTTGAGTGCCGATCCTTGACGTCGGCCAGCCAGGGACACCTCTTCAGGCGTGGCAATGCCAAATTTTAACTTACGACCCCTGAAAGCATTTGCCGATGGATCTAACTCGATCCGTCTAGACATTAAACTCTGGAAACAACTCGAGCTGTACAGTCGATCCTTGTTCGAACCATTGAAAACCTGCGCCAGTATCTGCTCCGTCCGAGTATGCAAAACCAGACAACTTCAATTCTTCGGCGGCAACAAGAGCTTTACATATGCAAATTCCGACCAGCTCCATTCTGATGTGGGCTTCTTCTGGCCTTAGTGTCACATTCAACGCGCCCGGGCGTGCGACCGAGGGGTAGGCCCACCCGTGATGGAAATCGGGGGGCAGATCAAAGTTGTATTTTGCAATCAGTTCCGAAAGCAGGTAATGAGCCCCGTCGTTTAAACGAGACCTGCGAGAGAACTGCCGCCCGAAGAACTCCGAGATCGCCCCAGCCCCCCGCGCCGCAGCGCCGGAAAAATGCTCCGTCCTAATAGGCAAACCAATACCAGTTAAATTAATTTCGGTGACGACCCGATACTTCAGGAGAGAGAAGTACTCATTTTCGTTCACCCGAATTTCGTTGGGGACGGCAAGCGGGTTACCGTAACTCGCATAGAGCAGGGACTCACCTGCTTTGTTGAGGCGCCCCGGCGACCGAACTTTATCGGCCGGCGCTTCCCAAGCATCTTCAATTGACTTCATACCTCGTAGAGGCAAAAAATGATCGTCCACGTCCAAGGTGCGACCCCGCCACAATGTCGTTCCTACTTCAAGTAATCGAGAGTCAGTCGGAAGCATAAAATGTGTCGACGATGATCTTGTCTCAGCTAGCGAAATCACGAACATCAGCTCGGAATATACTTCGTCAGGAGTCATCGTGGAAAGGTCCAGCTGTTCAAATTCGGCCTCGCGGGCGCGGATTCGACTTGGACTCACTCTCGAAAAGTAGACCTCCGATATGTTCGGCTTATTAGCCATTGCGGGCTCTTCGCAAACGAGAGTGTAGGCGGGGTGTAGCCGGGGTGGGCGCGTCGGTGACGAGATGGAGGTCGAGGCCTTCCGA
>NZ_BAAAIJ010000037.1:0-1301 GCF_039526005.1 Arthrobacter flavus | reverse complement strand
TGAGCTGCTGTGGTGATTTCGGACGGCGGATTTGATGGTTTTCTCTACGCTGCCATGGCTGGCTGTTGGTAACTGTAGTGGACTTCGTTGGGCCGGCGGTAGTTCAGGGCTGAGTGTCGGCGGCGGCTGTTGTAGAAGCCCTCGATATAGCGGATGACGTCTCGTTTTGCCTGTTGCTTCGTGGCATAAACGGTGCGGTAGACCCGCTCGTTTTTCAAGGCGCCGAAGAAGCTCTCGGCCAGGCTGTTGTCCCAACACACGCCGGTGCGGCCCATCGAGGAACGCATAGCCAGATTGATGACCAAATCTCGGAACGTGGCCGAGGTATAGACGCTGCCGCGGTCGGAATGGAAGACAGCACCTGTCTCGACATGGGTGGTCCGAGCAGCGTTTTTCAGGGCGTCCACGACGAGTTCGGTGCGCATGTGATCGGAGATGGACCAGCCGACGACTTTCTTCGAATAGCAGTCGATCACGGTGGCCAAATAGATGAATCCCTGCCACGTGTGAATATAGGTGATGTCCCCGACGAACTTCACTCCCGGACGGTCCGCGGTGAAGTCCCGTTTCACCAGGTCCGGGACCACGGCAACACCGTCGGCACCGGCGTTGGTGGTAACCCGGAACGGGCGCGGCTGACACGGCACCAACTCCTCGGCACGCATAATCGAGCGCACCAACTCAGGGGAACACGCTGTGCCTTCCGCGGCGAGGTCGGCGTGGATCCGCCGGTACCCGTACGTCCCGTCCGCTGCCTCGAAGAAGTACCGGATACGCACCGCCAGTACCTGCCGACGCGCCGCGGTGGCCGAGCGGGGCCGGGACAGCCAGTCATAGAACCCGGACGTTGATACTGCCAGCCACAGGCACATCTTCCACACCGGGTCCGTGGCCCCCGGGGTGTTCTTTTGGGAGTCGATGAACTCGTACTTCGCCACTACCGTGGATCCCTTGCAAAGTACGAGGCCGCTTTTTTCAAGAACGCGGCCTCAGCCCTGAGCTCCTGGTTTTCCCGCTCAAGTTCCTTCAACCGGGCACGCTCCGAAACGCTCAGATCGGTTTCGGTACCACCATGGGATTCACGGTATTTCATCACCCACCGCCGAAGGGTCTCCGGCCCTACCCCGTAGGCCTTGGCGACCTCCACCACAGGCTTGGATGTATCGATGACTTCCCGGGCCAGCTCGTCCTTGAACTCCTGGCTAAACCGGCGACGCGATGCAGACATACTGCCAATCTCACTTTCAGTAGAAACCTCAGTTTAAGAGGTCCCACTGTCCGAAATCCCTAGGCCGCTCAGA
>NZ_BAAAIJ010000036.1:0-157329 GCF_039526005.1 Arthrobacter flavus | reverse complement strand
TCCACTACAGTTACCAACAGCCAGCCATGGCAGCGTAGAGAAAACCATCAAATCCGCCGTCCGAAATCACCACAGCAGCTCAATCCACACGGTTCCCGACATGGGGCTGAAAGTGTCTCGCCAACGATGGATTCAGGGACACCATCGGTGAGACACATCCAGATGCCGGGAAACGGGTAGCGTCAGCGGCATGATGATCTGGAACTATGGCACCTTCGGGGTGGGGGAAAACGACTGCCGGAACGCTGCTTGCAGAATCGAGGTCTGATCTCAGGTTGTTTGATCCCGAAGTTGTTGGCTACATGCTCACACATATGTTGAAGGACCAGACCTTCACCGATTTTCAGGATCTACCAGCTTGGCGGGCGCTAGTCCCGCCTACTGCCGTGGCGATTCAGCATCAAACCGGGAAGCACCTGGTGGCAGTTCAAACCGTGCTGCGCAAAGACTATTGGGATGAGATAAAGGCGAAGTTTGAAGAGCTGGACGTTCAGCTCATTCAGGTCGTATCGGACGCGGATGAGAGGACCATTCGGGCGCGGGTCGAAAATGATGAGGTCGAAGCATCTGCCAAGCAGTGGAGGCTAGATCACCTAGAACGGTATGCATCGGCGCGGAGTTGGCTGTTCGAAGAAGCTAACCTTGTTATCAACACGTCTAACCTTGACGCTGATGAGGTTGCCGCTCAAATAACTAACCGAGTTCGCGCAGGACTAGGCCAGTACGTGAGGTACCAGGCGACAGAACCCAACGAACGTGGAAAATTCCCGGGTATCTTCGGGTTAGCTAACGGACTTGCCCAGGACGGGGTATTGAGCCCCACCGATTACGCATGGTGGTGCAATGCCAACGACTGGTGCAACGCGACCTACCTGGATCCCAGCAGTGTTGACCCGAGTGTCTACGACAGGGCAACAAACCCTGAAGCGCAAGCTTGGTTCAAAGCTTCGGCGCAGCATCTCATCGGGAAAGTAAAAGGCTACGGATCCCTACTAGATCGCTATGGCGTCGGCTGTGAAGAAATCTGGTCAGAGGATCCAGGAAAGATTCTTTACCAAGACGAGTTGCAAATAGTGGTTGCACCTCATTAGGTGAGGCGCCCCGTCCGCTAACGATCGTTTCCGGGCATAGGCTGAATGTATGGAAACTGAAGCCGAACCGGGCTACCTCGGAATGTCCAAAACTTGGTTCTATCGTGCTCTGATTGCTGGTCTAATCTTCGGCGGAATCTTCGCAGCTGTCGCTCAACAATGGTGGCTAATGCCCATTGCTGTTGTAGTAGCCGTGGCACTCAGTAGCGGCTGGGCTGCTTTGCAACGTCGCCGCGAGTCAGCGGAATAGATGGAGCTGACGGGAACTGTGTGCGGCAACGGTGAGACTGAGGCGTGTCGGATCGCTGCTAGAGGTTACGGTAAATATGATCGGTATCTGGCGGCGTTTTCCTCAGTAGTAGCCAGCGGTTAGGGTGCACATCGCGCATGACCCCGCCATTTACCGTTCACGGAACACCGCCGCTATACGATTAAAACCACGCGTCGTGTCTCACTTGTCGGTGGAACGACATCAACAATCCGCTCCTTTTCACATAAAACCAGTGTAATAAGCGGGACCCCTATCAGCTAACGGGGAACCAACCACTGTGTTAGTTAGCTCTGTGTAAAGTATCGGCCGTTTTCAGCCAGCCCGTCACCCGATGCCTTATGGAAAAAGTCATGAGGATAAGCGCGAGGGAGACGAGGAGTCCGAACAACATTGCTGGGCCGCCGACTCCCGCGATGGACCCCATGTAGAAGAAAACGCCCGCGAAGATCGCTGCCATGAGGATTAGGGATACTGTCATGATTCTGGCCCATTGCCTTGACTGGAGTGTCGACGCCTTCCCCGCCACTGCGATGGCGACTAGCCGCCAGGCAGCCAGTAACGCCACCTCGAAACCAATGAGTGCAATCACAAGTGCGGTGACGGTCGGGGGCGCTAGATACGCTACCTCTGGGTACGCCTTGGCGTAGGTTGCCGCCGTCCGTGGAATAACGACAAGTTGAGCGAGCAAAATCGTGAGGGCAAATACGACGAGGAAAAAATGGAACCGGAAAGCCTTCTGCTTGGTCATATCGTGATCCTCTTCTCATCAATGGTGGGAGTTAGAAGTGTTGAAGTATTTACCTGCTCGACCTGAGTTTTCGGGCACGACTGCGGCTTGGGCTGAACTAAACCGCTGCATTCTAGTGATGTCCCTCGCGGTAATCAGTCATCCTCCCAGAGCAGGATCTCCCCTGGTTGGCAGTCGAGCACTCGGCAGATCGCATCAAGGGTTGAGAACCTGACCGCTCTGGCTCGTCCGTTCTTGAGGACGGCCACATTTGCGGAAGTGATTCCGATCTTCTCTGCAAATTCACCTACCGACATGCCACGTTCGGCTAGGAGCGCGTCGATCATCACTCTGATGGCCATCAGACGACCTCGTCGAGTTCCACCCGCATGAACGCAGCTCTGTGGAGGAGGGAACGAAGCACCAGAAGGAGGAGGGTAAATGTTGCCCCCACAAGTGCACTCCCGAGAAGTAGGAGACCAAGCGCTGGTGGGCCAGGAATGAGAAACAGAGTGCTCACAACAATGACGGTCGCTACAGCAAGGGTGCCCGCCATGATGTCGACTAATCTGAGCGACGAGGAGCCGAAGATACGGCCATCTTGGATATACCCGACAAGGATCCCGGTGATAACAAGAATGACTTGCACGCATACCCCGAATATGACCCCCGCGGTGACGAGGGGGACCTGGAGGTTAGCAAACTCGGGGTAGGTACTCGCAAGTGACTGTGCAGTTATGAAGACAGCTATCTGTCCAACAACGACAGCGATTAGAAGCAAGGCAAGCGCCGCTCGCGTCACCAGGATCGTGGTGGGACCAACGTGTTTTGGTGGGTACTCCATGATCGAAGTATCGATTATCAATCGATTGTTTGTCAATAGGTCAGGTTGAGTTAGCTGCACGATCATGCCACGGATACGCTGAAGGTTATGGGGGCAGACGAGTCGGCGTGTGATCATATTTTTCCTAAACCGAAGTCGCTACTTGACGTCCCGCGTGAAGCCGCGTTGATCGGAGGAAGCGCTGCGGCAGTCCGATAACGATGGATTCAGAGACATCCATGAGACGGCCACATGGAAAGCTGTTGGGATGACAGTTAGTAACCAGCCATGGCGGCACCCAAAGCATGAGGCGTCAGATCTCTCGTTGATTGTTGTTCCAGCACCTGTACTGCACAGCCTGGCTCAGAACGAGGTCCTCCCAGAAGGAATTTCTTTGACGCCCTACCTAGTGGGCGATGAGTGCATTGGTCTCTGGCGAATGAGGAGCCTTCAAGTTCGAAATACGGCGTCAGATATCCCTTGGATCACCCGATTCGTATGCATTACCGGTATTGCCGTGCCTATCGGATTAGCAGGTTTCCATGGAGTGCCGGACGCCGACGGAATGGTCGAGGTCGGATACAGGATTGACCCCAACTACAGAAGAAGAGGTTACGCGCGGCGAGCCCTTGAGATATTGCTTTCGGTTGCCCAAGCTCAATCGGAGGTCCGAACCGTTCGGGCAACCATCAGCCCTGAAAATACTGCGTCCCGCACTCTTATAGAGGACTACGGGTTCCAAGCAGTCGGAGAACAGTGGGATGAAGAAGACGGTTTAGAGATCATCTTTGAGGCTGCCGCTTAGAGTCGTCTCGGCGTCCGCAAAGGATGGTTTATAAGACGCCGCTGGGCCGGTCAGGACTGTTTTGTGGATTTGATCGCTATTTGGCGGCGTTCTGTCAGTGGTAATCAGCGGCTCTCGTGCAACATAAGGCGACGGAGGGATAGAGAGCGGGGCTCGGCGAATCCCAAAGACAGGTAGAGCTCGGTTGCTTGGGGGTGGCGTGCAGATCGACTACCTCAGCGCCTCTAATATCCAGCCATGACAGTCCGGCGGAGACCACTAATCGCGCGTATCCGCGTCCACGATGTGTCGGTTCAACAAACACTGACGACATTGATCCGCTGAGTCCACGGGGAAATCCTGGCCCAGGTAGGCGTTCCTCCAGAGTTGCTATCGCGCACGCAGAGAGCGACCTTCCAGAAGTATTGGCAGAAGACCGGGACGATGGTTCAGCATCGATAACGAAAACACATAGTGTGCCGCTGTTGATCTGGGCGGCGATTGCTTCCTGTGCTTTGGTGTACCACGACGAGTCTTCGATTTCCTCTGGTCGGCCCGCAGCACCAGCGCTGGCCATCGATCGGAACATCGCGTGCCTCATCCTCACCAGCTCGGGGGCGTCTTGTTTGCCTGCACTTCTTACCTTGATCGAATGCGTCACATAAACAGTGTGCCGATTGATTGCCGTTCCGACGTAATCAGGTGCCCGTAGGCGTCGATCCCCTTGTGATCCAATGTGAGGGCGAGACAAACTTCATCGCCCACGGAATGTTGCCAGGTTGGGACGGGGGCTGCCCGATCTCAAGCTTCCTAGTCGCCGATGGCGAGGACTCTAATCCGCCCGTGTTCCCCTCCAGAGGCAGAACGTGCTGAGCGCTGCTTGGGAGGCGAGTAGCCACCCTGAGGGGTCGGGAATGAATAAGGCAAGAAGGGCAGGGAGCATCGCGAGGATGATGAAATCGGGTCCTCGTACAAAACTGGTTTCGACTCCGGCGGGCATCAGCTTGTTGTTGCTACTGCCACCCATGGTGGTCCAGTCGGGGCTAGGTTGAAAAGCACCCCGGATTGTTGCTCCAGCTAATCCGGCACCAGCCACTACCCCAAACACAGGCAGTTCGAAGCTGCTCGGGCCCATGAGTGAGAGAAGGCCAAAGGCAAGTAGACCCCAGAGTGTGAGGCAAAGGAGGGGCACCACAGTATGGGCTCGTCGGGTCTGTGATGGGGTTAGTGGCAGCATCCCGTCTAGTACCGGTCTCTCAGCATGAACACGGGCTACAGCGGCACTCGTCGAAGAGGCTGCCAACCCACAAGCTAACAACACAGCGGCCATCACTAAGGCACTGCCAACACCGCTGATGCAAGCAACGGCTGCTGGGGTGACTGCCCACAGTAGGAGGTGGAGCGCTTTGCCGGGCGTGCGCATGAAAGCAACGAGGTCGGCCCGGACCAAGACGGCAAAAGCCGAGGTGGGACGCCCCTTAGAGATTCCGAATTTCCGACTTGCTCGTCTGTCCTTAAGAGCGAATCCCAGCTCTCTGAAGTCACCAAAGTAGAAGGCTCCGGCCGCGTGTCCAGATATTCCACCCCTGGCTGTCAGCTCCGAAGTCGGCAGACGGTCAAGCGACAAGTACAGAGCCAGAAACCCGGCCACGATAGCGGTTATTGAGAACCATAAGGGCCACATCGAACCCTGCAGGACCGCTAGTGGCCACCCCGAGGGGAGTGAAAGCAGAACCTGAGTGGGCACTCCTCCAAGAATGTCAGAGTCAAGCCTCCCGGCGGTTAGCAGTGGCAGAAGCAAAACCGCCATGCCAACCATGACGACTGCGCTGGCAACGCGGGTCATCAGACCAGTGCATCCGACGACTTGCGCTAAACCGGCAAAGAGAAACAGGCCGACGCCGAGAAGGGCAGCCATAGCGCTGCCCAGCATGACGGAAGCCAGACCATCGGCCGGATTAGACAAAGCTGCAATGGGCACAAAGACTATGCCGACGCCGGCTCCTGTCTTGAGCATCTTCAATGACGCTGGACCGACCAGCGCCCGGCGACGATTGATGGGTAGCCTCAGCCACCAATACCCTTGAGCCGCTGTTGCCGATACTGGGCCGAGCCGAGTTAGTAGTAGAAGACCACTGGCGACCGCGATCAACAGAACGATAGCCATCGCGGTCGCTGAAGGGATCTGCGCGAACCGGTCGGAGACGACTGCTCTGGTGAACACCGAACCCGCGCCAACCAGAAGTTCCTCGCGAACGCCATATAGCAAGCTGCCAATATAGGTCAAAACTACAACGGCTCCGAGAAATGCTTGATATGCCCCGCCTATCGCGCTCCATCGGCTTTCGAGGGGGTGACGCGATGAGACCAAACGGGAAAACGAAGATGGGTTGAAGCGGACACTTCTCTCGATGGGCGCAGTGGATGCCGTCGGGTTCACCTGGAAATCGTTTCGGCCGCGTGACCAGGCGCCACGAAGGCTACCTCGTCGCCATCCAGGAGGGCGCAACGGTCAGCCGCTGCAGAAAGTAGCAACGGATCGTGGGTGGCCATCAGAATTCTTGCTCCGGCCGCGGTGCTCCTGACCATCCGTTCGGCCAGACGATGCCGCATCGTTTGGTCGAGCCGCTGCTCCGGTTCGTCAAGGACCAGGAAGGAAAACGGTCGTACGAAAGCCGAAGCAAGTAACAACCGGCGTCGTTGTCCGGATGAAAGAGAGTGAGGAAAAGCTTCAGCGTGATTGGTCAGTCCAAAGAAGTGGAGTTCGCTATCGACAGCCGCGGCAGCGTCCACTCGCCCGTGGCCCAGAGCGATCATTAGTAGATGCTCATTGACTGTTAAGGAAGGGAAGAAGGCATCGTCGTCGAAGACAGCGGCAACCCGAAGCCGATAGTTTAGGCTGCGCTCATCGATCGGGGCTTGATCCATACGAACCCGTCCTTTGACCGGCTTCTGGCGGCCACTGAGTGTCCGCAAGAGCGTGGACTTACCGCTTCCATTAGCCCCGGCCAGCGCTAGCGCAGATCCCGAATGCAGCTCGACGTTGAATTCCCCGCAGACCGCTGTGCCATCATAGCCAGCCAACAGCCCTTCGGACTCAAGATGCCAGTTTTGGTCTTGCGGTGCCGAATCCATGTTCCCCCAAAGTTGCTTAGCAAAGCTGCTTCTAAGCTGTCTCAATATCCTTTCAGCCTAACTTGAAGCCGAAACGACCTGTTCCTAGCAACATGATCTGTCAAAACTGTTCCAGCTCAGTGCGGCAGGCTTTCGATATTCCATGCGGCTGGGTTTCGGAAGAACAAGGCGAAAAGTATTCATCCTGAACTCCTTCCAGCTCCATGCCAGGATCCCAAACTAAAAGTTGCCTCTTCCAACCACTAACGCTAGTAAACACACTGTTGAATCACTTCAGCCCAAAGAACGATCTTCGTTCTCCTCCTATCGGCCGATGTGTCGGTGTGAACCGCCCTGGGTTTGTTGGAGACTCCTGATCTTGGAAACGAGAATAGAGTCATGGCAAAGAGTCAGGGATCTGGGAAGTCGACGGCACGTCGGTATTCGCCGGAGGAGAAAGCCGCAGCGGTGCGGATGGTGCGGACCTTGCGGGCGGAGCTGGGTACCGAGCACGGAACGGTGCATCGGGTAGCGTCGCAGCTGGGATACGGGACTGAATCTTTACGGGCGTGGGTGCGGCAGGCAGATGTTGATGATGGCCAGAGCCCCGGGGTGAGTACCTCGGAGGCCAGGCGGGTGCGTGAGCTTGAGCAGGAAAACCGTGAACTGCGGAGGGCGAATGAAATCCTCAAGCGCGCCGCGAGTTTCTTCGGGGCGGAGCTCGACCGCCAACATCGGAAATAGTCTCGTTCATCGACGCGAACAAGGACGACGTCGTTGAGGGACGCCGGCTGAAGAGTCGAGCCCATGTGTACGCTGCTGCAGGTGGCTCCGAGCACCTACTACGCCGCGAAGAACCGCGCACCGTCGGCGCGAGCTGTCAGCGACGCGGTCCTCACCTCGGATCTGATCACCCTGTGGGAAGACAACTATCGTGTCTACGGGGTCCGCAAACTCTGGAAAGCAGCCCGTCGCGCCGGGATCGACATTGGCCGCGATCAGACTGGCAGGCTGATGCGCGCTGCCGGTATCGAGGGTGCGAGGCGTTCGAAGCGTGTGAAGACGACGAGACCGGATCCTGCCGGGAGGAGGCACCCGGATCTGGTGAACCGGGAGTTCACCGCGGTGGCCCTGAACCGGCTCTTAGGTGACTGACCTGACCTTCGTTCCGACGTGGGCGGGTGTTGCGTATGTCTGCTTCATCATTGACGTGTTCAGTCGGATGATCGTCGGGTGGCGGTGCGCTTCGCACATGCGCACGGAGATGGTCCTCGACGCGATCGAGATGGCTCGGTGGGGCCGCGGCGCCCATCACGGTGACTTGCGCTGTCACAGCGATGCGGGCAGTCAATTCACGTCGATTCGCTACGGTGAACGTCTTGCCGAGATTGGTGCGACACCGTCGATCGGGACCGTCGGCGACAGTTACGATAACGCGCTGGCCGAGACTGTGAATGGCTATTTCAAGACCGAACTCGTCCGCGGCCCCGCGCGATCTGGTCCGTGGAAGACGGTTGAGGACCTCGAGCTAGCGACTCTGGGATGGGTTCACTGGCACAACACCGAACGTCTGCATGGCTACCTCGGTGACATTCCGCCCGCAGAATTCGAGCAGGCGTTCTATGCTGGCAAAACCACCATCAATCAACTGGTGGAAATCAAATAACGCGAGTCTCCATCAAACCCAGAGCGGTTCAGTCGGACCTGGTCGAGGGCCGGTAACGATCCCTAATGGGTCTTTGCTGCTAGATCATGTCGGGTCATCCGAACCGACCTCACATCGTCTTCCAATCTTACTGCCCCGTCGGTAACGAACTCATGCTTCCTGTAGAAGGCTTGTGCTCGCGGGTTAGGATCGGCGACCCAGAGCGCAACAGGCGCAGTGCGGTCGATGACTGCATCGAGGAGCGCTGCACCTACCCCCGAACCATGGAACGCGGCGTATACGTAGAGAAGGTACAACTGCTGCGGCTCATCGGGGTCGTCAAGAGATGGGCCCGACATTGCAATTCCTATTACGGCACCTTCATGTGAAGCGACGGCGGCGGTGTTCTGGGCGTATTTCGGATCGGTGAGGGCTGCGGTCCAGAATTTTTCCCGCCAACTTAGAAGAGCGGGATCGTCCAGCACAGCACTGGTCATCAATTCCCGGTAGGTTTCGCGCCAGGTGTCCACGTGAACTTTCGCCATCCTCGGGACGTCCTTGGGTTCAGCAGGACGCACGTCAAAGTTGATTGCCATCGTTCAATGGTATTTGTGCCGGGGTTCTAGAGCTGAGATCGGGCCATAGTAGAACGATGATTTGCGGACATGTAGAGCCGAGAGACCCGGCTCGTGGTATTCCGAAAGCCCCTAACGATCCAACAAGAACTGGAGGACGGGGGCCATGACGTCCGCTGGATGAATGACCGGTTCCAGATGACCGGCGTCAGGAAATTCGATGTAGAGGCTAGCGGGAATAGCAGTCGCTACCTCTTTTGCGCGTGCTTGATATGTGTCGGCGTCCTGCCCAAATCCCACGATAAGGCAAGGTACCGTCATTCGGCTGAGCGGATCTAACCGGTCTTGATATGACCTGATGAAGGTGGCAGATCTCGTTCGAGCTTCAACTGAGGTGGATCGTTTCGAAGCCCACTCAGCTTGAGCGCTAATTAGAGGACCGACGAAGTTATCGGACCCCAGCAGGGCAGCTGGATGGCTTGTGAGGAGTCCCATCGCAAGTCGAACGGAATCCAGCTCCTCCCCGCCTACGGCCAGCACATCCCATGCGTCTTGCAGGACTTTGTCCATGTAGTTCTGTCGGCCATACGTCGCGATGAGAACTGCTGATCGGATGACGCCAGGGTGGGCGAGAGCCGTCTCTTGTGCAATTACTGCGCCTTGTGACCACCCGAGAAGACGAACGCCGTCCAGCCCTAACCCATCGATCAATCGCTTAACATCTTCAACAACACCCTGAGACTCGTAATGTGAGCCTTCATGGACGAAAGTTATGGCTTCAAAACCTGCGTCCACGAGTAGCGTCACGATCTCCGCCGCCCACCAATCAGGGTTGGCCTGAGGGTTACTCAAGATCAGCACAGGCTTGCCTCGACCAAAGCGGCGATACCGGCCCGCACCCTGAATCGCCCCGCAACTCTGCTTCATAGATTCAGGCTATAACCCCTCACCAAACGGATTTTTGACCGTAGTGGATCAAGGGCCCCTGTTGTGTTCGCAAACGACCAGGACATGGACTACGTGGGTGCAAGGTCTTTTGCTAGGCACTGCACCGTGTCGGCCAAAACGTTGCTGGGTAGCCGGCCGTCCAGCTCCTGTGTCGCTCCGAGCCGCAATAGTGGTTCGACGGTGATTACATACGAACGAATCTCGGCTAGTTGTTCAGGGATCTTTCCATACGGGTTGTTGGTCCTCTTTGCGATGCGGTCAAGAAGGACATCTATTGGAACGGAGAGCAGGATGATCTCAGCGAATTTCGGATAGAACCGAGCTTGGTTCTTGACGGTCCCCGATACAACGATGTTTGGCTCTGCTTTTAGGAGATCTTCAATCCTGGGCTCATCCCATGTGCCGTCCGGAGTCGTCCAGCCGTCATAATCTGTATCCACGGTTTGGCAGCCACGGCTTGCAAGTTCGTTGAGGAGCGTTGTTTTTCCTGTTCCGGACATTCCTGTGATTAAAATACGGGTCATCTAGCAAACTTAGACGACCGCAAACGATCGATTGATAGACACCGGAGAGTGAGACGCAGCGTTCGGATCTGATTGCTTATTGACCGCATTATCGGGGACAAGAGCCAAGGTGCCCGTTCGGCAGACTTCGCCGGTCAGCGATCTGTCGCTCTGATCTCCGACGATGCTGTGGGTAGTGTTTAGGCATGAGTGCGGAATCCGTGCTCGTGGTCTTCGCCATCGCCAAGAAGCTTCTACTTCGTAGTGTGGTCATCGGCGCTGTCGTCGGCATCGTTGCCGGAGTTGGGTTATCGGTCGTCTACGTTGTTGATGTCGCATTGCTCCAACAGCAACACGGCAGTTCGGGTCCCGAGGCCGGTTTCGTGATGATTTTTGTTGTTGTGGGCGTGGTCGTCGGTCCCGCATTGGGGTTAGTCAGCGGAGTGGGTGCGGTCCTCCTGATGCGACTGCGCGCAACATTCGACACGCGGGCAGCAATGCACTACCCACGTACGGCAGCATTAGGGGCCGGCGTGGTGACGGCTCTGAGCGCTGGTTTTGCCCTTATCGCTAACGGAGCTAGCCCTCCCATGTTGATGGCGGTAGTTGTCGGTCTTGGTTTGGTCTCGGCAATTATCGCCTTCCACCAAACGAAACGCGTCCTAAACACAGCTTGAGCCGTACCCGATAGCGATTCGTTTTACGGACGTGCGCGGCACTGACCCGAGGCGGGAAGCCTACGTTTTCATCGACCTGTTATGTTGGCCAGCTTGATCTTGGTGGTGCGAGCTCTTTCAGTAGGTCGAGATATAAAGGATGGGCGAGTCGAAGACCGTCGATGTCGCCAGCGGAGACCCATTTCAAATCATCATGCTCATCAGTGGCAATGTTCGCAGCGATACCGCTCCACTTTGAGACAACCCATAAATCGAGCATAAGGCCGTCGGCTTCCTCAGCGTTCTCCAGGATTCGCAGTCGAGGTTCACCCGTCACAACAGCAGTGATGCCAAGTTCCTCGTTCAGCTCGCGGACGAGTGCACTGGTGGGACTTTCGCCGTCCTCAATATGGCCGCCTGGGAAGTCCCAGCAATCCGGGTAATAGCTAAGTTCTTGGCGGCGGTGCATCAAGAGAACACCCTCTGAGCTGACGAGTGCGCCTACAGCGACGTGATGAGCCATTCCTTCAGTCTATTTTCAGGTCATCACTCTTAGGCCTTCACGTGGTATATCGAGCGCTTTGCCCGCCCTAAGCGCCGCCCAACAACCGTTCGCAAACGATGGCTACCGAGATGCCGAGTGGATCGGTCGCCTCAGGGGCCTTCGCTGACCGGGTCAGTGAGTTCGACGGTTTGGCCCATAGGGTCTTTGACGACGTAGCTCCAATAGCCGACCCAGAAGGGCTCAGCGCGGAGGGAGATCGTTTCCGCTTCCTGCAACCGGGTGACGGCGTTTCTGAACTTTTCGGGAGGTAGCGGGATGCTCCAAGACGCACGCGAATGCCTTGGCTTTGGTTCGATGTCTAATCCGAACACCCACCCGGGTTGGAAGGCCCACTCCGTGTCAGTGGTTGCCGTGGGGTCGTCCGTGATGGAGAACTGGACAACGCCTCCGACTACGTAGGCGACGTCGCCTTCTTCGTCCCAGATCTGGTCAAGTCCCACCAAATCTGAGTAGAAGCGGCGAGAGGACGCGACGTCGTTGCTGCGGGTGTAGAGGAAGAACGCGCACGTCGACATTCGGAAAGCTTACGCGGACCCTACTGGTTGAGCCCGGTTCAAACGGGGTCGACGGCCGAAAACGATGGATTCAGAGACGCCGCCGGGTGACACGCGGCATGTAGATCTAGCTGTCATGCCGCGTGTGGTTGCTGGGACCTATCTCGGCAACTTCCGCCTCGTCGACAGACGCTTCACTCAAATGGAACGGGTCATGAAAATCAACGAGTTGAACACCATTACCGAGGTGGCACCAAAATCTACGACGATGATGCGGCACCTGTTGGCTTTCCGCTTCCACGGGTGCCTAAGACCGTCACGTCTGCGGGTGATGAAACTTCCCCGCCCGTCTGCAGGGGTCCAGGTGCTGAGGCGTGTTGTGTGGATCGTTGGTTTTCGAGCCATCGGTGCGCTTCCGCGTGGGTGAGGAAGAAAGACACCGGGTGCTGACAGCTATGAGCGAATGCCCAGGTGACTTCATCGACACGGCTGGCACCGACGAGGGCTGCGGCCGTGAAGCCCTTCGCCTCGCGGAAAATGCGCCGGGCTTCAGGGGTGACTGTGGTCGCGGACAACTCGAACAGCACGCGCCTATTCCCCGACGGTAGGTAGCTTAGGACTAACGCGGCGACGTTGCGGGCATCTTCGGCGTCGATGACGCCGAAGGGTTGCCAGCGGACGTAGAGGACCTCGTTGTCGAGTAAGAGGAAGCGGGCTTTGCCGCTGATGAAATACGCCAGCTCAGTAGTGGTGGTGCGGTGTCTCTCCACGAACGTTCCCTGTTTGGTTGAAAAGTGGCAGTGCATCAAGCAACCACTCCAAAGGGGTAAACGGGGCGAGAGTTCCCGCGGTCATCCGGTAGCGATCCTAATCGTAAGGGTACTGTCTATTTGGGGGGTCTTGTCCAACTTGACGGTTCTCATGGGTGAGCGGGTGATGTGGTGGGTTGTTATCGGTGCAGGTGGTACCGATGGGAAGCGCCAAGCAAACCTTCAGCGGGTCCGTATGACGAAATAGAACGTTATCGGCGTGATCAAGTAGCAACGGTCTAGTGAATCTAATTCCAGCTCGGGGATTGAACGATATCCGTGGCCCAATCAGCAATGCCTTGATCGCTGAAGGCCAGAGTGCCTGGAGGTAGATGTGGCCTGCTTGATGGCAACTGTGGACCTTGAAGCCAGAACCCTGGTCTCGCGACCCGAGGAAATAAGATCGGATGGGTGGCTGGGAGCCCAGCCAAGGATTCAAGCAAAAGTTGATCTGCAGGAGCTACTAGCTGCCAGTGGCCCTTTGCATCGCCAGATGAATCGAGTTCGATCAGCCAAGGCCATTCATCGGTTTTTGGTGCTGCTGCTTCGGTAACATCCCTGACAGCTGCGCAGTGATTTGCGAACAGTTCGAGAAGTAGTTCCCGGTTGAGGACGTCGATCGAGTCCAAGCACCGATAAGTTCCCTGGAGGGTGACTATCAAGTCCGGCCCTCGGACGTCTTTTTGAAGGGTTGCCTTCTGTCTGTCGGACCACTTCGAATATCCCTTCATCTTTTGAGCTTGTAGATGCAGCTCGACGCGAGTTAGGGCGGTGCCTTGGTCGGAGATCTGAATGACGGTAAATGGAACCTCGGCGAAATGCTGTGCGTAGTTTCGAATACCGCGGAACAGATCAAAGTCGTCGCTCGGTTTAGCGAGCGTTTCGACTGCCCCTGTGAAACGTTCCGTGTACTCTCGGCCGTTCTTCTTGGAGCGGTGGGGCCACTGGGATTTTTCACCGTCGATCAAAACTATTGTGACGCCCAGCAAGGCGTGAAGGTCAAGCTGTATATCCTGGCCCATCTGGGAAGTCAGTTTCTGAGTACTGCCCATCAGATTGGAACCGCTAAGTGACGTCATGTGGTTCATCAGTCGCTGGTAACCACGGCAAAACATGTCAAAGGTTGGTGATCGAAAAACTCCCGCGGCAGCTGAGATGCCCTTGGCCGCTGCCGCAGCGTCGCGGCTCTGGATTATTGGTCCCCGCCTCCAAGTACCTTGGACGTTTTTTGATAGCGAATTTCCCAGCTCACGCAATCCCTCGAATCTTTTCAGGCATCAGGTCCGTACGGCTCCTCCTGCACGTCATCAATCTAACCCCTCGGATTCGCGCCCCTTCTGGTCTGGGGTTCCTTCACCGCTGACGAGTCGGCGTGCCCCTTAGCAATCGCCAAAAGCGTCCGTTGAACTTATGCGAACGAATGCTCCACCCCGATCACAGGGGCGTGGCTGGTCTCGGCCAGGGGCCCAAGCATGGCACCGATCATGGGCTTCCTTGCCGGTCTTGCCACGTACTGTGCTGATGGGATCTCATCTGGCGGGGAAGTCCTGTGCGGTATGACGGTGCTGCGCCGCCATCACCCGGTGACGGTGGCGAGTAGGGGTGAGCGAACGCAACGACCTGATGAAGTGCAATACGGGTTCGACGATGCCCCGTGTTTGAGTGCTGCCCAGGATCAGCTCACGGTTGTGGTCCCGGACATGCGGGCGGCGAAGCGGCGGCCCGGGTATCCGCCGGTTTTGTTGGCAAGGTATTGGGTCTGTGGTGTCCGTGCCGTTCCTCATTGAAGGTGGGGTGAGGGCTGCGTTGAAGGTGAACTCGGAAGAACCGGCGTACTTCGAGAAGACAGCGATCGACCTTGTTGAACATGGAGCTGCGGGACCTGGCTGCGCAAACTGCGGTTGCCAGCGGCGGGACGACCAGCACTCACTGCGTGGTACGACGTTCACATAAAGCAACCGGTTGCACGGGGTCAGTGTATCTAGGGTCTTTGGACCCTATGACTGGGTGAGGGCTGGTCGTAGGGTGTGTGGTGGCCGGGGTTTGTTGCAGGGGACGTGACAGGCCCGGTGCTGTACTGGAGGGGGACTTCAGTACGGTTCGTCTTCATCCTGGGGGGATGAGGACGGCGTCTTCGCATGATGACGGGCGGCTTCTGGTCTCGATCGCCGGGACGGATGAATTTTTGATAACCGATGACCTTCGCAGCGTTTCAGATCACAGATCAGCGGATCCAGCCGGTATGCCAGGTTCCTCGGGGGTGTTCATCCTAGATGATCATGAGGTGATCCGGCGGGGTATGCGCCAACTGTCGGGGTCCGATGGCGTGAGCGTGGTGGGTGAGTCTGGGTCAGCGGGGGAGTCGATTCGGCGGATCCCTGCGATACACCCTGATTTAGCAATTCTTGATGATGAGGTGCCGGATGGGACGGGTGCTGGGGTGTGTCGGGCTGTGGGGGCGGTGGACCCGGATATCCGATGTGTGCTGTTGACCGGTGATGCTGAGGAAGCAGCAATGATTGATGCGGTCCTTGCCGGGGCGTGGGGGTGTCTGTCCAAACTGGACGACGGCGTTGAACAGCTCCGCCTGATCCGTAGAGCCCTCGCCGGGTACACCGCCTACAGTTCACGGTTCCATCAAGGCCCCGTGGACAAAGCCTCACTGATCGCAGAGGCAGCCCGACAGGGCACGGCGTTAGCAAGACTCTCCAGGCAGGAAAAGAGCACTGCTTACGGGATAAGTAGAGGCCTGAGTAACTTCCAGATCAGCCAGGGTATGGTCCTGTCCGAAAAGACGGTGAAGAACATGGCGTCTTCGGTGCTGATGAAGCTCGGTATGGAACGAAGGTCTCAGGCGGCTGTGCTGATCAGCGCAATACTGCAGCCATGGGAGGACACCCTGTACGGCAACTACCGGTTTAGCCCGTACCCTGACCAGGTCAACGAGGTGAGTGCCGCGCTGAGAACCTGCACTAGTGAAACAACTACCGTTCGGCCATCGGAGGATGGACGGGCGCGGGATGCTGACCAGTTAGTCACTGCGCTTGATACAGCTTTATCCTCAGTCCTGTTCCTGTAGCCTCAACGCCGCGTGAGATATTGCCCGGGTCTTGAGGCACTCGGAGCGGGCCGGTTACTGAGGGGATTCGAGGATGGTGCGGACTCCGCGGCGGATTTGTGACTCTTGTGGTGATGGTCCTGTTGCGGCTGCTTGAGCTGCACCATTGAGGAGCCAGGAAACCCATCGGGCAAGCTCGTGTGCTGGGAAGTCTCCGCGGACGTGTCCATGGCGTTGACCCGCTTCGATATTCCTGATGAGAAAGTCGCTGACGAGGTGGGTTTCCACGTTGAGTGCCGCCGCGACCGACGTTTCTGACTCGACACCTGCGAGACCGGCGATGAAGACGGGGTAGGACTTCTCACCGATTTCCGTTTCAAGTATGTCCGTGTAGCTCATCACCGCCGCAAGTCCCGGTGCGTCCTGCTCTGCCTGGGCGAGGCGGTCCTGAAGATCCTTACAGCCTGAATCGAGGACGGCGACTAGTGCATCGAGCTTGCTCGGGAAGTAATGGAAGAACGTGCCCGAGGAGACACCAGCTGCGCGACAGATCCCGGCAGTGGTCGAGCGTTGATACCCATGCGTTGCGAACTGGATCGAGGCCGCGCTGAGGATAGCCGAGCGTTTCGCTTCGTACTTCTCACGATCAACGGGACGAGACATGTCCTGAAGTTTACCGCTTTATTCGAGTGCCTGCTCTAGATCAAGCGCTCTAGAGTGGATACTCTACGAATATGGACCCTGAATTCGCTGATCCTGTACCTAGACCTCAAGACGCTGATACTCGACGTCCCTGGATGCTGTGGGTAATTGTGCCGGTGGGCCTGACACTCTCGTACTCGCCGACGTGGCTGTCGAGGTTGAGTGACGCTTTCGGCGTCGACACCGGGCTGACCGGTCCCGCAGCATCAATCCTCTGGAACGCACTCGCTGTTCTCATGCTCGTCGCTTACATGGTCTTCATCGAACGTCGCCACCCATTCGCCTCCATCGGCCTGCGAAAGCCATCGCAGAAGCATGTCGAGTGGGCTCTCTACCTGTTCGGGATCTATATGGCGTGGCAGTGGATCGTCCTTACCTTCTTCCCGCCGCCGGCAGATTCGGGGACCGAGACCATCACCTCCCTGTCCATTGCAGCTGTCCTTGCGCTCATCGTCTCAGCAGCGGTGTTTGAGGAGGTCCTGTACCGGGGCTACCCGATCGAGCGTCTGGCTGAGCTGACTGGGCACCGATGGATCGCTTTTCTCGTCACCGTCCCGCTGTTCATGGCACCCCACGTCGTCTTCTTCGGTCCGCAATGGCTGTGGACCCAAGGAATCGGGGCGATCGCACTTTTCGTCCTCTACGCAAAAACGAGGAATCTACCCGCTTGTATGCTCCTGCACCTCTGCATCAACTTGCCCATCCTCATTCCCACGATCGCCCACCATCTCGGAACATGACCTCCGCAACAGATGATTGGCAAGGAAGTTACTCATGGGTAACATAGATCGAAAGAACCGCTGGACGACGCAAAGGACACCCGCATGAGCAAGCCAGTCATCGATGTAAACAACCTCCCCTATGCCGACGGCGACTTCTACTCTTTTGAGGCGCTCCTGAGCCAGAAGGAACGGGATCGGCTTGAGGAGATCCGCCAGTTCCTGCGGACCGAGGTGAAGCCGCACGCCACCGGGTGGTGGAACGATTCGACCTTCCCGAAAGATCTCATTCCCAAACTTGCCGAACTGGATGTGATGAGCCCGGTCCGCCGGCAGGGTTACTCCAACCTGTTCGCCGGGCTGATGCACGCCGAGTTCACCCGCGCCGACACCTCAATTGCCACCTTCATGGGTGTCCACGACGGGTTGTTCACCGGGTCAATTGAGGAACTTGCCTCGCCGGAACAGCAGGAAGCCTGGCTGCCCGATATCTACTCGATGAAGAAGATCGGCGCTTTCGGGCTGACCGAACCCCTGGGCGGATCCGATGTCGCAGGCGGCACCCGCACCACGGCTCGCCGGGAAGGCGACAGCTGGATCATCAACGGCGCCAAACGGTGGATTGGCAACGCCACATTCTCTGACTGGGTGGTCATCTATGCTCGTGACCTCGCCGACAACCAGGTCAAAGGCTTCCTCGTTGACACCACTCTGAAGGGCTATAGCGCCACCAAGATCGAGAATAAGATTGCGCTGCGCACCGTTGAGAACGCCGACATCACACTCGAAAACCTGGTGGTCCATGATGACTTCCATCTCAAAGGTGCCAACAGCTTCAAGGACACCAACAAGGTACTGAAGGTGACTCGACTCTCGGTTGCGTGGCAAGCGGTAGGCCAGCAGCTCGCGGCATTTGATGTGGCACGGCGATATGCGGTCGAACGTCACCAGTTTGGGCGGCCGCTAGCCTCCTTCCAGCTGG
The DNA here is from genome assembly GCF_039526005.1 of Arthrobacter flavus. Classification (NCBI taxonomy): domain Bacteria; kingdom Bacillati; phylum Actinomycetota; class Actinomycetes; order Micrococcales; family Micrococcaceae; genus Arthrobacter; species Arthrobacter flavus. Next base: position 138,863 of record NZ_BAAAIJ010000036.1, on the reverse strand, counting down.
TCCAGCAACAACTCGTTGAAATGCTGGGTAACACGGTTAGCTCACTGGGCATGATGGTCCGGCTGGCTCAGCTCGAGGACGAAGGGCAGGCCAAGGATGAGCAGTCGGCACTGGCCAAGGCTTTCACCACGGCGCGGATGCGCGAAACCGTCGCCATGGGCCGCAGTCTCCTGGGCGGAAACGGTATCGTCACGGACTATGAAATGGCCAAGATCTTCTCCGACGCCGAAGCGGTGTACTCCTATGAGGGCACCCACGAAATCAACACCCTGGTGACCGGGCGTGCCATTACGGGCATCGCCGCGTTCGTCTAGGCTGCCCGACGATCACCGGGCCGGAGTCGTGCTCTCGCCTGTCCCGTAGCGAGCGACTGAAGCGAGACGTCACGGACCATGCAGCGGCAGCAGGACTGACGGCCTGCGGTCCAGTACATAATGGAGCGGATTGACGTACTCGCCGTTGAGTCGCACGCCCCAGTGCAGGCATCCCTCGCGGCAGTGTGACCCTGACGTCAGCGAAGCGACCGTACCCAGGGGCTGGCCCTCCTCGACCGCCTCACCCCGGTCGAGGAGGGCGGTGACCGGCTCAAAGCTGCTCAACAGCCCACCGCCATGGTCGATGGTCACCACCGGACGATCGACAACCCACCCGGCGAAGACCACCCTGCCTTGCGCTGGACTGATCACCACCGCCCCGTCAGTAGCAGCCAGATCGGCCCCCCCGGTGTCCCGGCAGCCATCGCTGCGCGGGCGGATCGAAGTGCCTCAGCACTATCGGGGTAGGGGTGAGCGGCCAGCCCCACGGAGGATCGTAAGTGGTCACCGGAGCTGCTGACCCGGTCGCCGCGGATCCAGTGCTGCCCAGCGCTGTGACCAGCAGGACCCCGAGGGTGACCGCTCGCTGGCGGAAGGATCTTGTCCTCATGCAGCAAGTGTCCTGCGGTTTCATCCCGGGCGGGTCGCCGTCTGCGCTTATGTGGGTAACGGCACTCGCCAGACCACCCAGGACCCCGATTCCCCGTCCCGACCGACACCGGCCATGTAGTAGACTCGCTATAGCAGTTTGCTGCGATGCCGCGTGCCCGGAGACCGTTTCTGGCACACATCGGTCCGTTGCATCTGACTACGCGTACCTCGACCTTAGCTACCTCACGGATAGCGAAGGGCATGGGTCCAACGGTCCGGATAGTTTCCGGTGATGGACTCCATGGGTGAAAACCAACCGGTACCAGGAGTGACGTTCAACCGAACGGAACACTAGTAACCGTCAACAGGCAGAACCGCGCCACGCGCCCTGCCGATAGAAAGGAACGACATGCCAGTCGTTACCATGCGCCAGCTGCTCGACAGCGGCGTACATTTTGGCCACCAGACCCGTCGCTGGAACCCGAAGATGAAGCGCTTCATCTTCACCGAGCGCAACGGCATCTACATCATCGACCTGCAGCAGTCACTGTCTTACATTGACCGCGCATACGAGTTCATCAAGGCCACCGTTGCACACGGCGGCACTGTCCTCTTCGTCGGAACGAAGAAGCAGGCACAGGAAGCCATTGCCGAGCAGGCTACCCGTGTTGGTCAGCCCTACGTCAACCAGCGCTGGCTCGGTGGCATGCTCACCAACTTCCAGACTGTGTCCAAGCGTATCCAGCGCATGAAAGAGCTCGAGGAAATCGACTTCGACGATGTAGCCGGCTCCGGTCACACCAAGAAGGAACTCCTCCTCCTCCGCCGCGAACTGACCAAGCTGGAAACCAACCTCGGTGGTATCCGCAACCTGACCAAGGCTCCTTCAGTTGTGTGGATCGTTGACACAAAGAAGGAACACCTGGCTATCGACGAAGCCAAGAAGCTCGGTATCCCAGTGGTTGCGATCCTCGACACCAACTGTGACCCTGACGAGGTTGACTTCCCGATCCCCGGCAATGACGACGCCATCCGCGCCGTCCACCTGCTCACCCGCGTGGTAGCGGATGCAGTGGCAGAGGGCCTGATCGCCCGTCACAACCGCTCCGGTGGAAATGACGCCGAAGCAGCAGCCGAGCCAATGGCCGAGTGGGAGCGCGAACTGCTTGGCGATAGCGCCACACCAGCAGCCGAGGAAGCCGCACCAGCAGCCGACGCTGCGCCTGCAGAGGCAGCAGCCGAGGAAGCCCCAGCAGCAACAGAAGCAGCCGATGCTGCTCCCGCCGCCGAGGAAGCCCCGGCAGCCGCAGAAGCTCCAGTAGCAGACGACAGCAAGTAACTGGATTCGGGGGTGCGGGTGAAAATCCGCGCCCCCTTCTCCATGTGCCCAGGCGTCACCGCCTGCAGGCATAGCTCTTCTTAGACACAACATACCTAGGAGTTCAGATGGCGAACTACACCGCCGCCGATATTAAGGCACTGCGCGAGCGCACTGGCGCTGGCATGATGGACGTAAAGAAAGCCCTCGACGAGGCTGACGGCGATGCCGGCAAGGCCATGGAGCTCATCCGCATCAAGGGCTTGAAGGGCGCAACCAAGCGCGAAGGCCGCTCAACCGCTGAAGGCCTGGTGGCTGCCAAGGTCGACGGCAACGTCGGCGTCATGGTCGAGGTCAACTGCGAGACCGACTTCGTCGCCAAGGCTGGCCCCTTCGTTGAATTTTCCAACAAGGTCCTCGCTGCAGCGATTGAATCCGGCGCAGCCGACGTCGATTCCCTCCTCGCGTACACGGTGGACGGCAAGCCCGTCTCCGAGCACGTCATCGAGGCTGGCGCCCTGCTGGGCGAAAAGGTAGCAATCCGCCGCCTTGCGCGCATTGAGGGTGGCATTGTTGACGCCTACCTCCACAAGACCTCCAAGGATCTTCCCGCACAGGTCGGCGTGCTCTTCGCAGTCGAGGGCGAAGGCGACGCAGCCAAGGAAGCCGCTCACGACATCGCGGTTCACATTGCTGCCTACTCGCCGACGTACCTGGTGCGCGACGACGTACCAGCGGAGCTCGTTGAAACCGAACGCCGCATTGCCGACGAAACGGCACGCGCCGAAGGCAAGCCAGAGGCCGCATTGACCAAGATCGTTGAAGGTCGCCTCACCGGATTCTTCAAAGAGGGAGTGCTGGTGGACCAGGCGTTCGCGAAGGATGCCAAGAAATCAGTCGCTCAGGTGTTGACTGAAGCCAACGCTAAGCCGAGCGCATTCGCCCGTTTCCGGGTCGGTGCCTAGGCTCGTTAGGACAGAGTAAGACAGCGGAGAAGGGGTGGTCGCCACGGTGACTACCCCTTTTTCCTGCCCAAGTGACCTGCCCGCCCTTCCTGCTGGGGACCAAACCCGCCAGCACCCCAACGTATTCTTTTAGCAATGAACCCCACAACCGCCCTGGGAGGCACCATGGATAACTCTGATTTGGGCACGCAAGGCGGGGACACCCGCCGACGTCGGGTGCTCCTCAAGCTCTCCGGCGAAGTTTTTGGTGGCGGCAAGCTCGGTGTCGACCCGGAGACCGTGCGATCCGTCGCTAAACAGATCGCAGCGACGGTCGACCAGGTCGAGGTCGCGATCGTGGTCGGCGGGGGCAACTTCTTCCGTGGCGCCGAACTCTCGCAAAGCGGCATGGACCGGTCCCGGGCTGACTACATGGGGATGCTGGGGACGGTGATGAATTGCCTCGCCCTGCAGGATTTCTTGGAACAGGCGGGGGTCGAAACCCGAGTGCAGAGTGCGATCACGATGGGACAGGTAGCCGAGGCCTACATCCCGCGCCGCGCTATTCGCCACCTCGAAAAGGGCCGCGTGGTCATCTTCGGCGCCGGCGCTGGACTCCCGTACTTCTCCACGGACACGGTGGCGGCCCAGCGAGCGCTTGAAGTGCACGCAGACCTGGTCCTGATGGCCAAAAGCGGTGTTGACGGTGTCTACACCGCGGACCCGCACAAGGATCCCACCGCTGAGAAGCTCGAGACGTTGTCCTACGATGACGCGCTGCGCCAGGACATCCGCGTCATGGACCAGACGGCCATGACCATGTGCAAGGACAACGACCTCTCGATGGTTGTCTTTGGTATGGAGGGGGAGGGGAACGTCACCCGCGCAATCCTTGGGGAAAAGATTGGAACGACAGTAACCACCTAGGCACGTCCTGGGCCTTCCCCGGAGGGGTGGCTCAGGTGAACTAGGATTGAAAACTGAACCGGACGACGCGCGGCTGTTGCTCAGCTGACGCACAGCTTAGGAGTTACAGTGATCGACGAGACATTGCTAGAAGCCACCCAGAAGATGGACAAGGCTGTGGAAGCGGCGAAGGAAGACTTCGCCACCATCCGGACGGGGCGTGCAAACGCCTCGCTGTTTTCCAAGGTGATGGTCAACTACTACGGTGCCCCAACTCCTCTGCAGCAGCTGGCATCATTCCAGAACCCTGAGGCACGCACGCTCCTGATCACCCCCTTCGACAGGGCAGCACTGAACGATATCGAGAGGGCCCTGCGCGATTCGGACCTTGGCGCCAACCCCTCCAACGATGGCAACATCATCCGGGTGGTCCTCCCCGAACTGACCGAGGAACGCCGCAAGGAATACGTGAAGCTGGTGAAGACCAAGGCTGAAGACGCCAAGATCGCTATCCGCAATATCCGGCGGAAGGCGAAGGACGGTATCGACAAGTCGGTCAAGGATGGCGACGCCGGCGAAGACGAGGGTGCGCGCGGCGAGAAAGAACTCGATCTGCGGACCAAGTCCCACACGGACATCATTGACGAGCTGCTCAAGCGCAAGGAAACCGAGCTGCTTGAGGTCTAATGAGCGACACCCATCACTCAGCTAGCACTGAGGGACGGCCAGTCTCGCAGGGGGACGTAGGTTCCGTGCCAGGTGAAGACGTACCCCAAGCCGGGGAAGAGACAGAGCCCGACCGCGCGACGTCGCCGGAAGCCGGTCGGCCCGTGGTTGGCGTTGTTGCTGCCAGCAGTGGCCGGCGCGCCCAACGTGCGCCGGGCACACGCTGGGTGCGTCGCCGACCAGCCTCCAGAAGCGCGGGGGCGCCCAAGGCTCCTTCGCGGGCGGGACGGAACCTGCCCGCGGCAACGGCAGTCGGCGTCGCCCTCCTTGGATCGGTACTGGGCGGAATCCTGTACCTCCCGATAGCTTTCGTGGCGATCACCACCGCGTTCGCGCTGGTGGGTGTTTGGGAAATATCCCGGGCCCTCGAGGTGCGTCAGATTCGACTGCCCCTGGTGCCCACTATTGTCGCGACAGTCGCTCTTCCGTTCGCCGCCTACTTGGGCGGACCGGAAGCGCTGGCCTACGCCGTCGTTCTTTCCACAACAGCCCTGGCGCTCTGGCGGAGTTTCGACCCGGCGCCCGATGCTGCCAGATCCATCACGGCCGGTATTTTCGTGGTGCTCTGGGTGCCCCTCATGCTCAGCTTCGCCATGCTGCTCCTGCAGGAACCATCAGGCAAGCTGCTGGTGGCGACGCTGCTCTTGCTGGTCGTTGCCAATGACACCTTCGGCTATCTGGTCGGTGCGTTCTTCGGCAAGCACGCCATGGCGCCCAAGATCAGTCCGAAGAAGTCGTGGGAAGGGTTTGCCGGATCAGTCGGTGGCGCCGTACTGGTGGGAGTTCTCGCTACGGTGTTCCTGCTGGACCGGCCCTGGTGGTTCGGCCTCGTCCTGGCGGTGGCGACCGTCTCCGCGGCGACCGCCGGCGACCTTGCGGAATCGATGATTAAGCGTGAGCTCGGGGTGAAGGACATGGGCAACATTTTGCCCGGGCACGGCGGGATGATGGACCGGCTCGACTCCATCGTGTTCGCCTCCCCGGTTGCGTTCTTGCTGTCAGTTACATTGGTACCGGGATTTCTCTAGCTCGCAGCCGTCAACCCAAAGGATTCAGGACACCATGGACGAAGCTCGACAGAGCACCTCTCCCTTTGCGCGCGTGGGCCGCCGGGAGTATGGGTACAACCTTCGGCAGGTGGATAGCTTCCTGACCCGGGCGCGAGCCTACTACAACACGGAGGATTCCGCCGGTGGCGCCGTGACCAGCGCCGACGTGCGATCCATGGCGTTTGACCCGGCGAAGGGCGGATACGAGCCGCGGGCTGTGGATGCTGCCCTCGACCGTCTGGAAGACGTTTTTGCCCAGCGGGAACGTGACCGACTGATCGAATCGAAGGGCGAGGACTCGTGGTTGATGCAGATTGGCCGGTCCTCGGCGGTGCTGCGGAGCAGGCTGCACCGGGCCCCGGGCGAACGGTTCAGGCGCCCCACTAAACGCAAGGCCGCCAGCTACAACGTCGACGACGTCGACGCCCTCTGCAATGAACTTCTCGGCTACTTCGAAAGTGACGTTCCGCTGAGCGTTGACGTGGTGCGACGGTCAGTGTTCCGAGAAGCTGTGGGCGCCGACGGGTACGAGGAGACCCAGGTTGATGCCTTCCTGGACCGGGTGGTCGAACTGATGGCGGCTATCGACTAGTTCAGGTCCTCGCCCGCCAGCGCGGGCTGATGCAGCCTACTGCTGCCGTTGTACTGGTTCGGGGGTGTGCAGTCGCGCCAGCACCCGCGACACACTACCCGGGGTGCGGCGGGGGGTAAGCCGTGACACCAGGATGGTCACGGCAAACGCCGCTGGCACCGTCCACAACGCGGGCTGTTGCAGCCACTCATAGCGAGCCGACGCCGGGCCGAGCACCGCGGCGGCAAGAATCGACCCGCCGCACAGCACAGCTCCTGCCAGCATCCCCGCCACCGCTCCTACATCGGTCAGGCCCCGCCACCAGATTCCGAGGAGGAGCAGCGGGCAAATGGTTGACGCTGTGAAGGCGAACACCATGCTCACGCTGCCTGCCAATGCCAGTGTGTTGGTGGCCAGGGCCAACAACAACGGGATGAGCGCCGAGATCACTGCGGCCCGTCTGAATCCCTTCACACTGCCCTGGAAGAATTCCTGGCTGACTACCCCGGCCAGGGACACCACCAGTCCGCTGGTCGTCGACAGGAACGCGGCAAACGCACCTGCTGTCACCAGCGCCGACAGCAGGTCACCCACGGCCCCGTCGAAGATGCGGCTGGGAAGCAGCAACACGGTGGCGTCAGCTGCCCCGTCCGCGGCAAGATCGGGCGTATAAATCCGGCCGAGGATGCCATACATGGTGGGGAACAGGTAAAACACCGAGAGTAAACCCAGCACAATGAGCGTGGTCCGGCGAGCCGACGCACCGTCAGGATTGGTGTAGAAGCGAACCAGCACATGGGGCAGACCCAGCGTGCCGAACAGCAAGGCAATGACCAGCGATATATTGCGGTAGAGCGAGGCGTCACCGCCAATGTTCAACTCGGCGGCGAAGACGGCGCCGGCGTCAGTGATCGGGCTACCGGTCGATGACAGGCGCAGCAGGATGAACACGATCGGCACTGCCAGGGCGGTGAGCTTGAGCCAATACTGGAACGCCTGCACAAAGGTGATGGACCGCATCCCGCCGGTGACCACGCTGAGGCAGACCACCACCACCACCGCCACCGCCCCCACCCACGGGGGCAGCCCGGTGGTGATCTGAACGGTGAGGGCCGCTCCGTGCAGCTGCGGCACAATGTACAGCCATCCGACGACGACGACGAGCAGGCTGGTCACCCGCCGGACCATCAGTGATTCGAGCCGGGCTTCAGCGAAGTCCGGGATGGTATAGGCGCCGGATCGTCGCAGGGGAGCGGCAACAAACAAAAGCAGCATCAGGTATCCCGCGGTATAGCCGATCGGAAACCACAGGGCGTCAACGCCGGAGAGCAGAATCAGCCCGGCGACACCGAGGAAACTGGCCGCGGACAGATATTCCCCGCCGATTGCCGAAGCATTCCACCACGGCCGTACAGTCCGGGAAGCGACATAGAAATCACCCGTGGTGCGGGAGATGCGTAGCCCGTAGATGCCAATCAACACGGTGCTCAGGGAGACCAGGATCAGCGCAACATAGCCAACCACCGGGTTCAGCTCGGCGTTCACAACCTACCCCTCATCGATCAGGTCCCGGAACCGCATCTCGTTGCGGGAAGCGCTCCGTACATACAGCGCGGCGCAACTAATGACCAACGGGTAGACGCCCAGTCCCAGCAGCAGCCACGGCACCGGAACCGTGAAAACGGACAACTCCCCGATCTGCGGGAAGACGGCCAGCAGCACCGGAATGCCGATCAGGATGACCAGGAAACCAGCCGCCACCACTACGGCAAGCCGGAGCTGGGAACGGATCAGGGAACGGACGAACAGTTCACCGACCTCGGACTGTTCAGCCATTTCCCGGGCAACCGGGTAGGACCCGGGCGCCGGTCTGCTGGTGCTTCGCGGCGCAGTGACCCGGACGCGTTGGGGAGGATCGTCAGGGGGATTCACCGGGGATGCCTCACTGCTGTCGGGGTCGGAGACGGGTTGCCTCCAGCTTGTCCCGGACCACGGGTAGATGCCTGCGGCTGACCGGTAGCTCCGCGCCGCCCACCATCAGGGATGCCCGCCCTGCCCCGATTTTGACCTGCTGGACCTGGCTCATCGCCACCAAATAGGACCGATGAATCCGCAGGAAACCGGCGTCGGCCCACTGACGTTCAAGATCGTTCAGGGGAATCCGGATCAGGTAGCTCGATTCGGCCGTGTGTAGCCGCGCGTAGTCGCCCTGGGCCTGGACATAGCGAATCTCATCGCGTCTGATCATCCGGCTGATCCCGCCCTGGTCAACGGTGATGACCTCGGGCGGGGCCGCTGTCCCATCCTGACCGCTCTCCATCAGTTCGCAGATCCGCCGCACCGACTCGGCCAGGCGTTCCATCCGCACCGGCTTGAGGAGGTAATCCACCGCGCGAAGGTCGAAGGCCTCCAACGCGCGGTCCTCGTCAGCGGTGACGAAGACCACCGCAGGTGGCCTGCTGAACCGTGAGATTACCCGGGCGATGTCCAGGCCCGAAAGGGCCGGCATGTGAATGTCGAGGAACAATGCGTCGACGTCGTGGGTCTCGAGGGCACGCAGAGCCTCAGCCCCACTGGAGGCGCGGTGGATTGTTTCGATCCTTGCATCCTTCGCGAGGAGAAAGGCCAGTTCCTCGACTGCGGGGAGCTCATCGTCGGCGATGACAACATTGACCATGTGGTCCAGATTACGCGCATCATCGCGGTGCGAGGTGACCCGGCCGTCTCCTCGTCCTGTCAGGGACCGCTATGTCTGGTGATCCGGCTGTGACTTGGGGATCCGCAGGGTGATCATTGTGCCAGCGCCGACTGCGGTGTCAATCATGAGCCCATGATCCTCGCCGTACACCTGGCGCAGGCGCTGGTCGACGTTCCTGAGGCCCACATGAACCCCGTCGGTGTGACCGGCCAGGACCGAGCGCAGGTAGTCGGGTTCAATGCCGACGCCGTCGTCTTCGATCGTCACCTCGGCGTACGCACCGGCGTCGTGGGCGGTGATGGTGATGTGCCCTGACCCATCAGTGGATTCGAGCCCATGTCTGACGGCGTTCTCCACCAGGGGTTGGAGGCTCAGAAACGGGATCACAGTACTCAGCACTTCGGGCCCGATCTCCAGGGTGACTTTCAGACGCTCACCGAACCGGGCACGCTCCAGCAGCAGGTAGCGGTCAATCGACTGCAACTCCTCGGCGACCGTAGTGAAATCACCGTGTCGCCGGAACGAGTATCTGGTGAAATCAGCGAACTCCACCACCAGTTCCCGGGCACGTGCCGGGTCGGTGTTGATGAAGGAGGCAATGGCGTTGAGGGAGTTGTAGATGAAATGCGGACTGATCTGGGCGCGCAGGGCGCGCACCTCGGCCTCCATCAGCAAGGTCCTCGACGAGTCGAGTTCGGCGAGTTCCACCTGGGTTGCCACCCAGCCAGCGACCTCGTTGGCGGCGCGCACCAGGCCGGCGTTGACGTGCGGGCCGAACGCTCCCACGGTGCCGACCACCCGCTTGTCGACGCGGATGGGGGAGATGACCACCTGCCCGCTGCCGGGGACGCCCGTGGGGCCCAGTTGTGCTTCCCTGAAGATCTGGGTGCGCCCACTGGTCAGGACTTGTTGGACCAGCTCCATCACCGGTTCGGGCATTTCGCGCCCACCGTCCCAGGCGAGCACGGCATTCTCGTCGGTGATCAGCAGGGTGTCACAGCGGAGCAGGCTCCGCAGATGCTTGCTGGCCTTCGATGCGCCGGTGGGCGTCAGCCCGGCCCGAAGGTGCTCCGAGGCGAGCGCCGCGGTATGCAGCGTGGCATAGGTGGCGCGGTCGGCGTCGGACCCAAGATCGCGGTAGGAACGCGACAGCTTGAACCCGAGGGCGGCAACCACCGCGATCGTGATCACCACGATGGCGCCCACCAGGGCAGTGTCGACGGCGGTGCTGAACATGGGTCAACAGTAACCGTCCGCGCCGGCCCTTCGAGGTTGCGGTTGGTCCCATTCGACGCAGGAGGGGGCCGCTCACCGCAACTGAGTGTCCACTGGGCGATACACAGTGCTGCGGCACTGGAGAACCACGCCCGTAGGACGCAAGGTGATGGGAGTCACATCTTTACGTGCCTGATGTTGCTTCCGACCCTTCGGAGTTGGCCCGGCGCGGAAGACGTTCTCAACGAGGAGGAATCATGGCTACCGAGTCATCGCCGCCGGATGCAGGCACAGCAGCGCCCGTCGACTTCACCGCATATCAGCAGAACCCCCAATTTAAGGAACTGCGCAAACGCCACCGTAGCTTCGTTTTCCCCATGGCAGTCTTTTTCCTGCTCTGGTATTTCCTGTACGTGCTGCTGGCGTCCTACGCCACCGACTTCATGTCCACCCCGGTGTGGGGGAACATCAATATCGGACTCATCATGGGTCTACTGCAGTTCGTCACCACATTCGCCATCACTATGGGCTACGTCACCTACGCCAACCGGAAGCTTGACCCGATCGCCGCGGACATCCGCCACGAGCTTGAGGCCACCGCACCGGAGGTCTTCACCGAAAAGCCAGGAGCTACCAAATGATGCCCCTCTCCCTGCCGATGCAGACGGTCGAAAGCACCCAGGTTGGTGAACCGTGGCTCAACATGACCATTTTCGGATTGTTCGTGGCCGTCACCCTCGTGATCGTGCTCCGGGCAAGCCGTAACACCAAAACCGCGGCCGACTACTACGCCGCGGGCCGGTCCTTCAGCGGACCGCAAAACGGTACCGCCATCGCCGGCGACTACCTCTCGGCCGCTTCGTTCCTCGGAATCGTCGGCGCCATTGCCATCAACGGCTACGACGGGTTTCTCTACTCGATCGGCTTCCTTGTCGCCTGGCTGGTAGCCCTGCTGCTCGTGGCTGAACTACTCCGCAATACCGGCAAGTTCACCATGGCCGATGTCCTCTCCTTCCGGTTGCGCCAGCGTCCCGTGCGGATCGCCGCAGCCATCACCACCCTGGCAGTCTGCTTCTTCTACCTTCTTGCGCAGATGGCTGGCGCAGGCGGGCTTGTGTCCCTCCTGCTGGGCATTGACGACCGGATCGGCCAGTCCCTGGTCATCACCGTCGTCGGCGGGTTGATGATCCTTTACGTACTAATCGGCGGCATGAAGGGCACCACCTGGGTGCAGATCATCAAGGCGGTCATGCTGATCACCGGTGCGTTCGTGATGACCATCTGGGTTCTCGCTATCCACAACTTCAACTTGTCCACCCTGCTCGGTGCCGCCATGGAGACCGCAGGAAACCCTGAGATCATCAACCCTGGGCTGCAGTACGGTATCAGCTCGACCTCGCAGTTGGACTTCGTCTCCCTCGCGCTGGCGCTGGTCCTGGGTACCGCGGCCCTGCCGCATGTGCTGATGCGCTTCTACACGGTTCCGACTGCCAAGGAAGCCCGCCGCTCAGTGGTCTGGGCCATCTGGCTGATCGGTGGGTTCTACCTGTTCACCCTGGTCCTCGGTTACGGCGCTGGTGCCCTCATCGGTGCCGATCGCATCACCGCAGCCCCGGGTGGCGTCAACTCGGCAGCGCCGCTGCTGGCGTTTGAGTTGGGCGGGCCAATCCTGCTCGGGGTCATTTCGGCAGTCGCGTTCGCCACCATCCTCGCGGTGGTTGCTGGTCTGACGATCACCGCGGCAGCATCGTTTGCCCATGACATCTACGCAAACGTGATCCGCAAGGGCAACCTCGACCCTGACGGCGAGGTGAAGGTTGCACGGCGCACCGTCGTCGTCATTGGCATCCTGTCCATCCTCGGCGGCATCGGCGCGCAGGGGCAGAACATTGCCTTCCTGGTGGCGCTCGCCTTCGCAGTTGCAGCAAGCGCCAACCTGCCAACCATTCTCTACTCGCTCTTCTGGAAGCGCTTCAACACCCAGGGTGCAATCTGGAGCATGTACGGCGGGCTCGGTTCCGCAATGTTGCTCATCGCCTTCTCACCTGTTGTTTCGGGCCGGGAAACCTCGATGATCCAGGGCGCCGACTTTGTCCTGTTCCCACTGAACAACCCGGGCATCGTCTCCATCCCGCTGGCGTTCTTCCTCGGCTGGCTTGGAAGCGTCCTCGCCAAGACCACCGAGGATCCGCAGAAGCAGGCGGAAATGGAAGTCCGGTCCCTGACCGGAGTTGGTGCGGAAAAGGCAACAGAACACTAACCCTTCGCTTCGACACCGATGGTCAACGGCAACAGGCCGGCCCGAGTCCGGGCCGGCCTGTTGGCATGTGAGGGGGTTGTTCCGGAAGGGGCGTGCCGTGCACGGGGTTGGGATTCCGGTGTTACGTGTACCCGCCCTCACCCACCCGGCTGCCGGGGCCCACGTTCCAGGAGGGGCTCCACCCGGAAAGGGACCAGTTCGCCCATAGCCAGGGAGGTGTCACAGCGTTCCACTCCGTCGCAACCGAGGATCTTCCCATTGATTCGGAAGAGGTCCTCAGCATCGGCGCAGACCACGCGGACCAGAATATCGGCCTGGCCGGTCAGACCATATGCTTCGAGCACCTCGGGGATACCCGCGAGTTGCTCGGTGATCGCCGCAAGTTTCTGCTGCTGCACATGCACATGAATGAAGGCCATCAGCGGGTAGCCGAGAGCAACCGGATTGATCCGCCGCTCAAAGGACAGGAACACTGACTTTTTCTCCAGCTGTGCCATCCTGGCCTGCACCGTGTTGCGGGACAGCCCTAGTTTCTGGGCCAGCGCGACGACGGTGCGTCGGGGGTCTTTAGCGAGGGCCATCAGCAGACGGGTGTCAGTGGAATCCAGGGGGTGCATAATGCGCAATGCTAACACGGTGCGGTCTGCCTGAATTGGGCATGGTGCTCAGTCAAACGGGGATCGGTTGTGCTCCTTGGACCCTGTGAGTAGGGTCACAGTATCTTTGGGTAAAGACGCCCGAAGGTCAAGGTCCGACGACGCGACCGGATCAGAGTGATTCGTTGGCGGGTCGGTGCACTCAATGAAGGTTGTGTAATTGTGCCCCTGAATGACACCGCTTCCGCTGGAGAAGACTCACTGATCCAGCTGCTGACCCCCGCGGGTGTTCGACAGTCCAGCGGAGACTACGACAGGTGGGTTGCCGACGTCGACGGCCCGGCGTTGCAGGCACTCTATGAGGACATGGTGGTGGTCCGCCGGATCGACGCCGAGGCGACCGCGCTCCAGCGGCAGGGCGAACTCGCCCTCTGGCCGCCTCTGCTGGGACAGGAAGCGGCTCAGATCGGCTCAGGCAGGGCGCTCCGAGAGGACGACTTTGTTTTCTCCAGCTACCGTGAAAATGCGGTGGCGTACTGCCGCGGTGTCGATTTCACCGATATTCTCCGGGTGTGGCGAGGCAACGCCTCCTCCGGCTGGGACCCCTTCTCGATCAACATGGCCACCCCACAGGTCATTATCGGTGCGCAAACCCTGCATGCCACCGGGTACGCGATGGGCATCCAGAACGACGGCGCCGATTCCGTGGCCGTCACCTACTTCGGCGACGGTGCCACCAGCCAGGGTGACGTCAACGAGGCGATGGTCTTCGCCGCCAGCTACCAGGCGCCGGTCATCTTCTTCTGCCAGAACAACCACTGGGCCATTTCGGAGCCGGTAGGCCTGCAGGCTCATGTCCCGATTGCCAACCGTGCGCCAGGCTTCGGGATCCCATCCGTCAGGGTGGACGGCAACGACGTTCTGGCCTGCCTGGCGGTGACCCGAGAGGCGCTCGACCGGGCGCGGTCTGGCGGCGGGCCAAGCTTCATCGAAGCTGTCACCTACCGGATGGGGCCCCACACCACAGCTGACGACCCCACCAAATACCGCGACGCGAACGAACTCGAGGACTGGGCAGCGAAGGACCCGATCTCCCGGCTGTCTGTGCTCCTGGATTCGCTCGGGTTACTGACACCGGATTTCCTCGCCGCGGTGAACGCGAAGGCCAACGACGTCGCCGCCAGACTCCGTGCCGGGTGCATTGAAATGCCGGAGCCCGCTCCCATGGACGTCTTCAAGCACGTTTACAGCACCCCCAACTCCTGGCTGGACCGCCAGCAGGAGAACTACGGCCGCTACCTCGCCTCCTTCGACTCCGGGCCTGTTGAATCCGAGTCGCAGAAGAGCAGTGGAACAGCCACGGAAGGAAGCCTCTAATGTCCACCATGACCTTTGGCCGCGCTATCAACGCCGGCATGCGCCGGGCCATGGAAAACGACCCGAAGGTGATCCTCATGGGTGAGGACATCGGCAAGCTCGGCGGTGTATTCAGGATTACCGAGGGCCTCCAGAAGGACTTCGGGGAACACCGTGTGCTGGACACCCCGTTGGCGGAGTCCGCCATTATGGGGACCGCCGTCGGCATGGCGTACCGCGGGTACCGGCCCGTGGTGGAGATCCAGTTCGACGGATTCATTTACCCCGCTTTTGACCAGATCGTCTGCCAGGTCGCCAAACTGCACTACCGGACCCAGGGCGCCGTCAAAATGCCAATCACGATCAGGGTGCCGTTCGGGGGCGGCATCGGTTCGCCCGAGCACCACTCGGAGTCGCCCGAAGCCTATTTCACCCACACCTCGGGCTTGCGGGTGGTCAGCGTTTCCAACCCCCAAGACGCCTACACGATGATCCAGCAGGCCATCGCCTGTGACGACCCGGTCCTGTACTTCGAGCCGAAACGGCGCTACCACGTCAAGGGCGAGGTGGATGAGTCGATCGACCTCGCAGCGTCATCGATGGAGGACGCACAGGTGGTCGCCGAGGGTGACGAAGTGACTCTGGTGACCTACGGTCCGCTGGTTCCAACTGCCCGTGACGCCGCAATCGCGGCGTCGGACGAGGGTATCTCCGTCGAGGTCATCGACTTGCGGTCGCTGGCTCCCATCGACTTCGCTACGATCGAGACATCGGTGCGTAAAACCGGGCGGCTAGTCATCACTCACGAGGCTGCACAGTCGGGTGGGCTGGGTGCGGAGATCGCTGCCAGCATCACTGAACGCTGCTTCAACTATCTCGAGCACGCACCGGTCCGGGTCACCGGCTTCGACATCCCCTACCCGTACTCCAAACTTGAATTCCATCACCTGCCCGACCTGGACCGGATTCTTGACGGCGTTGACCGCGTCATGGGACGAACCAATTCACTGAGCGGGATCGAAAGGTAGTGGCAACCGTGATTAAGGAATTCAGACTCCCGGATCTTGGCGAAGGTCTGACCGAGTCGGAAATTGTCAGTTGGCATGTAGCCGAGGGCGACGTCGTTGAACTCAACCAGATCATTGCCGATGTGGAGACCGCCAAGGCGGTAGTAGAGCTGCCGTCCCCCTACGCGGGGGTGGTGGCGCGGCTGCATGAGCAGCCTGGCACCGTGGTGGAGGTCGGCGCACCGATCATTTCCTTCGATGTTCCGTCAGCTGGTGGCTCCGATGGCGGGGGCGCAGGCACCGGCGGCCCGGCCGCAGCTGACTCCGACGGTGCGGGCGGCGACGGTGCGGGTGGTGACGGTGCGGGTGGCGCCGATGGCGTCCCGGCCAAACGTGAGCCCAACCTCGTGGGCTATGGTGCCGCGGTGGAAAAGGGTGGACGGCCTGCCCGGCGTCCCCGCGGAGGGGCAGCCGGTGCCGCGCCGGTGCCCGCTGCGCCACGATTGGCGCCTGAGCAGGTGGCCGAACCTGAGCCGGCGTCAGTTGTCACGCCGATGGCGCCGATAACGCCTGAAACTCCCGCGTCGGGCGAGAGGCCCCGCTCCACGCCGCCGGTGCGGAAACTAGCGCGTGATCTTCGGGTCGAGCTGGAATCGGTTACCGGGACCGGGCCGAACGGCCTGATCACCCGTGAGGATGTTCTGGCTGCCGCGGACAATGCCCTCGGAGAGACCCCAGGGGTTGTCGGATCCGTGGAAGCGAGCCAGACGCCTGCACCCAGTGGGCAACGTGAGACCAGGACGCCGATCAAGGGCATGCGCAAACACACCGCAGCTGCGATGGTCGCCAGCGCCTTCACCGCGCCGCATGTCACCGAGTTCCTGACCCTTGACGTCACCCCGACCATGGACCTGGTGGCACGCCTGAAGACCACCAGGGCTTTCGCTGACGTGAAGATCACTCCGCTGACCCTCGTGGCCAAGGCGTTGTGCATTGCCGTGGACCGCAATCCGACGATCAACACCCGCTGGGATGAAGCGACCGCCGAGATCGTGCAGCACCACTATGTGAACCTGGGGATTGCCGCGGCCACGCCGCGCGGGCTGATGGTGCCCAACCTCAAGGACGCGGACCGGATCTCCCTGCTGGACCTTGCCCGGGCGCTGGGCATGCTGACCGAGACAGCCCGTGCCGGGAAAACCACCCCGGCCGATCTCTCGGGCGGCACCATCTCCATCACCAACGTCGGAGTATTCGGGATCGATGCGGGGACTCCGATCCTCAATCCGGGGGAGGCGGCCATCCTCGCGATGGGCGCGGTCCGCCGGACGCCGTGGGAGTATCAGGGCGATATTGCCTTGCGGTCGGTGATGACGCTCAGCCTGTCATTCGACCATCGCCTGGTGGACGGCGAGCAGGGATCGCGGTTCCTCGCCGACATCGGCACGATCCTGTCCGATCCTGGGATGGTCCTGACAATGATCTAGCGTGGCTAGCGGAGTTCGAGGACCAGTTCCTTGACGACGGCGCCGCGGGCATTGGCGAATCCCTGGACCTCGCCAATGTGCTCGAAACCGTAGCGTTCGAGGATCCGGATGGAGTTGACGTTGTCGACGACGGCGCGGGCACGGATCGGCCGATCGGTGAACTCCTCCAGGAACAGTCCCACGGCGTCAGTGGTGATGCCCTGGCCCCAGCTGGCCTTGTCGATCCAGTAGCTGATCTCGGGGGTCTCATCGTTGCGGTAGGCGAGGATGCTGCCCACCACTGCGCCGTCGTGAAGGATGGTGCGCACGGTGATCTGGGGATCGTTCAGGATGTTCTGCCAGTGATGGTTGAACACCCCGCGGTCCGCTGGGTTCTTGGCCGTGAAGGCGGCCATGTGGTTGGCACTGGGATCGAGTTGATGGGTGAAAAACTCGTCCAGGTCGGAGGGTTCAACGGCGCGTAGTGAAGTCACATCGAACTTTCGGCTAGATGGCGGGTAGGAACAGGTTACTAGGCAATGAGCTACGCATTAAGCGCCGACCATGCCATCTTCTCCAGCAGGAGCCGCAGATCGGCAATGTCGGAGCTGCTTTTCCGGCGGGGAGTTGTGTGCGGAGTCGAGTTGATCAGTCCGAAGGCTGCATGCGCCTTCCGGCGGAGTTGGGCGGGGTCGTCGTCGGGCAGGAGTTTGGCCATGACATCCACCCACACTTCCACATATTGGCGCTGCAGGAACCGCACGGTGTGCGCATCTTCGGGGGTCAGGCTGTTCAGGTCCCGGTCCTGCACCCTGATCACATTGGCATTGCGCAGGGCGAAGTCCACCTGGAACTCGATCAGCCCTCGGAGCGCCGATGCCGGGTCCGGGGCGTTCGTCACCACCGCGTTGCTGCCGTTGAGCAGGTCTTCACTGACCCCGGCCAGGAGCGCACCAAGGACTGCTGGCTTATTGCTGAAGTGGCGGTACACGGCCGGACCGCTGACGCCGGCGGCTGCGCCAAGGTCTTCGATGGAAACGCCGTTGTAGCCGCGATCGGCAAACAACTGGGCGGCGGCATCGAGCAGTGCGGCGCGGCGGGAGGCCTTCGCCATGCTGCGGCCGGTGATCCGGCTCGGAGCAGAAGCTTCCATTGATGCCCCCATCTCGTGCGGTCTGGTAGACCGCTCATTCCATTTTGGTGGACAAGTCGGTTATTAGCTACTAACCTAAACTCAGTTAGTACATACTAACTGAAAACGCTTCCAAACAGACGGTCCGCTCGCCGACGAGCAACCAGTCAGGGAAAGACCCCAATGCAGACGCTGACATCCCAGGTAGATCCCACTAGCCCCGGCTTCCGCGAGAACGACACTGCACAGCGGCAACTGGTCACCGAATTGCGCGAACGCCTTGCAGAGGCTGCCCTCGGCGGACCGCAGCGGTCGCGTGAACGTCATGTGGCCCGCGGGAAGCTCCTGCCGCGGGAGCGCATTGACCAGCTGCTCGACGACGGCAGCCCCTTCCTGGAGATCGCGCCGCTGGCTGCCAATGGACTCTACGACGACGAGTGCCCCGGGGCAGGGGTGATCGCTGGTGTCGGACTGGTCCACGGGCGGCACGTGCTGGTGATCTCCAACGACGCAACCGTCAAGGGCGGCACCTACTACCCCCTGACCGTGAAGAAGCATTTGCGAGCCCAGGAAATTGCGCTGGAAAACAACCTGCCCTGTGTCTATCTGGTGGACTCCGGCGGGGCGTTTTTGCCCAAACAGGACGAGGTGTTTCCGGACAAGGAGCACTTCGGCCGGATATTCTTCAACCAGGCCACCATGTCTTCCCGGAAGATCCCGCAGATTGCCGCGGTGATGGGGTCGTGTACCGCCGGCGGAGCGTACGTTCCGGCGATGAGCGACGAGACGGTGATCGTCCGTAACCAGGGCACCATCTTCCTCGGTGGCCCGCCCCTGGTGAAGGCAGCAATCGGCGAGATCGTCACCGCCGAGGAGCTGGGTGGGGGAGACGTCCACTCGAAGATCTCCGGGGTCACCGACCACCTGGCGGAAAACGACACCCATGCGCTGGAGATCGTGCGTGACATCATCTCCACCCTGCCGCGGAACCCGCAAGCCTGGGAGATCACGGACTCCACTGAACCAGCGGTCGACCCCACAGAGGTCTACGGAGCGGTCCCCACCGACGTCAACGCCTCCTATGATGCCCGCGAGGTGATTGCCCGGCTCGTCGACGGCAGCCTGTTTCACGAATTCAAGAAGGAATACGGCGCCACCCTGGTCACTGGTTTCGCCACCCTGCACGGCCATCAGGTGGGCATCGTCGCCAATAACGGTGTCCTGTTCAGCGAGTCAGCCCTCAAAGGCGCCCACTTCATCGAGCTCTGCGACCAGCGTGGGATTCCGCTGATCTTCCTGCAGAATCTGTCAGGGTTCATGGTCGGCCGCGACTACGAGGCAGGGGGGATCGCCAAGAACGGCGCCAAGATGGTGACGGCGGTCGCCACCTGCCGGGTCCCCAAACTGACGGTCGTCGTCGGCGGGTCCTTCGGTGCTGGCAACTATTCGATGTGCGGGAGGGCGTATTCGCCGCGGTTCCTGTGGATGTGGCCCTCCAGCCGGATCTCGGTGATGGGCGGTAACCAGGCCTCGGCGGTGCTGGGCACAGTGAAGCGGGATCAGCTGGAGGGTCGCGGCGAAGAGTGGAGCGCCGAGGACGAAGAGGCATTCAAAGCCCCGATCCGCGACCAGTACGAGGAGCAGGGAAGCCCCTACTACTCGACCGCCCGACTCTGGGATGACGGCATTATTGACCCCGCGGATACCCGCACGGTGCTCGGCCTCGCCTTGGATGTTTGTGCCAACGCGCCGGTCCGGGACACCTCCTTCGGCCTCTTCCGGATGTGAGCGAGATATTACCCATGGAACCAACTACTGACACTGCACTGTTCGACACTGCCCTCTTCGACACCGTGCTGGTCGCCAACCGCGGGGAGATCGCCTGCCGGGTGATCCGCTCGCTCCGGGCGCTGGGTATCCGCTCGGTCGCGGTCTATAGCGACGCCGACGCCGGTGCCCTCCACGTGCGTGAAGCCGATGTGGCGGTGCGGATCGGGCCAGCGTCACCGGCCCAGAGTTACCTCTCCATCGACGCGATCCTCGACGCTTGCCAACGCACCGGCGCGCAGGCGGTTCATCCGGGCTATGGCTTCCTCAGCGAAAACCAGGCCTTCGCCCAGGCGCTCGGTGACGCTGGCCTTGCCTTCATTGGCCCCTCTGTGCATGCGCTGAATGTCATGGGAGACAAGATCAGGTCCAAGAATCATGTGACGGATTACGGCGTGCCGGTGGTGCCCGGCATCGCCCGGCCCGGCCTGACCGATCAGCAGTTGCTGAGCGCTGCAGCCGATGTCGGGTACCCGTTGTTGATCAAACCCTCGGCCGGCGGTGGCGGCAAGGGAATGCATGTTGTTGAACGTGAGGAGGACCTCGCCGGCACCCTGCCGACCGCGCGCCGCGTTGCCGCCTCAGCCTTCGGCGACGACACCCTGTTCCTGGAACGGCTGATCCTTACGCCGCGACATATCGAGGTCCAGATCCTCGCCGACAATCACGGGAACGTGATTCATCTGGGTGAGCGTGAGTGCTCGCTGCAGCGCCGGCACCAAAAGGTCATCGAAGAGGCTCCGTCGCCGTTGCTTGATGAGGCAACCCGGGCCCGGATCGGCGAAGCTGCCTGCAACGCGGCCCGCAGTGTTGACTACAGCGGAGCGGGAACCGTCGAGTTCCTCGTGTCGGCAGATGCGCCCGATGAGTTCTTCTTCATGGAGATGAATACGCGTCTCCAGGTGGAACACCCTGTCACCGAGATGGTTACCGGCGTCGACCTGGTGCAGTGGCAGGTACGGATCGCGGCCGGTGAGAAACTCACCCTGTCCCAGGACGACGTCGTACTCACTGGTCACGCGGTCGAAGCGCGGGTCTACGCCGAGGACCCCGAAGCCGAGTTCCTGCCGTCGACCGGCGTCGTCAGCCAGCTCGCCGAACCCCACTGCGAGGGGATCCGCGTTGACAGTTCCCTGCTCAGAGGGCTGGAAATTTCGGCCAGCTACGACCCGATGCTGTCCAAGATCATCGCCTGGGGAAGCAACCGCACTGAAGCCCTGAACCGTCTCGATCGGGCGCTCGCCGACACCGTGGTGGTGGGAGTCAAGACCAACATTGAGTACCTCAGGCTGCTGATCAACGACGACGACGTCCGCGCCGGCCGTCTCGACACCACCATGATCGAGCGCAAGCTGCCCGGACTGGTGTTCCGCCGCCTTTCCGACGAGGAAATCGCAATCCTCGCAGCAGCCGAAGCCGGCAACTCGACGTCCGAACCGGCCAGTTTCCACCCCGTCGGCTCGCCCTGGGCCCGTCGGGACGGGTGGCGGATTGGGACCCCCCGACCTCTGACACTGCATCTCGCCGTGTCGCCCGGTGATGTGCGGGAAGTGCTCGTCCAGCCCAGCGGTGCTGGGTATGACGTTCGTTTCGGCGAAGGTCCAGCTCGGTCGGTGAGTATTGACCGAGCACGGGGCGCTGCGACGGTGGATGGCATCCGGCGTCGGGCAGTAGTCGAACGTTTTGCGTCAACCGACCACCACGGCAGCACCCTCTGGTATTCCGACGCCGGATGGTCGACGTCGGTACGGATCCTGAACCGGACCGAGCGGCTCGAAACCCAGCTTTCGCGGCTCGCCCGCGCTGAGGGGGCGGCTGACCCCGAAGTCCGGTCCACCATGCCCGGGACGGTCACCTCGGTATCGGTTGCCGACGGTGACACGGTCGAGTCCGGCCAGACGTTGCTCAGCGTCGAGGCCATGAAGATGGAACACCAGCTGACCGCCTCGGTTGCCGGAACCGTATCGATCCACCTCCAACCCGGCGACCTGGTCAAAGCCAACCAGATCGTTGCACGCATCCACGCGACCGAAACTCAGCCCGACGCCGCAGGTACACCCGAATGAAAGAAGAACTCACGTCATGAACTTTGAACTCAGCGAGGAATACCAGGATCTGGTAGACACCGTCCGCGATTTCGCCGACGAGGTTGTTGCGCCGGTATCGGCCAAGCATGACGAGGAACACAGCTTCCCGTACGCCGTCGTCGACCAGATGGCCGAGATGGGTCTGTTCGGGCTGCCCTTCCCCGAGGAATACGGCGGCATGGGTGGGGACTACTTCGCCCTGTGCCTCGCCCTGGAGCAGCTCGCCCGGGTGGACCAGTCAGTGGCCATCACCCTTGAGGCGGGTGTCTCCCTCGGCGCGATGCCGGTCTACCGGTTCGGTACCGAGGAGCAGAAACGCGAGTGGCTGCCGCTGCTGGCCAGCGGCAAGGCGCTCGGCGGTTTCGGCCTGACTGAGTCCGAGGCCGGTTCGGATGCGTCAGGGACCAAGACGACGGCGAAACTGGTGAACGGTGAATGGGTGATCAACGGCACCAAGGAGTTCATCACCAACTCCGGCACCGATATCACCCGGCTGGTCACCGTCACCGCGGTTACCGACACCACCACCCGTGATGATGGTTCGGTGAAGAAGGAGATCTCGACCATCCTGGTGCCGACCAACACGCCTGGCTTCAAGGCCGAGAAGGCCTACAACAAGGTGGGGTGGAACGCCTCGGACACCCACCCGCTCACACTGACCGATGTCCACGTTCCCGAAGCGAATCTGCTGGGTACCCGCGGCCGCGGGTACGCGAATTTTCTGCAGATCCTCGATGAGGGACGCATTGCGATTGCAGCACTGGCCACCGGCGCCGCCCAGGGCTGTGTCGAAGAGTCAATCAAGTACGCCAAGGAGCGTCAGGCTTTCGGCACCAACATTGGATCCTTCCAGTCGATCCAGTTCAAGATTGCGCGGATGCAGGCGCGTGCGCACACCGCCCGGTTGGCCTACTACGACGCCGCCTCGCGCATGCTCGCTGGCAAACCGTTCAAGACTCAGGCTTCCATCGCTAAGCTGGTGGCTGGTGAGGCTGCAATGGACAACGCCCGCGATGCCACCCAGATTTTCGGTGGATACGGGTTCATCAACGAGTTCACCGTGTCACGTCACTACCGCGACTCGAAGATTCTCGAGGTGGGCGAGGGCACGACCGAGGTTCAGCTGATGCTGATCGCTCGGGAACTCGGTCTTTAGCAGCACGCCCCACGCCAGTACCTAAGGAGTTACAGTGATCGACAAAGTTGTTGCGACCGCCGCCGAGGCAGTGGCCGATATCCCCGATGGTGCATCGCTGGCCGTGGGCGGGTTTGGGCTCTGCGGGATTCCGGTGGCACTGATCAACGCGCTTCACCAGCAGGGCACCACCGATCTCGAAACGATCAGCAACAACTGTGGGGTGGACGACTGGGGCCTCGGCGTCCTGCTGTTCGACGGACGGATCCGTCGCACCATCAGCTCCTATGTCGGGGAGAACAAGGAGTTCGCCCGCCAGTACCTTTCAGGTGAGCTCGAGGTCGAGTTGACTCCGCAGGGCACGCTGGCCGAGCGGCTGCGCGCTGGTGGCGCCGGGATTCCAGCCTTCTACACTCCGGCCGGCGTTGGCACGCAGGTGAGCGAAGGTGGCTTGCCACAGAAGTACGACGACGCCGGTAACGTCACCGTCGCCTCGGCACCCAAAGAGGTGCGCACCTTCGGCGGACAGGACTATGTGCTTGAGGAGTCGGTCAACCCCGACTTCGCTTTGGTTCATGCCTGGAAGGGTGACCGGCACGGCAACCTCGTGTTCCATGCCACAGCCATGAACTTCAATCCGCTCTGCGCCCAGGCCGGAAAGATCACCATCGCTGAGGTCGAGGAGTTGGTTGAACCCGGCGAACTCGACCCCGCGCAGGTGCACATCCCCGGAATCTTCGTCCAACGCGTGGTGCTCGCAGCCAATCCGGAGAAGCGGATCGAGAAGCGCACGGTGTCCCTGGCGGCTGAGCAGGCAGAGCCTTCCGGTCCGGCACAGCCTTCCGATCCGGCACAGTCTTCCGAGCAGGTGCTGTTCTCCGAAGCATCCGATAGTTCCAACCCGGCGAAGGCGGTCTGAGACATGGCACTGACACGAAACGAACTGGCAGCGCGCGTTGCCCAGGAACTTGAGAACGGGCAGTACGTCAATCTGGGTATCGGCATGCCGACCCTGATTCCCAACTACATCCCCGCAGGAGTAGAGGTGGTGCTCCACTCCGAGAACGGCATTCTCGGCGTCGGGCCCTATCCCACCGAAGCGCAACTCGACCCGGATCTGATCAACGCCGGCAAGGAAACCGTGACCGTCAACGCCGGGGCTGCCTTCTTCGACTCGGCTGCGTCCTTCGGGATGATCCGGGGTGGGCACGTCGACGTGGCTGTGCTCGGTGCCATGGAAGTAGCGGCGAACGGTGACCTCGCGAACTGGATGATTCCAGGAAAGATGGTCAAGGGCATGGGCGGAGCCATGGACCTGGTTTTTGGTGCGAAGCGGGTCATCGTGATGATGGAGCATGTTGACCGCAGCGGCAAGCCCAAGATTGTCAGCTCCTGCTCGCTTCCGCTGACCGGAAAGGGGTGCGTCAACCGGATCATCACCGATCTCGCGGTGATCGACGTCGACCCCGACCGCAACGGCGGCACCCTGGTGCTGCGTGAAACGGCGCCCGGAGTGAGCGTCGAAGAGGTCATCGCCGCCACTGGTGCCCCACTGGAGGTCGACCTGAATGGCTGAGCAGCCGGCGGACCCGCAGCGGACCGTCGTTGAACAGCGCGGACTGTACTTCGACGAGCTCGACACCGAAGTGATCTATTCGCACAAGCCGGGGCGGACACTGACCGAGGCCGACAACGTTCTGTTCACCACCATGACGATGAACACCCAGGCTCTCCACCTCGATGCGGCGTGGAGTGAATCCCAGCCCTTTGGACAGCGGCTGATGAATTCGATGCTGACACTGGCAACAGTTGTCGGCCAGTCGGTTCCGCAGCTGACTCAGGGGACCATCGTCGCGCAGCTTGGCATGACCAATGTGCGTTTCCCCCATCCGTTGTTCCACGGCGACACCCTGTACACGGAGACCGTGGTGGTCGAGAAGCGGTTGTCGTCGTCCAGACCGGGGCAAGGCATCGTCACGATGGAGCATACCGGCCGTAATCAGGACGGTGCCGTCGTCGCGACGCTGACCCGGAGCGTGCTGATGTGGACCAAGGAAGGACACTCGGATTCATGACCAGTTTCACCATGGGACCAGCCCTTTTGTTCTGTCCAGCGGACCGTCCGGAGCGATTCGGTAAAGCAGCAGACCGGGCAAGTGCGGTCATTCTTGACCTTGAGGATGCGGTGGCCCCGGCGGATAAGGCAGCGGCACGACAGGCGGTGGCCGCCAGCCGGCTCGATCCACGCCGAACGATCGTGCGGGTCAACCCAGCCTCGACGGCAGACTTCGCACTGGACATCGAGATGCTGAAGCACACCGCCTACCGCACGGTGATGTTGGCGAAAGCCGAAGCTGCGGCCGACCTGTGGAGGTTGAGTGCTTTTTCGGTAGTCGCGCTGTGTGAGACGGCGGTCGGTGTGCTCAACGCGCCGGCGATTGCAGCCGAACCCAACGTAGTGGCATTGATGTGGGGTGCCGAAGACCTGGTGGCATCGTTGGGCGGGTCGTCAAGCCGTACCGACAATGGGTCCTATCGTCAGGTGGCGTTGCATGCCCGGTCCCACGTGCTGCTGTCGGCTGCAGCCGCGGGCAAGGCAGCAATGGATTCGGTCTATATCGACATCGCCGATCTTGACGGGTTGGCTGCTGAGGCGCGGGATGCTGTCGCTTCAGGATTTGGCTCGAAGGCGTGTATCCATCCAAGCCAGGCGCCAATCATTAGTGCTGCTTATCGGCCGTCTTCCGAAGAAATCGACTATGCCCGGTCCATCCTCGCCGAGGCGGCCCGCAGTAGTGGTGTCTTTCAATATC
This sequence comes from Arthrobacter flavus, assembly GCF_039526005.1. Lineage (NCBI taxonomy): Bacteria > Bacillati > Actinomycetota > Actinomycetes > Micrococcales > Micrococcaceae > Arthrobacter > Arthrobacter flavus. The sequence continues at coordinate 112,852 of NZ_BAAAIJ010000036.1, read as the reverse complement.
GGGGTCGGATGATTGATGGTCCGATTCTGCGTCACGCCGAGCAGACCCTCGCCAGGTCCAACGACATTCTGGCTGCCGGGAATTAGTCGGGCCCCATGGGTCGTTACCCCCAGTATGAGAACAGTGATAGCAGGAGCCCACGGAAAAATTGCCCGCGAACTCACCCGCCAACTTGTTCAACAGGGTCACGAGGTTGTCGGATTGGTGCGCAATCCGGACCACAACAAAGACATTGAGAACGACGGCGGCACGCCAGCAGTGGTCGACCTCGAGTCGAGCACTGCAGACGAGCTCGCCAAAGTGCTGTCCGGAGCCGACGCAGTGGTGTTCGCAGCCGGAGCTGGTCCAGGCAGCAGCGCTGAGCGGAAAGACTCTGTCGACCGCGGGGCATCGGTGCTGTTAGCAGACGCAGCTGAAGTCGCAGGGGTCAAGCGATTCGTTCAGGTGTCATCGATGGGAGCCGACTCCGTTCGCGATGGTCAGCGCCCCGACGGCCTTGACGACGTCTTCTACGCCTACCTTCAAGCGAAACTAGGCGCAGAAGAGGATCTGGCGGCACGCTCGTCCTTTAGCTGGACCATCGTGAGGCCCGGCGGACTCACCGACGACGCAGCAACCGGTCGAGTGCGCCTCTCGTCAAAGACCGGGCAGGGATCGGTGCCGCGCAAGGACGTAGCAACCGTGATCGCGGCTCTGCTGGAGACGAAGCTGGGGGACCGTCAGGTACTCGAGCTGATCTCCGGCGAGGAGACCATCGCGGACGCGCTGGCGTCCATCAACCGCTAGCCAACCGGCCAGGTAAACGCCCGTAACCAAAGAAACGGCCCGTAGGCTCAGAAGCTGCCCTTCCAACCGGCGGATCTGAGCCTGCGGGCCGTTTCTGCGGCCGGGGTACCCCGCACCACAGCACAGCCGTGTGCGCGATACTTGAACCATGGAATTCACTGCCCCTGACACAGGACGCCGCCGGGTTGTCATCCTCGGATCGACCGGCTCGATCGGAACGCAAGCCATCGACGTCATCCGTCAGGCCCCTGAACGGTTCATCGTCACAGCCCTCGCAGCCGGGGGTGGGAATCTGCCACTTCTGGCCGAGCAGGCCGTCGCCACCAACGCCCAGGCGGTCGCCTCGGCAGCCGGCACCGAAGCTGAACTCAGCGACGCCATCCGCGCAGCAGCCGCCAAAACGTCCGCCGCCAAGAACTACTCTCCGGTCCTGTTCACCGGCCCCGATGCGACCGCCCACCTCGCCGCCTGGCCCGACGCCGACGTCGTCCTCAACGGCGTCACCGGATCCATCGGACTGGCCCCTACGCTGGCGGCACTGAAGGCTGGGCATCTGCTCGCCCTGGCCAACAAGGAGTCCCTCATTGTCGGCGGTCAGTTAGTCCAGGATGCCGCAGCCGACGGCCAGATTGTCCCAGTGGATTCCGAACACTCCGCCATCGCCCAGTGCCTCCGCTCCGGCACGGCAGGTGAAGTGGACCGGCTGATCCTCACCGCTTCCGGCGGCCCCTTCCGTGGCAAGTCGAGAAAAGACCTCGAAAACGTCACCCCGCAGCAAGCCCTGGCGCATCCCACCTGGGACATGGGGAAGATGGTCACCACCAACTCCGCCACCATGGTCAACAAGGCGCTTGAGGTTATCGAGGCGCATCTGCTCTTCGGCATCCCACTGGACCGGATCGACGTCGTCGTGCATCCCCAGTCGATCATTCACTCAATGGTGCAGTTCACCGATGGGTCGACGATCGCCCAGGCCTCGCCCCCGGATATGCGCCTGCCCATCGCCCTCGGGATCGGTTGGCCACACCGCGTCCCGGGAGCGGCAACCCCCTGCGACTGGACCACGGCCGCCACCTGGACTTTCGAGCCCCTCGACGAAGCAGCGTTCCCCGCCGTCAGGCTGGCCAAAGCGGCCGCACAGCGGGGCGGAACAGCAATGGCGGTCTACAACGCCGCCAATGAGGAGGCTGTCGAGGCTTTTCACAGCGGAGCAATAGGTTTCGCTGACATTGTGGATACGGTAGAGGCCGTCACCGCCGAGCATCACGACGGCGGTCCGCTCACTCTCAGCAGCGTGCTCGACGCCGAGAAACGGGCACGCACACTCGCCCGGAGTCGTTGTGGTGTGCAGGATCAGTACAGCTAAGCCAAAGGAACCACGTTGTCCATTCTGCTCTTCGTTTTGGGAGTGCTCTTCGTTGCACTAGGTATTGCGGCGTCCATTGCGCTCCACGAAGTGGGGCACCTTGTCCCCGCCAAGCTCTTCAAGGTCCGGGTCACCCAGTACATGATCGGGTTCGGGCCAACGCTTTTCTCCCGCCGCCGCGGAGACACCGAGTATGGGCTCAAGGCCATCCCCCTGGGCGGGTACGTCTCGATGGTGGGCATGTTCCCGCCCGCCAGGGCCGACGACGGCGACCCCACCGGCACAGCCGTCCGCCCCTCCAGTACCGGAATGTTCCAGCAGCTCACGACTGACGCACGACAGGCCGCAGCGGAACAGCTCCGTCCCGGCGACGAGAATCGGGTCTTCTACAAGCTGCCCATCTGGAAACGCATTATCATCATGCTCGGCGGACCGGTGATGAACCTGATCATTGGTGTGATCATGTTTGCCATCCTCATCATGGGGTTCGGCTCCCCGCAGGCCACCACCACGGTGTCCGAGGTCTACGAGTGCGTGGTTCCAGCCAGTCAGCAGGCCTCGACTGGTCAAACCGCCTGCACCGACGAAGACCCGGCCGCCCCCGCCTTCGACGCGGGCCTGCAACCCGGTGACCGGGTGGTGAGCTACGACGGCCAGGATGTGACGGACTGGACCCAACTGTCCGCCTGGATCCGCGATACGGCGGGAGACGAAACCGCCATCAGCTACGTGCGCGACGGCGAAACCATCAACACCACCATCACGCCGCTGCTCACCGAACGGCCCGTGCCCGATATTGACGGCCGGCCCAAACTCAACGCCGACGGCACCGAAGTCCTCGAAGCCGTCGGTTTCATCGGTGTCGGGTCACAGCAGGAACTGGCTCCGGGTCCGCCAAGCGAAGTGCTTCCCGCGGTGGGGGACAACATCGTCGCAGTCACCGGTGTGGTGATTAATCTCCCGCAGCGTGTGGTCGAGGTGGGGCAGGCGGCGTTCTCCGATGCTCCCCGCGACCCGGAGGGCCCCATCAGCGTGGTGGGCGTCGGCCGGATTGCCGGCGAGGTTTCCGCGATGGACGAGGTCCCGATCGAATCCCGCGTGGCGACCCTGGTCGGCCTGGTGGGCGGCGTCAATATCGCCCTGTTTGTGTTCAACCTCATTCCGTTGCTTCCCCTCGACGGCGGACACATCGCCGGGGCGCTCTGGGAGGGCGTCCGCAGGACCGTCGCCCGGTTGTTTAACCGTCCGGACCCGGGCCCCTTCGATATGGCCAAGCTTCTGCCGCTCACCTATGTGGTTGTAGTTCTGCTCATGGGAATGGGCGCGTTGTTGATCTACGCGGACATTGTGAAACCGGTGAATCTCTTCGGCTGATGGCCGATGCCGGACCGCCCAAGTGGTTGTAAATCGATTTGAGCGCTAAATAGGTTGTTATTTGATTTGCACCCATATACGGTTGAATCATGTTTGTGATGACCATTGATCAGAAGGGGAGTTCGCAGGCCGACGACGGCATCCCCGGCCTGCTCGACCTGCTGCGCCAGGTCCCATCAGTCGTACCCTTCGAACGTTCAGTGGGCGATGAGGCGCAGGGTGTTCTCGACTCTCCAGAGGCAGTGGTGGACGCCGCGCTGCTCTGCCTGCGAGCCGGCAACTGGTATGTGGGGATCGGAGTGGGCGACGTCGAAGTGCCGCTACCAGCCACCGCGCGGGAAGGTAAGGGTGACGCGTTTATTGCCGCCCGTGCGGCGGTCGAACGGGCCAAAAAAGCGGGGGATCGCGCCACTGTCGCAGTGGAGGGTGGTTCCGGGACTGCCGAGGCGGAGGGCGTCCTGATGCTGATTGGGCTGCACGTCATGAAGCGGACCGCAGCCGAGTGGCGCATCCTGGATCTCCTGGAACCAGGCAAATGGGGGAGCCAAACCGTCGCTGCACGACACCTCGGCATCACGTCTCAGTCCGTCAGTAAAGCGGTGGCCCGCTCGGCGTGGGTCGAGGAATGGGCAGCCCGACCCGCCGCCGTCGTGCTGCTGCGTCTGGCGGATACTGCGCTCCGGAAGCGAAGCGTCGGACGCGGACTGTAGAGTCCGGGTGTAACAACAGGAAGGCGAGGGGCGACATGGAAGTGCTATGGGTGCTGCTGACCCTGCTGGTGGCTGCCGGCGTTGGCTGGCCGGTAACCGTAGGCGTGCTGAAGCTCGCGCGGTCCGTCGACGAGCACGAGAAGGTGTCGGGTCGCGAGGAAGCAGTCGAGCGCCACAAAACGGCAGATCCCCAGGGGAGTGCAGCGCCTGTCGTGGTCGAGGGGCCCCCCGGAATGGTGATTCCCGACCCGCCGGAAAACGTCCCGGCAATACCGGCACCAACGGCCCAGGGGGACCTGCCGGCACCGCGGCCGGGTGTCCTTCGTGGCGGGCTCGTCATCGGTATTCTCGAACGTCTTGGTGTTGCCGGGGCCATCCTCGCCAGCGAGCCGGTAGCGATCGCGTACGTCGTGGCCATCAAGGGCCTCGGCAGGTACGCAGAGCTGAAGGAAACCCCTGCGGTTGCCGAACGTTTCATCATCGGAACCCTGACCTCGCTGTTATGGGCCGCCGGGGTTGCCGCCTTCGCGGCGGCGTACCTGTTGTAATCACGTATAAGGTGGTGCTATGAGTGTTTTCGCAGTGGAATATGTATATGGCCCCGATAGCTCCGACCTACGCGACGAGCACCGACCAGCTCACCGTGACTGGCTCAATGACCTGGTAAGTGACGGGCGGGTGCTCTCCGCCGGCGCCTTCACCGACGGAGCAGGAGCTCTGCTGATCTTCACTGCCGACGACGAGCAGTCGCTCAACGACCTCCTCCGCCAGGATCCGTTTGCGCACGAGGGCGCTATCGCCGCAGTCAAGGCGACTGAGTGGAAGCCCGGGATCGGCCTGTTCTCGCAGTATGCCTGAGCCCACGAAATTTGTTGTACCGATGAACTACACATGGAGGATCCTTTGACCTCGGTCAGTTTAGGAATGCCAGCTGCACCACCGCCCGTCCTTGCTCCCCGCCGAAAAACCCGGCAGATCAAAGTGGGGTCGGTGGGCGTTGGATCGGACTCGCCTATCAGCATCCAGTCCATGACCACCACCCCGACCACTGACATCAACGCGACGCTGCAGCAGATCGCTGAACTGACTGCCACCGGGTGCGACATTGTGCGCGTTGCGTGCCCATCGCCCGATGATGCCGCAGCACTGCCGATCATCGCCAGGAAGTCGCAGATCCCCGTCATCGCTGACATTCACTTCCAGCCGAAGTACGTCTTCGCTGCGATCGACGCCGGTTGCGCGGCGGTTCGGGTCAACCCCGGGAACATCCGCAAGTTCGACGACCAGATCAAAGAGATCGCCGCTGCGGCCAAGGCTGCCGGTACCTCGATCCGCATTGGCGTCAACGCCGGCTCGCTCGATCCTCGCCTGTTGGAAAAGTACGGCAAGGCAACACCCGAGGCGCTGGTTGAATCGGCTGTCTGGGAAGCGTCGCTCTTCGAGGAACACGATTTCCACGACTTCAAAATCTCTGTCAAGCACAACGACCCGGTCATCATGGTCCGCGCCTACGAGTTGCTGGCCGAACGCGGCGACTGGCCCCTCCATCTGGGCGTCACCGAGGCGGGACCCGCCTTCCAGGGCACCATCAAATCAGCCACGGCCTTCGGAGCGCTCCTGTCCAAGGGCATCGGCGACACCATCCGCGTGTCCCTGTCGGCCCCTCCGGTCGAGGAAATCAAGGTCGGAAACCAGATTCTGCAGTCGCTGAACCTACGCCCCCGCAAGCTCGAGATTGTGTCCTGCCCTTCCTGCGGTCGCGCCCAGGTGGACGTGTACACACTCGCCGAGCAGGTGACGGCGGGCCTGGAGGGAATGGAAATCCCGTTGCGCGTAGCAGTGATGGGCTGCGTCGTGAACGGCCCAGGCGAAGCGCGTGAAGCCGATCTCGGGGTCGCCTCCGGCAACGGAAAAGGGCAGATCTTCGTTAAGGGACAAGTCATCAAGACTGTGCCCGAAGACCAGATTGTTGAAACACTCATTGAAGAAGCGATGAGAATAGCTGAGGAGATGGGGGAAGCTGATGGCGAGACTGCTGGCCAGGGTGGCCCCATGGTTACCGTCAGTTAGGTCACACGCCGGACAGCTCGAGACGTCCGGACGGACTGGGACGCCTGACGCAGTTGTGCCCGATGGGTTCATAACGCTCGACAAGGAACACAACGAAGCACTCGGGCGCCTGGTCGACCGTGATCCCACCGCCAACGTCTTCATTGCCTCGCACCTCGAAGCCTCCCGCGGACTGTCACCGTCCTACGCCGGCGGCGAGGTCATCGGTGTTTTCAGGGACGGGGACCTGGTCGCAGCGTGTTGGGCGGGCGTCAACCTGGTACCCATCGGGGTGTCCGAGGCCGACGGTGCAGCGTTAGGCACCTACCTGGGCAAGTCAGGACGAAAGTTTTCCTCCATCTTCGGGCCAGCCGAAGCCGTTCTGGCCATCTGGTCAACGCTGCGCGAATACAGCCCCGAACCATTCGATGTGCGCCCCTCCCAGCCGTTGCTGGCGATCACTGGGGCGCCCAGGGTGGAACCCGCCCCGGGTCTCAGATTCACCCGGGAGGACGAGCTGGACGTCATCGTTCCGGCGTGTGCCGCCATGTTCGAAGAAGAAGTGGGGTACTCGCCGTTCACCGGCGGGGGAGAACACTACCGACGTCGGGTGGCGTCACTGGTCAGACGGCAGGCATCGCTCGCCGATTTCGACGACGATGGCCAGGTCATCTTCAAGGCCGAACTGGGCACTGTCTCAAGCACCACCGTCCAGATTCAGGGTGTCTGGATGAACCCGGCGTACCGCGGGCAGGGGCTCAGCGCCAGCTATCTTGCCGCCGTCGTCCTCGCTGCGCAGCAACGCGCCCCGGTGGTAAGCCTGTACGTCAACTCATTCAACACCCGGGCCCTGGCCGCATATCAGACGGTTGGGTTTCGCGAAGTGGGGACCTTCGCAACGGTCCTCCTGTGAGCTCCGCGGGCCGACGTTGGCTGATGGTTCTGTCCTGCGCAGTCCTGATCGTCGGCACAGGCTGCACCGCGGAGGAGGGAACAGATGAGCTGCCCGCCCCCGCCACTCTGCCAGCCGCATCAACCCCAGCCGCATCAACCCCAGCCGCATCAACCCCAGCCGCATCAACCCCAGTCGCACCAACCCCACCAGGCCAGGCCGAAGCCACGGACGCTCCAGTCGGCGCCGAACCGGGCAGCGACCCGACGGCAGGCCAGGACAATGAATACACCGAAACCGAGCTTGAGATGGCGCTGTCAGCGGTCGATGAGCAAGAGTCCCTCGCCGGGGTCATCCTCAATGATTCGGCTATTCGGGAGCTCGTCAATGGGTCCGACGAGGGGACCAGCGACTTGACCGTGACCCCCGAGGAATGCGACGTGTTCGCGGATCCGAACCTCGCAAGCCTGGCCCGGAACGCTACCCTCGGCGTGATGACCTTTGCCGGGGCATCCTCACTGCAACCTGATTCGCTCAGTCTGACCAGTCAGGAATCGGACGAATCAGTCCAGGAGCAGATCCAGGCCAACCGGAGTCAGCTCGCCGAGTGTTCGGCGTTCGACCTGGAGATTGGGGGAGAAGCGGTCGCGGTGGCGGTGACGGAGCTGGCGGCCAGCACCAGCGCCGATGAAACCTTCGCGGTCAGGACCGTGGTGCAGATTCCCGGGACAATTCAGGAGACCGTGTCACTGACCGCCTTGATCGGCACTACCACCATCAACGTCACGATCGGCAGCTCGGGCGACATTGCACAGGATCTGGCCCGCGGCGAAAGCCTCGTCGACACGACAATAGCCGCGCTGCAGTCCCTGTGATCGTCCGCGGCGGGGCGCCGTGTCACCGGGCGCTGCCTGAAACGGATAGATTGGTATCTGATGATGCTGCTTCGGCAGCCAGTGCTGAAGAAACGGATTTTAACGCGTGGTCCTTCGACTCTCCACCCTCTTCCTGCGCACCTTGCGCGAGGACCCCTCCGACGCTGAGGTCGCCAGTCACCGGCTCCTCGTGCGCGCGGGCTACATTCGCAGGGCTGCCCCCGGGATCTATAGCTGGTTGCCGCTCGGCCTGAGGGTGCTCGGCAAGGTAGAGACCATCATCCGGGAGGAAATGGCTGCCATTGGCGCCCAGGAAGTGCATTTCCCCGCGCTACTCCCCAAAGAGCCTTACGAGGCAACCAACCGCTGGACCGAGTACGGCGACGGCATCTTCCGGTTGCAGGACCGCAAGGGCGCGGACTATCTCCTGGCCCCAACCCATGAAGAGATGTTCACCCTGTTGGTCAAGGACCTGTACAACTCGTACAAGGACCTGCCGGTGAGCCTGTTCCAGATCCAGTCCAAGTACCGGGACGAAGCGCGGCCGCGCGCCGGCCTGCTGCGGGGACGCGAATTCATCATGAAGGACTCCTACTCCTTCGACATCGACGACGCTGGCCTGGAACGCAGCTACCAGCTGCACCGCAGCGCCTACCTGCGGATTTTCGAGCGGCTCGGACTGACCGTGGTCCCCGTGGCCGCGACCGCCGGCGCGATGGGCGGGTCCACTAGCGAAGAGTTCCTGCACCCCTCCGACATCGGCGAAGACACCTTCGTCGCCTCCGAGGGCGGCTACACAGCGAATGTCGAGGCTGTCACCACCGTTGTGCCCGAGGACATTGATTTCTCCGACGCGGGGCCAGCCGAAATCCGGGACACACCCGACACACCCACCATTGACACGCTGGTCGGCCACGCCAACGATGTCCTGGCGCGGGACGCCGGCCCTTGGACGGCTGCCGACACCCTCAAGAACGTCGTATTGGCAGCAGTCCTGCCCACCGGTGAACGTCGTCTGGTGATTATCGGCCTCCCCGGTGATCGCAGCGTCGATCTCAAACGCATCGAAGCGAACCTGGCACCGCACCTTGAAGTCGGTGGAGAAGTGATGGTGGAGCCGGCCTCCGACGAGGACCTGCGGAAGCACCCGGGTCTGGTCAAGGGGTACATCGGGCCAGGCCTTAGCCTCGATGCTCCGGTGCTCGGCGTGGACGGGCTCACCGGGATTCCCTACCTGGTGGATCCACGGGTGGTCTCCGGCACGTCCTGGATCACCGGTGCCAACGTTTCCGGCAAACATGTGTTCGGCCTGGTCGCGTCCCGCGATTTCGCGTGGGATGGGGTCATCGAGTCAGTCGAGGTCCGTGACGGCGACGAAGCGCCCGACGGCTCCGGACCGCTGAAGGCCGCCCGCGGCATCGAAATGGGCCACATCTTCCAGCTCGGCCGCAAATACGCTGACGCGCTAGGACTGAAGGTCCTGGACCAGAACGGCAAACTCGCCACCGTCACCATGGGCTCCTATGGGGTTGGGGTGACCCGTGCGATTGCGGCGCTTGCCGAATCCAACCGGGATGACAAGGGCATCATCTGGCCACGGAACGTAGCCCCGGCCGATATTCACCTGGTCGCCACGGGCAAGGGTGAGGAAATCTTCGCCGCCGCCAACCAGCTCGCCGAAGACCTGACGGCCGCCGGTCTTGACGTCATGTATGACGACCGCCCCAAGGTGTCCCCAGGGGTGAAGTTCGGTGATGCCGAGCTGATCGGCGTACCGACCATCGTCGTCGTCGGGCGCGGCCTGGCGGATGGGGTGGTGGAGGTCAAGGACCGCCGCAGCGGCGAGGCAGAGAACGTCGCAGTGGCTGATGTGGTGGAACACCTCCGCCGCCTCGTTAGCTCCTAGCAGGTCAGGTTGAGCTCCGGGCTGGAGGAGATCCAGCTCGCGACGATCCTGCTGGTGGTGGTAGCAGGATTCGCTGCGGGCTGGGTCGACGCGGTGGTGGGCGGCGGGGGTTTGCTGCAACTCCCCGCCCTGCTTTTGGTCCCCGGGATTACCCCGGTGCAGGCGTTGGCCACCAACAAACTGGGCTCGCTGTTCGGCACCACCACCAGTGCCATCACCTATTACCGGCGGGCCAAACCGGATCTCAAGACTGCGCTACCGATGGCGGGGATCGCCCTGGTCGGTGGGTTTGGTGGCGCGATCATTGCGACCTCGCTGCCGTCGTCGGTCTTCAAGCCCATCATCGTGGCCGCTCTCATTGCCGTGGCGCTGTTCACCGCGTTCCGTCCAACCGTCGGCACCCTGACCAAACTGCGTCACACCGGCGGACGACACTATGGAACGGCCGCGGCTATCGGGCTGGTCCTTGGCTTCTACGACGGGCTGATCGGCCCGGGTACCGGATCCTTCCTGATCATCGCGATGGTCACACTGCTCGGCTACAGCTTCCTGGACGCCAGCGCCAAATCCAAGATCGTGAACCTGGCCACCAACTTTGGTGCGCTGATGTTTTTCCTGCCCAACGGGTCCCTGCTCTGGGGTCTCGGGCTGATCCTCGGTCTGGCCAACATGGCCGGCGGCTATCTGGGATCGAGGATGGCCATCACCCAGGGCAGCAGGTTCATCAGGGTCGTCTTCCTCGTGGTGGTCGCGGCGCTGATCGCCAAACTCGGTTACGACGTCTGGGTCGAGAACATCCGACCGGCGCTGTAGCTCCTGCCGGGGTGTGGGCTAGGGGCTGACCAGGTCCGCTGGCGACGGGAGCTCGGGCAGGGTTCGACGCAGCAGGGTACTCGCCACCCAGAGGGAACGCTGGGCGTCGTTACGGTTCCCCGACTCCACAGCCGAAAGAGCGTTTTGCACCTCACGGACCACCGACCAGTCCCTTGCCAGCAACGGGTCGAGACCAGCGGCGAAAGCCAGATCGGAGCACCGCTCCCGCAGATGGCCCGCAGGGTCACCCGGAAACAGGTCTCCAATCCGGTTCCACAGCATCGGTGCGACGGCGAACTCCGCGTCGCCGATCACCGGTTTCGGATCAATGGCCACGTAGTCGTGAGGTAGCGCCGGAGCACCGCCCAGACCGACCGTGCCGGCGGGAAAAGGGCGGGGCAGGATATTGAGGTAGTGCAGGTCGGAGTGCACCAGCACATCCTGTTCGGATCGGCGTCCAACGGCTCCGCGCACCTGGCACACCTCCAGGGCGCACTCAAGCAGCCAGCGTTCAAACGGACGACCCAACCGCTCCCAGTCTGCAGGGAGGGTATCTGTCCACATTTCCGCCTGCGCGGCCACAGATGGAATGTCCTGCCAGAGCTCGCCGCTACCCGGAGCCAACCCCAGATCCTTCACCAGGCCACCCCAGATCTCGGCTGTCTCTGCCAACGGCACCCCTGCGAGTGAATGGTTCCCGTCGAGCCGCTCCAGCAACAGAACGTAGTCCTCCCGGGCGGCTTCCAACACTTTGACGGCACCGCAGCCAGCCCAAAGCCTCAGGGCGTCGGACTCGGGGAGTGCATCATCGTGGGGCACCGTGACCTTCAGGACCGCCCGGCTACCATCAGCCCGATGCACGGGCAGCACGACGGCGACGCTGCCGAACCAGGGGCGTCTTGCGCCGGGTAGATCGAGGGTCAGCTCCCACTCGGCCAGGGCGCTGTGGACCAGGTCCTGCCACCGGCTCAGCCAGCCGCGCCCGCCGGGAAGGCGTGAGGCATGGCGGACCAGGGTCGCCGGGAGTTCAAGTCCGCTGAGGTCCACGAGGCCAAGTCTAGGCTTCAGGCGTGGCCGGGTGCGGCATTGCCTGAGGCTGGTTGCACTGGTTGCACTGGTTGCACTGGCTGCCCGGGCAGGTCAGTCACGAATGCCAGGAAACGCTTCGGCAGCGTCGGTGGCCAGGTGCTGATGGTCGGCAAGATCACTGAATCGTTGGACCGCCCAGAGCCGGGCGGGCCCCTCGGTCAATCCCACCAGGTCGGCGTACATGGTGATGAGCTCAGAGTTCAGGGCGGCGAGCGTCGCCTCAGGATCGTCGAAGAACGCCGCATCCAGGGCAAACGCCGGCGCCTGGGGGTCGGGTTGAGGGCAGGTGATGGTCTGTAGCAGGATCTCGCCGGCGGCGGCAGCGCTGGCATGCTGACCCGCGAACTCGACCAGGGTCGACGGATCGGACCCACGGGCCGCGGCCACCTCGTACGCATAGGCAGACCGGTGCTCGGCGGCAACCGCCTCGCCCAGCAGATCAGCCTCCGGATAATCAACAGGTCTCGTGTCAGCGCGCGGGGTGGAGTCGCCGGACGCCCCGTCCCGGGGTGTTGCGGCAGCACAGGTGGGCGACGGCCCGGCGGTCACGGTTGGCAACGGTCCCGGTGCTGGCGCTTTGAGGCCCTGCAGGTCGGCGAGAGCTAATGCCTGGCGTCGTTGACTGGTCCCAATCGAGGCGAGTAGCCGCGCTATCCCTGGTTCCGCCGTCACAGCAGCGTCAAGGTTCTGCTGTGCGGAGCTGAACAGGTCTGTCACGAAACCGGCCGGTGTGGGTGTTGGCTCGGGTGCTGCAGGGGACTCGGCTGTGCCGGTGGGCTCCGAGGAACCAGCGGTAGGGGGAGCGGACGCGACAATCGGGTTCGAGAGTATCGGGTGCCAGAGGGCCTCAGCCTGTTCCTGCAGGATGTCGGCCGTTTCGGCGTAGGCGCCGCTTAGCTCGGATTCGGTACTGTCGGATTCGGCCCCGGCTGAAGGTGCCCCGGCTGAAGGAGCGCCGCCGGAGGAAACAGTGACCGAAAGTGCTGTAGCAGCAGCAGCCAGGTTCGCTGCCCGAGATTCTGCACCCAATTGCGCTTCTTCAGTGAAGGACAGCGGTGGCGGACCCTCAGCGGGGGGACCATCCAGGTTTAATCCCAGTGCCACTACCAGAGTGAACGCAAGAAGGAGCCCGACCGTCCTGAGGGTTCGCCGTGCGAAAGTACGCAGGGTGCCCCGGAAGCCGGAACGCCGGGGGTCAGCAGAATCCTTCACAACTCTTGATGATGTCATGATCCCCGCCCGTTCACCGGCTGATACACCGTGCGCGCCGGAAAGTCGGTACCCTAGAGCTACAACATCATCGAGTGGGAGGCAGTAATGGCGGTTCGGCCGGGCAATGACAGTCCGCCTGCGGCAAGCACGCTGCAGCAACAAGCTCATGACGCGGACGTCGAGGCGGAATCGGTCAGGCTCACAGCGCTGCTGCTGCCCACCGTCGAGGGGCACGGGCTTTTCCTGGAGGCTGTAGAGATCAAATCCGCCGGATCGGAACGTACCGTGAACGTGGTGGTGGACCTGCCGGAGGATCAGACCGGGTCAGTGAACCTGGACCTGATTTCGGATGTGGCTCACGACGTTTCACTCGCAATGGACGCCGACCCACACGACCACGGGCGTCCGTACAGCCTCGAGGTTTCGTCCCCGGGAGTTTCCCGACCCCTCTCTCAGCCCCGGCACTGGCGGCGCAACAAGGGACGAATGGTCATGGTCCGCCGGCTCAAGGGCGACGATGTGACCGGCCGGCTTCTGGAAGTCAACGACGACGGCATCCGGTTGACCCCACAGATACCAGTGAAAAAAGGGATGAAGCCAAAAACTGGCGACCCCCTGACGCTCCTGTTCACCGAGATCCGTAAGGGCACCGTCCAGGTGGAGTTCACGCATCTCGACGACACGCATCTCGACGACATCGGGGGCGAGGGCATCCAGGAGGATACCCGCCCCACCAAAAACACAGCTTCGGAGGCCTAAATGGATATTGATATGAGTGCGCTAAGGCTGCTGGAACGAGAACGGGAAATTCCACTGGAACTCCTGATTCCTACCATCGAGCAGGCACTGCTGGTGGCCTATCACAAGACCGCCGGATCGCAGGATACTGCGCGGGCGGAGCTTGATCGCAAGAGCGGCCACGTCACCATCTGGGCAACTGAGACCGACGACGACGGCGTCCCCGTCGGTGAGTTCGATGACACGCCCACCGGCTTCGGCAGGATCGCTGCCAGCACCGCCCGGCAGATCATCCTGCAGCGGCTCCGGGACGCCGAGGACGACAACATCCTGGGTGAATTCCGTGGCAAGGAGGGCGAACTGGTTGCCGGCATGATCCAGCAGGGCACCAACCCCCACATGATCCAGGTCAACCTCGGATCGGTTGAGGCGTTATTGCCGCCGCCGGAACAGGTACCAGGCGAGAAATACCTGCACGGCTCGCGGCTGCGAGCCTTCGTCGTGGACGTTCACCGCGGCATGAAGGGTCCCTCGATTACCCTGTCACGTTCGCACCCCGGGCTTGTCCGTAAACTGTTCGAACTGGAAGTGCCGGAGATCGCCGACCACACGGTCGAGATCGTCGCACTGGCCCGCGAGGCGGGACACCGGACAAAGATTGCCGTCAAGGCTCAGGTACCAGGGGTCAACGCCAAGGGTGCCTGCATCGGCGAAATGGGTTCGCGAGTGCGGGCAGTCATGAACGAACTCAATGACGAGAAGATCGACATCGTTGACTACAGCGACGACCCAGCAACCTTCATTGCCAGTTCCCTTTCCCCATCAAGGGTCTCGTCGGTAACAATCACTGATGAGAGCACCCGGTCGGCACGCGTTGTGGTTCCCGACTATCAGCTCTCCCTGGCAATCGGCAAAGAGGGGCAGAACGCACGGCTGGCAGCCAAGCTGACTGGGTGGCGGATCGACATTGTGTCCGACGCCGCCAAGGCCTGAACAACCCAGTAGAGCCGCAGATGCGGTCTTGCCAGCCGAAAAGCGCTAGAATGGAAGAGGCTTAGGTCATTGCCATCCCAACAAACCGCTATTAGAACGTGCGTAGGTTGCCGGAAGCGTGATGACCAGGCTGTTTTGCTGCGGTTGGTGAAAGAAAATCTGGACGGCTCCCACGCCGTCGTGATTGACGATCGCCGCCGACTCTCCGGTAGAGGTGCGTGGTTGCACCCCCAGCCGGCGTGCATGGAGCAAGCCCTCAAACGCGGTGCGTTCAACCGTGCCTTCCGGGGCCAGGTTGAAACTCGCGACGTTGAGGATCGGCTGCATGCACTCAAGGAAGCTTCACTAGGAAGCCACCCTAAACAAACCGTCCTCCCTGAAAGCGGGTCAGAAAACTGATGGATTCCCGATGAGTACCCAGCGATGAGTGCCCAACGATGAAAAATCTGTTGAGCTTTGCAAATGGCTTTTCGGTTGCTCCGGCAACTGTGGTCTGCAGTAGGAATTAGACGGTTCGTGCCTGACTCGGTGCGGACCGAGACAGGAGAAATGTGGCTAAGGTCCGCGTACACGAGCTCGCCAAAGAGCTCGGAATTACTTCAAAAGATGCAGTAGCCAAACTGCAGGAACTGGGCGAATTTGTCCGTTCCGCCTCATCAACAATTGAGGCACCCGTCGTGAAGAAACTTCGCGGCGCTTTCCCGGCACCGGCAGCAGCTCCGGCCGCGCCGGCGCCAGCCAAACCTGCGGCCGAACCGGCACCCGAAAAGGCAGCCCCGGCACCCGCAGGGACCCCGGCGTCCTCCACCCCCGCCGCACCGAAGGCTGCCACACCAAAGGCAGCAACCCCGGCCACCCCGGGGCCGAAGGCACCGGAGAAGGATCGCCAGGAAACTCCAGCAGCGGCTCCCGAGCCAGCGGCTGCGGCACCGCAGGCTCCGGCAGCGGAACCAGCAGCCGAGCCAGCGGCCAAGGACGAGTCGTCGGCAGCCAAGCCAGGCGCCCGTCCGGCGCCCAAGCCAGCTGAGGCGCAGGCTCCTGCTGCGCG
Organism: Arthrobacter flavus; assembly: GCF_039526005.1. Taxonomy (NCBI): domain Bacteria; kingdom Bacillati; phylum Actinomycetota; class Actinomycetes; order Micrococcales; family Micrococcaceae; genus Arthrobacter; species Arthrobacter flavus. The sequence goes on along the minus strand of NZ_BAAAIJ010000036.1, from coordinate 97,001 downwards.
TCCCGGTTCGGCGGCCCGCCCCGGTGCGCCCCGCCCCGGCAACAACCCGTTCGCACCCTCGCAGGGCATGCCCCGCTCGGGTCGCGGCGACGGCGACCGCTCCGGCGGTCCCCGCCCCGGTAACAACCCGTTCGCGCCATCCCAGGGCATGCCCCGTCCGGGACGCCGAGACGACGCGGCCGGCCAGCGGCCAGCTGCTGGTGCTGGCGGACCCCGTCCGGCAGCCGGTGCCGGTGGACCACGTCCAGCGGCAGGCTCAGCACGTCCAGGCGGTCCCCGTCCGGCAGCTGGCGCACCAGGATCACGTCCAACGCCAGGCATGATGCCTAACCGCACCGAACGCCCAGCGGCCCCAGGCCGCGGTGGTGCTGCACGCCCAGGCGGCGGCCCAGGCCGTGGTGGCCCAGGTGGCGCACCCGGTGCCGGTGGCGGCGCACCCGCAGGCGGCGGCTTCGGCAAGGGCGGTCGCGGACGCGGCGGCACTGCCGGTGCCTTCGGCAAGGGCGGCGCAGGACGCGGCAAGCAGCGCAAGTCGAAGCGCGCGAAGCGTCAGGAACTGGAGCAGATGTCAGCTCCGTCCCTGGGCGGCGTCAGCGTACCCCGCGGCGACGGCAACACCGTTGTCCGGTTGCGCCGTGGCTCCTCACTCTCCGAGTTCGCCGAGAAGATAGATGCGAACCCGGCGGCACTGGTCACGGTCCTGTTCCACCTTGGTGAAATGGCGACCGCTACCCAGTCCCTCGACGAAGGAACCTTCGAGGTGCTCGGCACCGAACTGGGATACAAGATCCAGGTCGTCTCGCCGGAGGACGAGGAGCGCGAGCTGCTCGGCAACTTCGACATCGACATTGACGCCGAACTCGAAGCCGAAGGTGACACCCAGCTGGAGGCCCGGCCTCCAGTCGTCACCGTCATGGGTCACGTCGACCACGGTAAGACCCGCCTGCTGGATGCGATCCGCAAGTCGAACGTCGTCGAAGGCGAGCACGGCGGCATCACCCAGCACATCGGTGCCTACCAGATCGATCACGAGCATGAGGGCACCGAGCGGGCCATCACGTTCATTGACACCCCCGGCCACGAGGCGTTCACCGCCATGCGTGCCCGTGGTGCCAAGGTCACCGACATCGCGGTTCTGGTTGTCGCGGCCGACGACGGCGTCATGCCTCAGACGGTTGAGGCGCTGAACCACGCTCAGGCAGCCAATGTGCCGATCGTTGTCGCGGTGAACAAGATGGACCGTGAAGGAGCGAACCCTGACAAGGTCAAGGGTCAGCTCACCGAATACGGTCTGGTTCCCGAGGAATACGGTGGCGACACCATGTTCGTGCATGTGTCGGCGCTTCAGGGCGACGGCATTGACGAACTGCTCGAAGCGGTCCTGCTGACCGCCGATGCGGCACTGGACATGCGAGCCAACCCGAACAAGGACGCCCGCGGTATCGCCATCGAAGCGAACCTGGACAAGGGTCGCGGCGCTGTCGCAACAGTCCTGGTGCAGTCCGGCACCTTGCGCGTCGGCGACACGATCGTTGCCGGTGTGGCCCACGGACGCGTCCGGGCCATGTTCAACGAAGACGGCGACAACGTTATGGTCGCTGGCCCGTCACGCCCCGTGCAGGTGCTGGGTCTTTCCACGGTGCCTCGTGCCGGTGACACCTTCCTGGTGACGCCTGACGAGCGGACCGGACGCCAGATCGCTGAGAAGCGTGAAGCAGCCGACCGCAACGCAGCCCTGGCGAAGCGCCGCAAGCGCATCAGCCTTGAGGACTTTGATCAGGCCGTTGCAGACGGCAAGGTCGACACTCTCAACCTCATCCTCAAGGGCGACGTCTCGGGTGCTGTCGAAGCACTCGAAGACTCACTGCTCAAGATCGATGTGGGCGATGGAGTTGCGCTGCGGGTTATTCACCGCGGTGTTGGCGCCATCACGCAGAATGACGTCAACCTGGCGACCGTTGACTCAGCGATCATCATCGGGTTCAACGTCCGGCCAGCCGAGCGGGTGGCAGATCTTGCCGACCGCGAAGGCGTCGACCTGCGCTTCTACTCGGTCATCTACGCAGCAATCGATGACATCGAGGCAGCGCTCAAGGGCATGCTGAAGCCAGAGTACGAAGAAGCACAGCTCGGAACCGCAGAGATCCGGGAAGTCTTCAGGTCATCGAAGTTCGGCAACATTGCCGGGTCGATCGTCCGCTCAGGCGTCATCCGCAGGAACTCCAAGGCGCGACTGGTCCGCGACGGGACGGTTGTCGGCGACAACCTCACCATCGAGTCACTGCGTCGCTTCAAGGACGACGCCACCGAGGTCCGCACGGACTTCGAATGTGGTATCGGCCTCGGGTCCTTCAACGACGTCAAGGCAGGCGACATTGTTGAAACCTACGAGATGCGCGAAAAGCCGCGCGTCTAGGTTGTCGAAGTTGTGGGCGGGCGCCCCGGGATCCGGGGCGCCTTTGCCCACTTCGCGTCCGCAGCAGGTCTTTCGGGTTCAGTATCGCCCACCGGCGGGCGCTCAGACGCCCACCAACCATAGGCGCCCCGGATCCCGGGACGTCCGCGTTACGCTGTAGGCGCCGTGGCTGCGCGGCCATCCTTAGGGAGTTTGCGACGATGGCGTCCGCTGGGCGTCCCTGAAGTACTCGTTCTTTAGTAATTGTTTAGGCAAGAGGAGTTAGTTATGGCAGATCCGGCCCGGGCCTCACGGCTTGCACAACGGATTAAGGTAATTGTCGCTGAGGCGTTGCGCCGCCGGGTCAAGGATCCACGGCTCGAAGCCGTGACCATCACCGACGCACGCGTGACCAACGACCTCCAGCACGCGACCCTGTACTACACGGTCTTCGGCGACGCCGAAGAGCAGGCAGCGACCCGCACCGCCTTGGAATCCGCACGCGGAGTGCTGCGCTCCGAGGTCGGCAAGAACATCACCGCACGGTTGACGCCGACCCTCGAATTCGTCCCCGACGAGATCCCGGTCAACGCCAGCCACCTCGAAGAGCTGCTGCGCACCGCCCGGGAGCGTGACGCTGAGGTTGCGGCGATCGCCCAGGGGGCAAAGTTCGCCGGCGACGCGGACCCGTACCGCAAGCCGGACGAGGACGACGACGCTGCTGAGTCGGGGAGCCCCGACACAGCCAAGTAGGCCAGTATCAAGTAGGCCAGAACACAGTAGTCCAGAACACATGGGGAGGGCGGGTCCGCAGCTGCGGACCCGCCCTCCCGGCGTTAACACTGGTTGAACTCCTAATGATCAGTCCTGGTTGACGTCGGCCGTGTCACCGGTCGGCTCCTGCCCGGACTTGTACCAGCCGTGTCCGCCCTTGAGCTGGACCTTGATGACCTTTCCATCGGGAGGTGTGCCTTCACCGGGGAGGACATCGGTGGTGGCGTAGAGGGTTGACCCCCGCAGCTCCACCTCTCCCGGCAGGGTAGCCTCCAGCAGCAGCTGCGGCGTCGACGATCCTCGGGGTATCACCGAAATACGGTTCGCGAACAGTTCAGCCACGTAGAGGTTTCCGCGCCGGTCCACTGCCACCCCGGTGGGGGAGACCAGCCCGGCAGCGACTTGGGTGCTGGTGCCCTTCCACAGGTTGACGGCGAACACGGAGCCGAGGGCACCGAACGACGGATCTTCCGGGCCGCCGGGGAGTGAGGTCACGTAGAGCTTTCCGTTCCACCCGAATTCGATGTCGGTGGGCACCGGCTCCAGATAGTAGGTGGAGCCGACCGCACACGGATCGACGCCGAGTGCTGCGGCGCGTTCCTCGGTGATCTCCAGCAGGATCGCCGGCAGGACTGCGACGGTGGACACCTTGCCCTTCCAGTCGACCTTGAAGATGGCGTTGGCTCCCGCGTCTGCCACGAGCACGTGGCCGCCGAAGGCCACCGTTGCATAGGGATTGGAGTCCTGGGCACCGGGGTACCGGGCAAACGGGCCGAGGTTGACCTGTGCGGCCAGGCACTCCTCGTCCAGATCCCTGAACCCGTAGATGGTCCCACCGTCAGGATTCGCAACCTTCTCATAGGCGGCGATGTCGGTGATGGTCCTGATCTTGCCCCGCTTGTCGATCGACTTCAGGAGCGATTCGTTGGCTTCCGGTACGCCCTCGCCCGCTCCGACAGTCATCGTGTAGTAGGTGGTCCCGCCGAAGCGGGACACCGAGCCGGACGAGTAGCCGGGCATGGCATCGAGTTGCTGGATCGACCCATCCGACGTGATCCGGTCGATGGTCCCGCCGAAGGACTGGGCTACGTCGACCGATTTCCCAGCTCCGAGGGCCAGCCTCAGGGGTGATAAGAGTCCATCGGCCAGGGTGGATGTCTTACCCGGCGTGGGTAGGGGTTTGCTGTACCCCCAGCTCGTCCGCGTGAGCGTCGTCCTAGGACGGTAGACCGCCGAAAACATTCACAGGATAGACCCAGCCAACATTGGTGTAAATATCAGCCAGCTGCTGATCTGGACTCAGTCGAGGTGGCGTGGTGGGCGGCCCGGAAGGCGCGACAAACCCTCCACCAGCTCGTCGGTATCGCCGCACAGCGAGACGCGGATCCACCCTTCACCGATCGAACCGAACGCGGTGCCCGGAGCCACCGCAACGCCCTCCTCCCGCAGCAGCCGGTGCACCCAGTCCCTGACGTTTCCGTCAGTGGCGTGGGAGAGATCGGCCCACAGGTAGAAGGCGCCCTGCGCGTCAAGGAAATCGATTCCCCGTGCTGCCAGGACCGCTGACGCAGCATCACGATTGCGGCGGTAATGAGCCAACGCGGTGGCGACGTAGTCCTGGGGCCCGGTCAGGGCAGCCAGCGCCGAATACTGCGACGACGCCGCCACACAGGAGACGATCGATTCCATCACATTGTCCAGCGGCTGCTGCATCCCCGGCGGGGTGATGAGCGCACCAACCCGGATCCCGGTCAGCCCGTACGTCTTGGACAGGGTCACCGAGGTGAAGACCCGCGCCGATCCGGGCCCATCAAAACGGGCAGGGCTGACGTGTGGCACGTCGTAGGTGAACGACTCGTAGCACTCGTCGGAGATGACCCACAAGTCGTGGGCCTCGGCGAAGTCCATCAGGGCACGGGTCAGGTCCTCGCTGAACACCGCACCCAGCGGGTTCGACGGTGAGTTGAGGACCAGGACCCGGGTGCGGGGCCCGAGGAGCCGCTCCAGATCCTCGACCCGCGGCTGGAACCCGTGCTCGGCGTGCAACGGGTACTCCACCGGGACCGCATGCAGCAGCCGGGCTGTCATCCCGAACGTGGGGTAGCCGGGGTTCGGAATCAGGACCTCATCTCCGACACCAAGCAGTAGGCTCATCGCCAGATGCAGGCCCTGCTGCGCGCCAGCCGTCACGTACACCCGGCCCGCATCCACCTCGAGAGAGTTCTGGTCGCCAAACCGCTCGGCGAAGGCTTCACGGAGCGGGGCGATGCCGGCGTTGGGTGTGTAGTTCGTCTCATCCCGGTCCAGCGCGGCCATCCCGGCCTCCAGCACGTGCCGCGCTACCGGGAACCCCGGCTCGCCAATACTGAGCACGATCGCGCCCGGGGTGGCCCAGGCAGCCTGAGTGATTTCGCGGATCTGATTCGGCGGCAGCGCAGCGGCGTGGGTCGAGATGTTCGGCATGGGCCAAGCGTATCGCCGCCCGGGCGGACTGGCCGCCGTCGACCCGGCGGTGTGGCCGCTCCCTACCTGTACCCGTGGGCAACACTGCCGGACGGCGGCCCACTTCATCGCGCCTATACTGAGAGGCGTGAATTCCGGGGAAGTCCACTCAGGACTAATTATCGTGGACAAGCCTCAGGGCTGGACCAGCCATGACGTGGTGAGCAAGATGAGGCGGATCGCGGGAACCCGGAAGGTGGGCCACGCGGGCACCCTCGACCCCATGGCGACTGGGGTGCTGGTGGTCGGTATCAACCGCGCCACCCGGCTGCTGACCTTCGTGGTGGGCACCTCCAAGACCTATACGGCCACCATCAGGCTCGGCCAGTCAACAGTGACCGACGACGCCGAGGGCGACGTCGTCACCACCACCTCGGCCGTCGATGTCACTCCCGCGGCCATCCGCGCAGGGATTGCAGCTCTCACCGGCGACATCGAGCAGGTTCCGAGCAGCGTGAGCGCCATCAAGGTCAAGGGCCAGCGCGCCTACACCCGGGTCCGCTCCGGCGAGGACGTTGTCCTCGCGGCCCGTCCCGTGACCATCCACCGGTTCGAGCTCCACGACATTCGGACCGTGACAGGGACAAACGCTGACGGGACCCTGCTGGATCTCGATGTTACTGTCGAATGCAGCTCGGGCACCTACATCCGTGCCCTGGCCCGTGACCTGGGCGGGGCTCTCGGGGTCGGCGGCCACCTGACCGCACTCCGACGCACCCAGGTCGGACCGTACTCCCTGGACCAGGCCTCCACCCTCGAAGAGCTCGCCACCGACCTGCGCCTGCTGCCCATCAACGACGCCGCACGGGTCCTGTTCACCCCGCGGGAGCTTTCCGCTGGCGAAGCGATAGACCTGTCCCACGGACGGTTTATCCCGGCCGGGGACGACGGCGGTCCGGTGGCGGCGTTCGCTCCCGATGGCACGCTGGTCGCCCTGCTGAAAAACTCGGCTGACCGGGCGCGCCCCCTCCTGGTTTTCGCCCCCGGCAACGGCACCGCTTCATGATTGTTGACGGGTTCTTCATTGCCGGGGTAATCGTGTGCCTGGTCTCTGCGGTCATCTGCTTCGGCGCGGCAGCGATCCGTCAGCCACCCAACGACGTCACCATCCTTTCGGTCGCTGCAGTTGAACTGTTCCTGCTGGTCTACGGTGTGGCAGCCATCATCAGGCAGGCCGGTGGCGAGGCGATTGCGGGGGAGGCCTGGGAGTTCTGGGGCTACCTGTTGACCGCGCTGTGCATCCCTGTGGCCGGGTTCTGGTGGGCCATCCTGGAGCGCAGCAGATGGAGCAACCTGGTGCTGGGCGCCGTCGGAATCACTGTCTTCGTTATGCTGTTTCGGATGGAACAAATCTGGGATCGGGTGCCCCTGTGAGCGACAACAGCACCGACAACCGCGCTGCTGTCTCCCGGCACCGCACCAGCGGGCCGGGACGCCTGCTGATTGCCGTGTACGGGGTCTTCGCTCTCGCGGCAACCGCACGGGCAGCGTTCCAGATCGGCACCAAATTTGCGGAGGCTCCGCTCGCCTACCTGCTGACCGCCCTCGCCGCCGTTGTCTACGTCCTGGCCACCGTGTCCCTGGCGATGCCTGGCAGGCGCTGGTACTGGATATCGGTCGGCGCGGTAGGCCTCGAACTCGTGGGAGTCCTCACCGTGGGGCTGTTCAGCCTCCTTGACCCGGAGGCCTTCCCCAATGACACAGTGTGGTCCCTGTTCGGCAGGGGGTACGGCTTCGTGCCGCTGGTCTTGCCGATCCTTGGCCTCTGGTGGCTCTATTTGAATCGGCCGGGGACAGCAACGCTGCAGACCACCGAGCGGGCCAGCCCCGCTGCGTGAGAGTATGACAGCAGGAACACCTATTCATACTGGAGCCAGCTAAAGGGAGCATCATGTCCAGTTCAGAGCACCACCCCACCGGCAGTCCGCAGGACAGCACCCGCCCGGCGTCGGGCAGCACTCCGGGAAGCCCCGCAGCCGGGCAGCCACGACCAACGGGCGCCCAGCAGGGTCCCGGCCCGACGGCCGGGCGGACCCCTGGCCAGCCCGCCAGCGCGGCCGGAGCCCAGGCGAAGGCAGGGACGCCGTCGTCGGCTCCCAAAACCGCTGCGAAGAGCGGAAAAAAGGCCACCAAGCCCAAGTCGCCCAAGGGCGAGTGGGGCGTGTTCAGGACTGTCGTCATCCTGGTGGGGTTGATCCTCGCCGGATTCGGTGCCTTCTACCTGATCACGGGAACCTCGGGCGTGCCAGATACCGATTTGGGAACCCCCAGCCCAACGCTCGAAAGCCAGTTCCGCTTTTTCTCCGCGATGATGGTTGGTGTCGGAGCGGCGTTTATCACCATTGGGGTGAAGTTCGAGTGGGCCAACATGCTCTGGATGGTCTGCCTGATGGTCTTCATCGGCGGCATCGGTCGGGTCCTGTCCTGGGCGTTCTCCGGAACCCCCCACTACATGATGATCATCCTGATGGTTATTGAACTCGCTTTCCCGGCAGCCTTGCTGGTGTGGCACCGCTACATTGCCAAGACCACCGAGATTCGCAACGAGTACGCAGCACGCGGCTAAGACCGGCAGTCAGTACTGCACCCCAGGCCCGGGGGCGGTTTTTAAACGAAAGAGGAGATGCGTGTACTACTGGAATGACCTGACCAGTGTTCCGAATGGTTTTGGTCCATCTGTGGTCACCATCGGCAACTTCGACGGCGTCCACATCGGGCACCAGCGGGTGTTGCAGCAGCTGGTTGCTGCCGCCGAGTCGCACCACGCCGCGGCGGTGGTGGTGTCCTTCGAACCGCACCCGGCAAAGGTCCACCGGCCGGACCAGGCGCCCGAGCTCATCATGGGCCTCGAGGACCGGATCGAGACCCTCGCCACCACTGGCATCCAGGCGCTCCTGATGATGCACTACACCCTTGAACTGGCCGCGAACACGCCGGAAGACTTCGTCACCAAGGTCTTCGTCAACGCCCTGAATGCGCGGGCAGTCGTGGTGGGCCACGACGTCCGTTTCGGGCGGGACAATAGCGGTGACCTCGGTACGATGCGTGAACTGGGTCAGAAACTCGGGTTCGAGGTGATCGTCATCGACGACTTCGGGGCCAGCCCGACCGATCCCACCGAGGCCGACGGCGATCGGCGCTGTTCCTCCACCTGGGTCCGCGAGGCCCTGGAAGACGGGGACGTGGCAACGGCCGCCCGAATCCTCGGACGGCCACATCGGATGCGCGGCGAAGTGGTCCACGGTGCGGCCCGCGGCCGTGAACTGGGCTACCCGACCGCCAACCTGTCCCCAGCCTCCGGCGGCTATATTCCCGCCGATGGGATCTACGCTGGCTGGCTCGTGGATGAAGCGGGCACCCGCTGGCCCGCAGCCATCTCGGTCGGGTCGAACCCCACCTTCGAAGGCGTCAGCCGCCAGGTCGAAGCACACGTCATTGATCGCCCCCAGGAAGACGTTTCCGACTTCGACCTGTACGGACAAACCATCATCGTGGAGTTCGCCCAGCGGCTAAGGGGCATGGTGGCCTATACCGGGCCCGAGGCGCTGATCGCCCAGATGCGGCTCGACGTCGAAGAGACCCGCGAGGTCCTTTCGACAGAACAACGCCTCAGCAGGTAAACTGGACCGTGGATCCGGCTGCAGTCCGTGGTGGCTGGATCTTTCTGTGTCTTTGGTTCGGCAGGTAACTGTCGGCAAGACCAGGGAACTTGTTCACGGTACAACTCTAGGAGTTATTGTGGCCCTTGACGCCGCTATCAAGCAGGAAATCATTAAGGAATATGCAACCGGGGAAGCCGACACCGGCTCACCTGAGGTGCAGATTGCGATGCTGTCCCGCCGTATTCTCGACCTGACCGAACACCTCAAGATGCACAAGCACGACCACCACACGCGTCGTGGCCTGCTCTTGATGGTTGGACGCCGTCGTCGTCTGCTGGACTACCTGCGCAAGACTGACATCGCGCGCTACCGTACGCTCATCGAGCGCCTCGGCCTGCGCCGCTAGTAACACACGTGGGGCGGCGCCTTCCACCAGGGAAGGAGCCGCCTTCCACATGTGGCCACCGGCCACACGAACAACTAAAAACAGATGGAGCCAGGCAGGCACCGCGCATTCGCGGTCCTCGGTAGTGGTCTCCGGGAGCAGACGACCGTGCAGCGCAGAACAGTGCAGTGTACGCGTGAGTCCCCGTGGATCTCGATCGAAGACCGGGTGCGAGAATCACCGCACTGAACGGTGATCAGGTTCCGGCAGGGCACCAGCCCAAACAGAAACGGAGGTGACTCTCTATGGAGGGTCCCGAAATTCAATTCGCCGAAGCCGTTATTGACAACGGCCGGTTCGGCAAGCGCACCGTACGGTTCGAGACGGGCCGCCTTGCACAGCAGGCAGCCGGCGCCGCAATGGTGTACATCGACGAAGACACAGCACTCCTGTCAGCAACGACCGCTGGCAAGCACCCCCGCGAAGGCTTCGACTTCTTCCCCCTGACCGTCGACGTTGAAGAGCGCATGTACGCCGCAGGGCGTATCCCCGGCTCCTTCTTCCGCCGCGAAGGCCGCCCCTCCACCGAGGCGATCCTCGCCTGCCGGCTGATGGACCGCCCGCTGCGCCCGGCGTTCGTGAAGGGCCTCCGCAACGAGGTCCAGATCGTCGTCACCGTCCTGGCGATCAACCCCGATGTGCGGTACGACGTCGTCGCAATCAACGCCGCGTCGATGTCCACGCAGCTCTCCGGCCTTCCGTTCTCCGGTCCCATCGGCGGTGTCCGTGTGGCACTCGTGTCCGACGGCAGCGGCCAGGACCAGTGGATCGCCTTCCCGAAGCACTCCGAACTGGAGAACTCGGTCTTCGACATGGTCGTTGCCGGCCGCGTTGTCAGCGGACCCGAGGGTGACGACGTCGCCATCATGATGGTCGAAGCTGAAGCCACCGACAACTCGTGGAAGCTCATCAAGGAAGACGGTGCCACCGCACCGACCGAAGAGATCGTCGCCGACGGCCTGGAAGCGGCCAAGCCGTACATCCGCGCCCTCTGTGACGCCCAGGCTGACCTTGCCGGCCGCGCCGCCAAGCCAACCGTCGACTTCCCGGTCTTCCTTGACTACCAGGACGACGTCTTCGCAGCAGTGGAGTCGGCAGCAGCAGCCAAGCTGACCGAGGTCTTCCAGATCGCTGACAAGAAGGAGCGCGACCTCGCCTCCGACGCCCTCAAGGACAGCGTCACCGCTGACCTCGCCGGGCAGTTCGAAGGCCGCGAAAAGGAGCTCTCAGCTGCTTTCCGTTCGGTCACCAAGAGCGTTGTCCGCCAGCGCATCCTCAAGGACCAGATCCGTATCGACGGCCGCGGCCTGAGCGACATCCGTCAGCTCACCGCCGAGGTCGAGGTCCTGCCTCGCGTTCACGGTTCTGCGATCTTCGAGCGCGGCGAAACCCAGATCATGGGCATCACCACGCTGAACATGCTCAAGATGGAACAGCAGATTGACTCGCTGTCGCCAGTGACGCGCAAGCGCTACATGCACAACTACAATTTCCCTCCCTACTCCACCGGTGAAACCGGCCGCGTCGGTTCGCCGAAGCGCCGCGAAATCGGTCACGGTGCCCTCGCCGAGCGGGCCCTCATGCCGGTGCTGCCGACTCGTGAGGAATTCCCGTACGCGATCCGTCAGGTGTCCGAGGCGCTGAGCTCCAACGGCTCGACGTCGATGGGCTCGGTCTGTGCTTCAACCCTGTCGCTGCTCAACGCCGGTGTACCCCTGAAGGCACCCGTCGCTGGTATCGCTATGGGCCTGGTGTCCGACGTCGTCGACGGTCAGACCCGCTACGCGGCACTGACCGACATCCTCGGCGCCGAAGATGCTTTCGGCGACATGGACTTCAAGGTTGCCGGTACCGCCGAGTTCGTCACCGCCATCCAGCTGGACACCAAGCTCGACGGCATCCCCGCCTCGGTGCTCGCAGCAGCGCTGAAGCAGGCCCGCGAAGCCCGCCTGCACATCCTGGGTGTCCTGGAGGCAGCCATCGACGTGCCGGACGAGCTCTCCGAGTTCGCGCCACGTATCATCTCGGTGAAGATCCCGGTTGACAAGATCGGCGAGGTCATTGGCCCCAAGGGCAAGATGATCAACCAGATCCAGGAAGACACCGGCGCTGACATCTCGATCGAAGATGACGGCACCGTCCTGATCGGCGCCACCAACGGTGGTGCGGCCGAGGCTGCACGCGCCGCGGTGAACGCCATCGCCAACCCTCAGGTTCCTGAGATTGGCGAGCGGTACCTGGGTACGGTCGTCAAGACCACCACCTTCGGTGCCTTCGTCTCCCTGACCCCGGGCAAGGATGGGCTGCTGCACATCTCCGAGCTGCGGAAGCTGGCCAACGGCAAGCGCGTCGACAACGTCGACGACATTGTCTCGGTGGGCCAGAAGGTCCAGGTTGAAATCACCAAGATCGACGACCGCGGAAAGCTTTCGCTCTCCCCAGTGGTTGCCGACGACGCCGCCGCCGACGACGCTTCGGCAGTCTCGGTTGGCTCAGCAGAGGGCGACGACAACTAACGAATGGCTGTCCTAGCTCACAACGCCTCCGGCTCCGTTCCCGACACTTCGTCGGGAACGGGGCCGTTGGCCGTTTCACACGAGAATCGCACCGGCCCGACGTCGATCGCCCTGCCGCTGCTGCCCACCCCCGCGCCTTCCACGGACAGCACGGAGGCCGGCCAGGATCCAACCCTCGTCACAGGAACACTGGGGGGCGCCGTTGTGCGCCGTTCGGTACTTCCCGGCGGGGTGCGTGTCCTCACGGAGGCTATGCCCGGACAGCGGTCTGCGACCATCGGGTTCTGGGTGGGGGTGGGGTCACGGGACGAAGCCGCAGGCCAGCACGGATCCACCCATTTCCTGGAACACCTGCTCTTCAAGGGCACCACGCGGCGCACTGCACTCGAGATTGCCGAAGCGTTCGACGAGGTGGGCGGTGAATCCAACGCCGCCACAGCGAAGGAACACACCTGCTATTTCGCCCGGGTACTGGACGCCGACCTGCCCATGGCGATCGACGTGATTGCCGACATGGTGACCAGCGCCGTGATCGACGCCGACGAACTCGAGCAGGAACGCGACGTCATCCTCGAGGAAATCGCGATGGACAGCGATGACCCCGCCGATGTCGCCCACGAAGAATTCGTCGAAGCTGTGCTCGGGTCCCACCCACTGGGTCGTCCCATCGGCGGTACCCCCGACGCCATCAAGGCGGTGCCCCGCGACTCGGTCCTGGCCCACTACCGCCAGTACTACCGCCCATCGGAGCTGGTCGTCACCGCGGCTGGGGGGCTGGATCACGAAGTGGTCTGCGGGCTCGTCCTCGACGCGCTGCGGACCGCTGGCTGGACACTTGAGGACGGCGCCCTTCCCGTGGCCCGTCGTTCGGATACGCCGGTCGCCATTGAGAGCACCGGCGGTATCCGGGTCATTCGGCGTGCGGTGGAGCAGGCGAACATTCTGGTCGGCTGCCCGTCAATCACCGCGACCGACGACCGCCGGTTTGTCATGAGCGTGCTGAACGCCGTGCTGGGCGGCGGCATGTCGTCACGGCTTTTCCAGGAGATCCGGGAAAAGCGGGGGCTCGTCTATTCGACCTACTCCTTTTCCGCTTCGTACGCCGACGCCGGCTACTTCGCCATGTACGCGGGGTGCTCACCGGCGAAGACCGGCCAGGTCATTGAGCTGCTCGGTACTGAGCTGGACCGCCTCGCCGCAGACGGGATTTCCACCGATGAGCTCCGCCGCGCCGTCGGGCAACTCTCCGGCGGCATGGTGCTGGCGCTGGAGGACAGCGGGTCCCGGATGTCGCGCCTCGGCCGGGCCGAACTAGTGTCGGGGGAGTTTCTCGGCCTCGATGAGGTGTTGGCACGGGTCAACGCCGTCACCGAGGAGCAGGTGCGGGAACTGGCCGCTGAACTGGCTGCCGCGCCACGCACGATTACCGTTGTCGGCCCATTCGACACTCCGGCGGACTTCGGTCACTAGTGGTCCGGCACGAAATCCTGGAACGCGCCCCTGTTCAGCAGGGGCGCGTTCCAGGATCATGACTGAACGGGCTGGCAGGGCACGAGTGGGGTGCCTCTAGCTGCCTGCGGGGTACTCGTACCAGCCCTTCCCGGTCTTCCGGCCGTAGTGCCCGGCTTCGTAGAGCTCGGCAAGTGCCGGATGTGGCAGGTCGGCGGGATCCCCGGTCTCCTGATGATGGGCCTGCCTGATCAGGTAGGCGACATCGAGGCCCACCAGGTCCATCAATTCGAAGGGGCCCATGGGGTGGTTCAACGCAGTCTTGGCCGCAGTGTCGATGTCTTCAAAACTCGCTATACCGCCGTCGTACAGTTTCAGCGCCTCGGTGCGCAACGCGCCCAGCAGCCGGTTTGCGACGAATCCGGGGATCTCGCGGTTGATCAGGATTGGTGCTTTGCCCAGCCGTGCGGCGAGGCCCATGGCGGTCTCCACTGTCTGCTGGGAGGTGCTCTCGTGGCGCACCACCTCGACGCATTTCATGACCAGGGCTGGATTGAAGAAGTGCATGTTGCAGACCCTGTCCGGGCGCCCGGTGGCATCCGCCACTTTCGATGAGCCCAGCGTGGAGGAATTGGTAGCCAACACTGCATGGGCCGGTGCGTACTCATCGAGTTCCCGGAAGATCTCCCGCTTGATTTCCAGTTTCTCCACTGCTGCCTCAATGACGAAGTCAGCGGTGGAGGCGGCATCCCTGAGGCTGGTGGTGAAGCTCATCCGGTTCATTGCAGCGTCCGCTGCGTCGCGTTCTAGACGGCCTTTAGCGACGCTGCGGTCGAGCCGCAGTGAGAGCTCCTCACTTGCCGGCGCCAGCATCTTCTCCGAGATGTCCTGGACGGTGACCTGATACCCGGCCAGCGCGCCGACCAATCCGATTTGGGAGCCCATGGCGCCCGCACCCACGACGAGGATGTGGCGAATTTTCTGAAGATCAGGTGTGGTTTCCATTGCTACTTTCCTACGTATCTGGCTGAGCGTTTTTCGAGGAATGCTGCGGTGCCTTCGGCTTTGTCCTGGGTGGTGTACAGGAGCGACTGGGCAAGCCGCTCCAGGAGAAGTCCGGTCTGCTGATCGGTGTCGAAGCCGTGCTTCACCACCATTTTGGCCAGGCGGACTGCCAGCGGACCCTTCGCCAGGATGGTGTCGGCGGTTTTCCTCACCGTATTCATCAGGTCCGACGACGGGACGACATCGGTCACCAGCCCCATGCCCAGAGCCTCGGGTGCCTCGACCAGCCGCCCGGTCAGGATGAGTTCCACGGCGCGCCCCCGGCCCACCAGCCTCGACAACCGTTGAGTTCCGCCCGCGCCGGGAATGATACCGAGATTGGTTTCCGGCAGGGCAAACCGGCTACCTTCTGCCGCTATCCGGATGTCACACGCCATTGCGAGTTCGAGCCCCCCACCGAGCGCATACCCGTTAATGGCGGCGATGGTCGGCAGCTCGTAAGCCTCGATGGTGTCGTAAAGCCGTTGCATCCTGCCGGAGAGGCCATCAAGCAGGGTGTAGGTTGCCAGTTGGGTGATGTCGGCGCCGGCAATAAACGCCTTCCCGCCGGCGCCGGTAAAGATCACCGCGCCCACACTTTCGTCGTCAAGGAAGAGGTCCAGGGCGCCGGCGATCTCGTCCAGGACAACCCGGTTGAGGGCATTGCGGCTGTCTGGGCGATTGATGGTGATGATGCCGAGACCGTTGCTGGACTCGGCGTTGATCAGGGTGAATTCCATGACGGCGCCTCTACCTGAACGCCGGGATGCCGGTGAGGTGGCTGCCCAGAATCAGGGTGTGCACTTCATCAGTACCCTCATAAGTGCGCACACTCTCCAAGTTGTTGGCATGGCGCAGTGGCGAATAGTCGAGTGTCACGCCGTTGCCGCCCAGAATGGTTCGGGCCTCCCGGGCAATGGCGATGGCCTCCCGCACATTGTTCAGCTTGCCCACTGAAATCTGTTCAGGCCGCAGGGTGCCTGAGTCCTTCAACCGACCGATGTGAAGGGCGAGCAGGACGCCCTTCTGGATTTCCAGGACCATGTTGACCAGCTTCTCCTGGGTGAGTTGATAGGAGGCAAGCGGCTTGTCGAACTGCAGACGTTCCTGTGAGTAGTCCAGTGCGGCCTGGTAACTGTCACGGGCCGCACCCATGGCACCCCAGATAATGCCGTACCGTGCCTCGTTCAGGCAGGAGAACGGGCCGCGCAAGCCTTTTGCCCCGGGGAGGAGCGCGGTGTCGGGGAGCCGGATATCCGTCATCACGATGTCGCATTGAACCGAGGCGCGCATGGAGAGCTTGGAGGTGATCGGCGTTGCCACGAAGCCGGGGGAGTCAGTGGGCACCAGGAACCCGCGAACACCCTCGTCCGTCATCGCCCAGATCACAGCCACGTGGGCAATGGATGCCAGACCAATCCAGCGCTTTTCGCCACTGAGAATCCAGGACGTTCCATCCTTTCGGGCGAACGTCTTCATGGCGGACGGGTCGCTGCCTGCGGTGGGCTCCGTGAGACCGAAGCAACCGATCGTGCGGCCGGTAGCCATGGACGGCAGCCAATGATTCTTTTGCTCTTCGGAGCCCCACTTGTGGATAGCGCTCATCGCCAGCGACCCCTGCACACTGACGAGGGTCCGAATGCCAGAATCGCCGGCTTCCAGTTCCATAGCGGCCACGCCATATTCGACTGCCGAGCGCCCGGGGCAGCCGTACCCGTGAAGGTGCATGCCCAGCACGCCCAGGTCACCGAGCTCGTGCATGATGTCGGTGGGGAAGGAGGCGCTCTCGTACCACTGGGCGATGTTGGGCTTGATCCTGGTGTCCACAAACGCCCTGACCGTCGCCTGAACGGCCAGTTCCTGGGTACTGAGTAGTCCGTTGAGCTGCAGGACGTCGGAGGTGTCGGGGACGTTCGCGACATCCTGTAGTGCCGAAGCGACAGGGGATTCGTTGAGTGCTGCCGTCATGGGGGTCTCCTTCAAAAATGTAGTGACTGCCCTCACTCTTTCAGGAGTATTACGGCTAATCCAATACCAAATCCGGGACTCATTGATACCCAATGGAAAACAAATCTCCGCGAGGGTCTCTTGTCCATCACTTCATCCAGGGTATGAATCTCTGGCGAATTTGGTATTGGAAGTATGGGTGACCTTTCTGCGAGAGTGACGTAGATAACACTTTCGGGCAACTGATCCATGGCAGCAAGGCACATCGCCGACAGCCGGATCTTATAGGGGCTTTCAATGAAGAAAATCTTGACCTGTACCGTGCTGGCCGGAGTCCTCGTCGCTGGCATCGTGACCAGCAGCTCGCCCGACAGCCGCGCTGACCCGAATTCCCAGCTGGTGATGACTACCTACGGTGTGGGAACCGGAACCTACAACGACCTTGCCGCTGTATCGGACAGTCTTACCCGGGTGCAGGGCACCCAGGTTCGTATCCTCACCTCCGACACATCGATTGGTCGGGTTGCTCCGCTGAAGGCTGGCAGCGCCCAATTCAGCCGGATGGGGGACGAGTACTACTTCGGATTCGAGGGCATCCAGGACTTCTCTAGTGAGAACTGGGGCCCCCAGGATCTCCGCGTGGTCTGGGCACCCATGGGGAATTATGGGCTGATGACCCGCACTGACGCCGGCATCGAAACTTTCGAAGATCTCAAAGGTAAAAAGTTTCCCCGCGTCACGGCCAATACCTCGATCAACATCAAGCTGGAGGCCTACCTCGCCTACGGCGGTCTGACCTGGGATGATGTCGAACCGGTCGACGTAAGCTACAGCGACCAAACCGAGGCTCTGGAAACCGGCAGGCTGGACGTCTTGTTCAGTAGCGCCTATGGCTCCAATCTGGAAGAGCTCGCCAGCACCGTTGACGTCGACTGGATGAGCATGGATGACGATTCCCCCGAAAAGATGGCGGCAGTCAACGAGCTCGCGCCGATGGTGACCATCGGCGAGTTCTCTGGTGCCCCCGGAATGGAAGAAGGGGAGTCGGCCAGGAACTTCGCCTACACAGTGCCGCTGTCCACCTATGCTGACACCGACGAACAGCAGGTTTATGACCTGGTGAAGGCCATGGATGAAAATTTTGACCGCTATGAAAACACCACACCATCCGCAGGGGAGTTTGCCCTCGACAAGGTGCTGACCGACCCGCTGGTGGTCCCGTTTCATCCCGGAACTGTCAGGTATCTCGAGGAGCAGGGCCTGTGGACCGACGAGGCAGAACAGCGAAACAACGATCTTGTTGAACGGCAAGCCGCGTTGCAGGCAGGCTGGGATGCGTTTATCGGACCGGCTGACAAGGGCAATCTGGCCCAGGAATGGACCGCATGGAAGGAAGAACACCTTGACGATTGAGACTGCACCTCCCGCTGGGACTGCGACCGATGAGTCACCGCGGCTGAACGGCGCCTGGCGGACCGTAGTGGTGGCTTTCACCATTCTGGGCATCCTGCTCTCCATGAACCAGGTGTTCTTCTGGAACCTTTTTGGTGTCACTCTGCTCACCCATGCGTACCTCTATTACATGCTCACCTGTTTCCTGGCGATGGCCTTCATCATCTTCCCCGCAACAAAAACTGTTCCGACACCCGTTGACACCACCGGAGCTGGGCCTCGACCAAGGCCTGCCGCGCTGGCCTGGTACGACGTGGCTCTCTTTGCAGCAACGATCGGGGTCACCGTCTACTTCGGCGTCAACGCCGAGACCATCCTGAATCTGGGATGGGATTACGCGGCACCACCGCTGGCAGCCGTCTTCAGCGTGGTGCTGTGGGGGCTGGCGATCGAGGCGTTGCGGCGCACAGCAGGGTCAGCGGTTGCGGTCATCGCGTTCCTGTTCTCCGTGTATCCGATGTTCTCTTCCCGGATGCCCTTCGGATTTTTGCAGGGCATCTCCCATGATTTCCGGACGACCGCACAAATCCATGCTGTCGGAGTGGAAGGCATCATGGGCCTGCCGCTGCAGACCGCAGCCAGCATTCTCATAGGGTTCCTGCTTTTCGGGGTGATCCTCCGGCATACCGGAGGATCGGCCTTCTTCCACAACCTTGCCCAGTCATTGTTCGGGGGCTCGCGCGGAGGCGCCGCCAAAGTCTCAGTGGCCAGCAGTGCTTCGATGGGGATGATGAGTGGCAGTGCCGTGTCCAACGTGCTGACCACCGGGCCCATGACCATTCCGGCGATGATCAAATCCGGGTTTGCTCCGAGATATGCAGGGGCAGTCGAGGCTACCGCCTCGTCGGGAGGATCCATTACTCCTCCCGTGATGGGCGCCGCGGCGTTCCTGATGATTTCGTTTGTGGGTGTGCCCTACAAGGAGATCCTGATCGCCGCCACGATTCCAGCAATTCTTTACTACGTGGGGATCTACCTCCAGATCGATGCCTACTCATCCAGGAAAGGTCTCACCGGTAGGCCAAAGTCTGAACTGCCACGGTTTGGTCCGGTGATGGTTTCTGGCTGGCCCTACCTCGCCTCACTTCTTCTACTGACGGCGCTACTGGTGGTCACCTCCGAGACACAGGCACCGTTCTGGGTGGCGGGGGCGCTGGTGATCTATGGGATGGTCAAGCGCGAAGGACGACTCAACCCGCGTCGGCTGATGGACATGGTCTTCGATTGCGGCAAGACGATCAGTGAAATCCTGGGCATCATCGCCGGAGTCGGTCTTATCGTGGGCGGGCTCAACATGTCTGGGGTAACTCTCTCGCTGGCCAGGGAGCTGCTGGTCCTGGTCGGTGACAACGTGGTGCTGATGCTCATTGCCGGTGCCGTGACCTGCTTCATCCTGGGCATGGGTATGACCGTTTCCGCGGCCTACGTATTCCTGGCAATTGTGATGGTCCCCGCCGTCGTCGAACTCGGTATTGATCCAATCGCAGCCCACCTGTTCGTCATCTATTGGGCCGCAGTCTCCTACATCACGCCGCCGGTGGCGCTCGCGTCCTTTGCAGCAGCCGGGATCGCCGGTTCCGACCCGATGAAAACCAGCGTCTCGGCAATGAAACTGGGGGCAGTGAAGTACATCGTGCCGTTTGGGTTTGCGTTGAATCCGGCGCTGGTTGCCCAGGCCCCGTTGCCGGAGATTGTGATGGCGTTCAGTCTCAGCCTGATCGGTGTCTACGCTCTGGCCTGTGCCTTCGAAGGGTGGGTACTTGGCATGGGTCGACGGTTGCCGATGCTGCTGCGCGTCGTCTCCGCTGTCGCCGGCGTCAGCCTGATGATGCCGGGAGTGGCCGCCGCAACGCTCGGTGCGGTGCTGCTGGGTGTGGTTCTCCTCCTGACCTTCGTGGCCCTCCGCAAGGACGGGCAAACCCCGACGGCGGTGGCGCCCACCCCCGCGGAGGGCCGGCTGCACTCGGTCTCAGAGTGAACGCTGGAGGTGCGGCCTGGGCTGGGAATCGGCCCGCTCAGGCCGGGGACGGCTCCGGCGAAGGCATCAGGGCCTCTGAAAGGCGCAGTACCTCGCGCAGCGCTGGACTGCTGTCATCGCTGCGCCAGATCAGACGCAGCAGGATGGGTTCGGCCGGATCCTCAAGGGGGACAAACACCACCCCCGGGTAGGACACGTTGTCCGGTACAGAGGACACCGTAAGGGCGCAGCCAATGTCTGCGGCGACCAACGAGAGCAGCGTGGACGTATCGGGCGCAGCCTGCACGATCGAGGGCACAAAGCCAGCACCGTGGGAAAGCCGATCGAGATGTTCCCTGAGAACTGCCCCCGGGTCCGGCGGCAAGGCAACAAAATCCTCGGTGGCAAAATCTGCCATCCGGACCGACGTCCGGTGAGCCAGCCGATGGTTTGACGGCAGCGCAATCACCAGAGTCTCCCGGGCCACAGTCCGCGATTCGATCCCCGAGGGTAGGAAGTTCCAGCGGCCCAAACCGATGTCCATGGTGCCCGCGATAACCTCATTCAAGGCAGGGACGGCGTAATAGGAGCTGTAGAGCTCAATGTCGATTCCGGGGTGGGTCTGTCTGACCAGCTTGGCCAGTTTGCCCACCATGACGTGCGAGGACACACCCGCGAAAGCCACCCGGACCCTCCCGGTCTCACCCTTGCCTGCCGAAGTCACTGCCGATCGTGCCCGGCGGCAGGCTGACATGATCTCCTCTGCCGGGGCCAGCAGCGCCTGGCCCGCAGTCGTGAGTTTCACGCTTCGGGTGCTGCGCTCAAAAAGGGTTGCACCCAGCTCGCGTTCAAGATTCTTGATGGTGCGGCTCAGCGGTGGCTGGGCGATGTGCAGACGTTCCGCGGCGCGGCCGAAGTGCAGTTCCTGGGCGACGGCGAGGAAGGCGCGGACTTGCTGTATTTCCATAACCCTGAATTATTGTCGGCGTTGCCACCACGAGTCAATGATTGGGGCTAAAAAAGCTATCAATCACGAAGCCATCGCGATGAAGTCTGGGAAACAGTGCCAAAAGATTATTCCTGAAATCGTAAAAATAGCCGACACAATTTGTATTGGACGCGAGCTTAGGCCTCTGCGAGGGTGGTGACACACGACACATGTGATGGAGGATCAACTATGGCGGAAGCTGCAGCGGACACGCTGAACGAAATCTTTGGACGCACCGGGAGTGGTCCGCTGAGCGGAGTGGTCGTTGCGGATTTCAGCAGGGTGCTGGCAGGACCGTACTGCACGATGCTGCTCGCCGATATGGGCGCCACAGTGATCAAGGTCGAGTCTCCGGCCGGGGACGATGCCCGGACCTGGAAACCGCCGGTACGCGACGAAGAGAGCACGTTCTTCCTCTCCGTCAACCGGAACAAACACTCGATCACCCTGGACTTCAACGAGCCCTCGGACCTTGCCCTCGCACAGCAGCTGGCCGCCCGGGCCGACATAGTCGTCGAGAACTTCAAACCCCATGGACTGGAGCGCTACGGTCTCGACTACGCCGCGATTGCCGACCTGAATCCCACGGTCATCTACGCCTCGATCACGGGCTTCGGAACCGGTGCAGGCGCGGCGCTCCCCGGCTATGACCTCCTGGTGCAGGCGGCCTCCGGGATGATGAGCCTCACCGGCGGCCAGGAGACGGAACCGTACCGTGCCGGGTTGGCAATGTTCGACGTCATCACTGGCTTGCACGCCAGCACGGGAATTCTTGGAGCGCTCCATCACCGCACCACCACCGGGGAAGGGCAGCATGTGGAGCTGAATCTGCTGTCCTCAGCCCTGTCGGGGATGGTCAACCAATCCGCGGCCTATGTCACTGGCGGTGTCATTCCCACCCGGATGGGCAATGAACACCCCAGCCTCTACCCCTACGAGCCGATGCTGACCGGTGACGGCCGGCTGGTCATCGCCGCAGCGAACAATGGCCAGTTTGCTCGGCTCTGCGCCGTGCTTGAGGTACCCGAACTGGCGCAGGATCAACGGTTCTGTTCCGCGGAGCAACGCAACGCGCACCGGTCGGAGCTGCGCATCCTCCTCGAAGTGCAGCTGGCAGCCCGCTCAGCCGAGGAATGGTTCCCCCTCCTTTCCGGTGCGGGGTTGCCCTGTGCGCCCATCCAGGATGTGAAGGGCGGGGTGGACCTTGCCGACAGGTTGGGCCTGGATCCAGTGGTGCTCCCGGGCGAGAACGAACGACAGATTCCGACCGTTCGACACCCGGTGAGTTTCTCCCGGACGCCCGCCACCTACGATTTGGCTCCGCCGATGCTGGGCTCCAGCTCGGATCTGGTGCGCGGCTGGCTTGCCCAGCAGCTCGCCGCAGCCCGCTGACCTTTCCCAGACCCGACGACGACAGATGAGGACCCCATGAGCACCACCGCCCAGAGCGCTGATCCCGTGAACGTTGACTACTACCTTCTTGATGAGCTCCTGTCCGAGGAGGAGGTGCTGATCCGGAAGAAAGTCCGCGGCTTCGTCGATACCTCGGTGCTTCCGGTGATCAACGACTACTGGGAAGCTGCGCAGTTTCCCTTTGAGCTGGTCCCCGGCATTGCCCAGCTCGGAATCGTCGGTTCCACCATCGAGGGCTACGGCTGCCCCGGGCTGAGCAGGCTGGCCGCGGGAATGGTTTCCGTTGAGATGTCGCGCGGTGACGGCAGCCTCAATACGTTCATCGGAGTGCAGTCTGGGCTCTCGATGGGCACCATCAACATGCTCGGCAACGAGGAACAGAAGCAGCGATGGCTGCCCGGCATGGCAACGCTGGACAAGATTGGCGCGTTTGGCCTGACTGAGCCGGACCATGGGTCGGACTCGGTGGCGCTTGAAACCACAGCCCGACGGGAAGGTGAGCATTACGTCCTGAACGGCCGCAAACGGTGGATCGGGAACGCCAACATTGCCGACGTCGTCATCATCTGGGCGCGCGACGAAGCGGACAACAAGGTCAAGGGCTTCATTCTGGAAAAGAATGACGACGGCACCTACCCGGATGGATACACCACCGAACTCATCACCGGGAAAATCGGCAAGCGGGCCATCTGGCAGCCCGATGTGATGATCGACAACGTCCGCATTCCGGCCGAGAACAAGCTCGCCGAGGCTCACTCCTTCAGGGACGTCACCCGGGTACTGACGGCAACCCGCAGCGGGGCATCCTGGGAAGCCGTGGGCCACGGCATTGCTGCCTACGAAGCAGCAGTTTCCTATGCCACGCAGCGGGTGCAGTTCGGCAAGCCGATCGCGGGTTTCCAGCTGGTGCAGAACAAGCTCGCCAACATGCTCTCCGAGCTGACAGCGATGCAGTTGATCTGTTTCCGCCTTGCCACCCTCGCAGATCAGGGAAAAATGACCAGCCCCATGGCCTCACTCGCTAAGATGCATACCGCCCAGAAGGCCCGCTGGATCTGCCTGCAGGCCCGGGACATCCTGGGTGGGAATGGGTTGCTGCTGGAAAACCATGTGGCCCGCCACATGACCGACATGGAGGTGGTGCACACCTACGAGGGGACCGACTCCATCCAGTCGCTGCTGATCGGGCGCGACATCACCGGCATCTCCGCGTTTGCCTGACCCGCCCAGCCAGCCAACACCTCAATCAAGGGACACCCAATGAATGAAGCTTTTCTTGTCGGAGGAGTGAGAACTCCTGTTGGCCGTTATGGTGGCGCTCTGTCATCGGTGCGACCGGATGACCTTGCGGCTTTGGTGGTCCGGGAGTCCCTGCAACGTGCGGGCGTGGACCCGCAGGCCGTCGACGAAGTGATTCTGGGTTGCGTCAACCAGTCCGGCGAAGACAACCGGAACGTGGCGCGGATGGCAACGCTGCTGGCCGGGTTGCCGGACACGGTTCCC
Source organism: Arthrobacter flavus (assembly GCF_039526005.1). Classification (NCBI taxonomy): domain Bacteria; kingdom Bacillati; phylum Actinomycetota; class Actinomycetes; order Micrococcales; family Micrococcaceae; genus Arthrobacter; species Arthrobacter flavus. The sequence continues at coordinate 73,014 of NZ_BAAAIJ010000036.1, read as the reverse complement.
GGCCTGACCGTCAACCGGCTGTGTGCGTCGGGGCTGAGTGCCATCCTGATCGCCTCCCAGATGATCAAGTCCGGTGCCGCTGACGTGGTCATTGCAGGTGGAGTGGAGTCCATGACCCGCGCACCGTGGGTGATGGAAAAACCAGTGAAGGCCTTCGCCCGGCCCGGCGAGATTGCCGACACCTCCCTGGGCTGGCGATTCACCAACCCGCGCTTCAGCGACCAGCAGAAGCTGTCGATGCCGGAAACTGCTGAAGAAGTGGCGTCGCTGGATGGCATCACCCGGGAAGATGCTGATGCGTTCGCGGTGAAGTCCCATCAGAATGCCCTGGCGGCCATTGCTGCGGGGCGGTTCACCCAGGAGCTGCTGCCCGTTGAAACGAAGACCGGCGTTGTCGACCAGGACGAGGGTCCCCGGCCAGGTACATCGCTGGAAACTTTGGCCTCGCTTCGTTCGGTCGTGCGGCCGGGCGGGATCGTCACGGCAGGAAACGCGAGCTCACTCAACGACGGGGCGTCCGCGATCGTCGTCGCCAGCGAGAGCGCGGTGAAACGGTTCGGTCTGGTTCCCCGGGCACGCGTCGTGGACGGCGCATCGGCGGGAGTGCCGCCGGAAATCATGGGCATTGGTCCGGTTCCCGCGACGGAGAAGGTGCTTTCCCGAGCCGGCTGGGGGATCGACGATATCGGTGCGGTGGAGCTCAATGAGGCATTCGCCACCCAGTCGTTGGCCTGCATCCGCAGGCTGGGTCTCGACCCGGGCATTGTGAACAGCGACGGCGGCGCCATCGCCCTCGGGCATGCGCTGGGTTCATCAGGGGCCCGGATCGCCATCACCCTGCTCGGACGGATGGAACGCGAGCAGACGGACCGGGGGCTCGCGACCATGTGCGTGGGGGTCGGCCAGGGCACGGCGATGCTGTTGGAGCGCGTCTAGCGCCTGACCCGGGGGTGGAGACGGGCTGAGGCTACCCGCCGGCGAAGGGCGGCAGGATGTCCAGGACGTCGTCGGCGGTCAGCACCCGTCCGCGGTCGCGTGCGGCCACCTCATTGAGGAGGAAGCTGCTCCGGGCGATGACCTCGGGCATCGCCGGCCCGCCCACCCGGACCGGCTGCGGATACCGGGCGCTGATGCGCTCGAGCACTGTCTCAAGCGACTCGGCTGCGAGGTCGAGGCGCTCTTCTGCAACACCGGCTGCGGCTTGCGCGGCACCGAAATATCGAACCAGCATCTAGCCGCCTATCGCGCTCATGCTGCGGTCCGGCTGGACGAAGTCCTCCGAGCCGAGTCCCACATGGCCCATGCCGTGGGCTTTCGGCTTGGCCCACATGGCGTCCTGCCAGCGGGCGGCGATGGCGTCGTCGTCGGCGTCCGAGCGCAACAGGTCCCGCAGATCGGTCTCCTCGCGGGAGAACAGGCAACTCATGATCTTGCCCTCGGCGGTGACCCGGGTCCGCCGGCAGTCGGCGCAGAACGGCTCGGTGACGGAGGCGATAATGCCAACGGTTCCGACGACGATGTCCGGCGCGGCGATCCGCCGCACCTCCCAGCGTTCGGCGGGGGCGCCGTCCCGGTTGCGCGGATCGGAGGTGAGCACGAACTGCTGCTCCAGCAGGGTCCGCATTTCCAGGGCGGTGATCATGCCGTCCCGGGTCCAGCCGTGGTCGGCGTCGAGGGGCATCTGCTCGATGAAGCGCAGCTCGAAGCCCTTGGAGACGGCCCACTCGAGCAGGTCGGGTGCCTCCTGGTCGTTGATGCCGCGCATCAGCACGGCGTTGATCTTGACGAGGCCCAGTCCCACCTCGGCGGCCGCTTCGATGCCGCGCAGCACCCGGTCGAGGAACGGGCGGCGGGTCAGCTGGGCGAACGTGTCGGGGTGGAGCGAGTCCATCGACACATTGATCCTGCTCAGCCCCGCATCCTTGAGCGCCTGTGCCTTCTTGTCCAGTCCCAGCCCGTTGGTGGTCATGGAGATGGGAAGGTCCGCGTGGTTGGCGCGGATGTCGCTGATGATCTGCAGCAGGTCGGCGCGGACCAGCGGCTCACCGCCGGTCAGGCGCAGCTCGCGGACCCCGAGGGTGTCGACCCCGATCCGGACCAGCCGGACAATCTCCTCCCGGGAGAGCACCGCCGATTTCTGCAGCCAGTCCAGGCCCTCAGCGGGCATGCAGTAAGTGCAGCGCAGATTGCATTTGTCGGTCAACGACAGGCGCATGTCAGTGGCCTTGCGGCCAAAACTGTCCATGAGTCCCGGCCCGGCATCCGTGGGACGCTGGACCCCGATATGCGGCATACCCAGTTTAATTCCCATCTTTCGAGATTACGCCCTTTCAGCTGGGCCCACTATTCGGTGGGGGCTTATTCTCGCCTGGCGAACTGAAGGGCGGTCGCAGACGTTGGGCTAATGACGATAGAAGAGACAGGACGGTGCACCGGTATGGGACGGATCAACGGGTGGGCGGCACTGTCCGGGCTGGTGGCGGTGGCGATCGCCCTGATCGCCGCCGAACTGACCGCCGCTCTGGTCAGCCCGTCGGTCTCCCCGGTGACAGCGGTCGGCTCGACGGTGATCGACGTGCTGCCGCCCGGCGTCAAGGACTGGGCGATTGAAACGTTCGGCACGGCCGACAAACTGGTCTTCCTTGGCACCATGTTTGTGATCATTGCGGGGGTGGCCGCCGGAGCCGGAATCCTTGAGTACCGGTGGCGTCGGAGCGGCGCGGCGCTGGTGCTGGTTTTCGGGCTGGCGGGCATCGCCGCCGTCGCTGCGCGGCCGCAGTCCTCGACCGCCGCGTTCGCAGCCCCGGTGGTGGCACTGGTGCTCGGCGTCATGTTAGTCACCGTCCTGACCGACCGGTTGGTGGCCTGGCAGCCACGCCGGGCGGCCGACGTCGGGCCCCCCGGACCGGTGGCACGACGAAGGTTCCTCCAGGGTGTGGGCGTGGGTGGCGCGGCGGCGGCACTCGCGGGGACGGCCGCATCCCTGGTCCGGAGCAGCCAGTCGCTCGTGACGCAGGCCCGGGAACAGATCCGGCTACCGGCACCCGACGCTGTCGCGGGACGGGCCGCGGCGGTCATCCCGGCGGGCGCGGATCTCGGGGTCGACGGCGTGCCGCCACTGGTGACGCCCAACGACAACTACTACCGGATCGATACCGCACTGGTGGTGCCGGTGGTGGACCCTGGCACCTGGCGGCTACGGGTCACCGGGATGGTGGACCGGGAGGTCGAGCTGACCTTCGACGAACTCCTGGCCAAGCCCCTGGTCGAAAGCTACATCACCCTTGCCTGCGTTTCTAACGTGGTGGGCGGTGACCTGATCGGCAACGCCAAATGGCTCGGCTGGCCGGTCCGCGAACTGCTGGCCATGGCGGGTGTGCAGGAGGGGGCCGACATGGTGCTGTCCCGCAGCGTCGACGGATTCACCGCCAGTACCCCGCTGGACGCCATGACCGATGACCGGGACTCGCTGATCGCCGTCGGGATGAACGGTGAAACCCTGCCCGTCGAGCACGGCTTTCCGGTGCGGCTGGTGGTCCCCGGACTGTACGGTTTCGTCTCGGCGACCAAGTGGGTGACCGAGCTGAAGGTCACCCGGTACGCCGACGACGTCGCCTACTGGTCCACCCGTGGCTGGTCCGAGCGGGGCCCGGTGAAGACATCGTCACGAATCGACGTGCCGCGGGAACGGTCAACCGTGCCCGCGGGAACGGTCCAGATTGCAGGCTACGCGTGGGCTCAACACCGGGGGATCGAGGCGGTCCAGGTGAGGGTGGACGACGGGTCCTGGCAGCCCGCCACGCTGGCCGCCGAAATCTCCCGCGACACCTGGCGCCAGTTCAGCGCGGCGCTGGACCTGGCCCCCGGATCCCACACGGTGCAGGTTCGCGCCGTCGACAGCACCGGAGCCGTGCAGGTGGACCGCGCCTCGCCGGTCACACCCGACGGTGCCACGGGCCTGCACACGGTCACCTTCACCGTTTCCTGAGAGCGCCCGGATCTTCCGGCTCTTACCTCCCCGCATCCCCGCCAACGCCGTCGGCAGGGCCTAGGGTGGAGAACCAGAGGCAACCGTCACGGCAGGTAGGGATCCCATGATCAGAAGCGTCGAGGAACACCAGCAGGCAGTGCTGGGACTGCTCCGCTACAGCAGCAGCTACCCGGCCGATAGCCGGACTGACCTGGATGGGGGCGGAACCGAGCTCCCGCTGGCGGCCGCCCGCGGCCGGGTGCTCGCCGTCGACCTGCAGGCTCCGGTCAGCCTGCCCCCGTTCGATAACTCGCAAATGGACGGGTACGCCGTCCACGTCGACGATCTCGGTCCTGCCGGTGGCACATCAGGACGAACCCTGAGGGTGGGCGCCCCCATCCCGGCTGGCATTGAGCCTCCGGACCTGGTGCAGGGGAGTGCGGCGCCCATCATGACCGGCGCCATGATTCCGGGTAACACCGGTGCCATTGTCCCGATTGAACGGGTCACCCCGGCCCAGTTCTACTCAGCCGCCGACTACGAGGCGGACGCGGAACTCACCGTCGACCTGCCCGACACCGTTGAACCCGGCGCCTACATCCGCCGTGCCGGCAGCGACATTCCCGCAGGTGCCACCGCACTGGCTGCGGGGACTCTCCTCGGCCCCGCCCAGCTGGGCCTGCTCGCCGCGTGCGGGATCGCCGCGGTCCCGGTGCGCCGTCAGTTCACCGTGCTGCTGCTCACTACCGGGGATGAGGTCCAGGAACCCGGCAGTACCCCTCAACCGGGGAAGATCTTCGACGCCAACACCACCCTGTTGGAAACCGCACTCCTCGATGCGGGCGCCGCAGTGATCAGGCACCGGCTGATGGATGACAATCCCACCCTGCTCCGCGAGGCATTGGCCGCCGTCGCGGACAGTGGTATCCACCTAATCCTCACCACTGGCGGCATCAGCCAGGGGGCGTACGAGGTGGTGAAGCAGGCGCTGGCCAACAGCAGCGTCGAATTCCTTTCCGTCGCCATGCAGCCCGGCGGGCCGCAGGCGTTGGGCACCATCGGCGGTGTGCCGTTCCTCGGATTCCCGGGCAACCCGGTCAGTGCCCTCGTCTCCTTCGAGATGTTCCTCCGTCCCGCGCTCACTGCCGTCGCCGGCGTTCCCCACCCGCGGGTGGTCCTCACCGCTGCCCTCGAGGAGGAGGTGAGCTCTCCGGAAGCCAAACACCAGGTCCGCCGTGGCTGGTACACCCCACGCGCAGCAGCCGGCGAGCCGGTGGGTACGGTTAGGCTGGTGGGTGGTCCCGGATCACACCTGATTCATGCGCTGGCCGAATCGAACGTCCTGGTCCACCTGCCGACCGGCACCGGAAGCCTGGCGGCCGGGGACCTGGTCTCCGTATGGCTGGTCGACGGGATGCACGGCGCGCCGTCGTTCGGGATTCCTGCAGCGCACCCGCTCGCTGTGGCCGGGCCCGGGAACCCCTGAGCACTGCGCACACCACAGCACTGAGAACCAGTAAGGACAGCATGACCGAGAACTCCAGCCCGGCGTCACTGAGCCACGTCCGGGAGGATGGCAGCGCGCACATGGTCGACGTCTCGGCGAAGGCCGAAACCACCCGCGAAGCCACCGCCCAGGCCGTCCTGCGCACCACAGCGGAGGTGGTGGGGCTGATTACCGCCGGCGGCCTGCCCAAGGGCGATGCCCTGGCCGTGGCACGGGTGGCAGGCATCATGGCGGCCAAGCAGACCTCCTCCCTGATCCCGCTCTGCCACCCCCTGCCGCTGAGCAAGATCACTGTGGACTTCGACGTCCGGGACGCTGCCGTGACCATCAGCTGCGCGGTCAAGACCACCGCCGTCACCGGCGTCGAAATGGAAGCCCTGACCGGCGCGTCGCTGGCCGCTCTCGCCCTCTACGACATGATCAAGGCGGTGGACAAGCGCGCCGTCATCACTGACACGAAGGTCCTGGCGAAGTCCGGCGGGAAGAGCGGAGACTGGACGGCATGAGCGGCCAGCGCACCGCAGCGGTCATCGTCGCGTCCACCCGGGCCGCAGCAGGTATCTACCAGGACGAGTGCGGTCCACTCATCCAGGGCTGGCTCGCCGATCACGGCTTCGCACCCCATCCCACACTGGTGGTGCCCGACGGCGACCCGGTGGGTCAGGCCCTCGGCGCCGTCCTCAGCGACTCGCCCTCAGTGGTGATCACCAGCGGTGGGACCGGGCTGAGCCCCGACGACGCCACCCCCGAACAGACTGAGCCGTACCTCGAACGCCACCTGCCCGGGATCATGGAAGCCGTTCGCCGGCGGGGCGCCGAGAAGGTCCCGACGGCAGCGCTCAGCCGCGGCTTCGCCGGAACCGTGGGACGCACCTTCGTGATCAACCTGCCCGGGTCACCCGGCGGGGTGCGTGACGGGCTGGCCGTTCTCGAACCACTGCTGGGGCACATCTGCTCCCAGCTGGAAGGAAAAAATGACCACTAGCCACGTGGTGCATGTGTCCCTCGCGCAACACAGCATCAGCCTCGATGAGGCTCTAGCCCAGGTCGACGCACCGAACTGCGGCGCCGTAGTGGGGTTTGGCGGGGTGGTCCGGAACCATGACGGTGGCCGGGACGTCACTTCCCTGAGCTACTCGGCCCACCCGAGCGCGGAGCGGATCATCGCGGAAATCGCCGACGCCATGGCCGCCAAATACGAGGGCGTCCGGATCTGGGTAGCGCACCGGGTCGGACCGCTGGCGATCGGAGACCCGGCCCTGGTGGCAGCGGTCGCATCCGCGCACCGCGGCGAGGCCTTCGCCGCCTGCTCGGAGCTGGTGGACACCGTCAAGGAAAAGGTCCCCATCTGGAAGGAACAGTTCTTCACCGACGGCAGCGTCGAATGGGTCGGCGCCGGCAGCGCGGACACCTCCGGGGGGACGGGAGCCTCCTGACCCAAATGGGCAGGGGAGTACCCGTTCAGTAGGCTGGGCATATGACTGAACAACTTGCCGTGGCCGTGCTCGGCGCCACCGGGCGGATGGGGGCGGAGGCCGTCAAGGCCATCGACGCCGCACCGGACCTGGACCTCGTCGCAGCCCTCGGCCGAGAGGACTCGCTGGACACTCTGGTCGCGGCGGGAGCGCAGTGCATCGTCGACCTGTCAGTCCCCGATGCCACCTTCGAGAATGTGGCGTTCGCCGTCGAGCGCGGCATCCACGCGGTGGTGGGCACCACCGGGTGGGACGAGGGGCGTCTTGAGCGACTTACCTCCCTCCTGGCCGACCACCCGGCCACCGGCGTACTGATCGCCCCGAACTTCGCCCTCGGCTCGGTGCTGGCCAGCGCGTTCGCCGCCCGGGCGGCCCGCTATTTCGAGTCGGTCGAGATCGTCGAGCTCCACCACCCCGATAAGGTCGACGCACCCTCGGGCACCGCGGTCCGGACCGCCGCCCTGATCGCCCAGGCACGCCAAAAAGCCGGCGTCCCCGCGAGCCCCGACGCGACCAGCGCCGAGCGCGCCGGTGCCCGCGGCGCCGACGTCGACGGCGTCCGGGTGCACTCGGTGCGCCTGCGCGGCCTGGTGGCGCACCAGGAGGTGCTGCTCGGCGGTGTCGGGGAACAGCTCACCATCCGCCACGACTCGTACCACCGCGAGTCCTTCATGCCCGGCATCCTGCTGGGCGTCCGCACCGTCTCATCCCGCCCCGGCCTGACGGTCGGGCTGGACGGCTACCTCGAACTGGAAGCGTGACCTCCCCCATGGCCGAAACAGCTGGATTCCTTGACGCAGTTAAACGTCACCGGGCCAAAATCGGCGTCGCACTGGTGAGTTTGCTACTCGTCTTCTGGCTGATCATCGCCCTGCAGCGCAGCGTGATTCTCCTCACCGACCCGGACCTGGTTGCCAAGGCACTCGGGCTCGCCTACCTCCTGTTGCCGCTGATCGGCGGCTGGGCGATGATCCGTGAACTGCTGTTCGGCATGCAGACCTCCAAAATGGCTAACGAGCTCGACGCCGAGGGCGGACTTCCGGTCGACGACCTGCCCCGTACCCCCGCCGGCCGGATCGTGCGGTCGGCAGCCGATGCACGGTTCCCGGAGTACCAGGCGGAGGTAGAGGCTGCGCCCGACGACTGGCGCGGCTGGTTCAGGCTCTCCTGCGCTTACGACGCGGCAGGGGACAGGACCAGGGCGAGGCGCTCCATGCGCACCGCCGGGAAACTGTACAACGCGGCCCGCTAGCAGCGCTAGCTGTTCAGGCCCGACCGTGCCGCCCGGGACGCACCCGACGTCAGCAGTTCCAGCGGTCCGCGGGCGTTGATCCGCAGGAACAGGATGCCGAGGACAACAAACACCAGCACCTGTCCCCAGTAGACGAGCGACGGGTCGGGTGGAGGTTCCTGGGCATCAACCACGCTCATCGTCCAGATATGGATGGTGTAGAGCGTCAGGGTCATCGCGCCGGGCCCGGACAGGGGCAGCAACACCGACTCATACCGTCGCGTCGCTAGCAGGCACAGCCCAATGACGAATGCGGAAGTGCCTCCCGTGTGCAGTAGATCCAGCGGAGATCCCGAGTGCGGTGCACTCACAGCCAGCCACCACCACGAACCGGACTGATCGACGCCCGTCAGGCTGACGCTCATCATTGCCTCCAGCGGGTACCGGCTGCCCTCGGGGGTCTGTAGCAGTGCCGTCAGACCCCCCAGTGGGCCGAGGAGGTAGCCGCTGACCAGTTTCGCCGCCGCAGCCAGGGCTGCGCCGGAGACCACCAGCCCCAGTTGCACCCGGAGGTCCCTGAGCGGGAGGCGGCCAATTGCCATGCCGATCAGGATGTAGCTCAGCCACTGCAACGCCGGGTAATACCCGGTCACGGTGATGTCGGCGAAGAGCGTGGCCGGTTCCAGCAGCGTTTCCCAGCGCGGATTACCGCCCAGCGACGGCGGATTGACCGTCCCAGCGATCCAGGGCCGCAACATATAGGCCGCCACCGGCGAAAGGAGCAGCCAGCCGGCAGCCCACCAGACGAGTTGCCTGAACGGCAGCGAGACGAACGGCAGCGCCAGCAGGAACAGCACTCCGTAGTGGAACAGGATGATCGCGATGTTGGTTTCCAGTCCGCCCAGCATCAGTCCGATCACCATGATGACGACCGCCCGTGCCGCGATGCCCCGCCGGTCCATCGACAGCACCGCGCGGTGGTGGATCCGGTTCCCTCCGGTCAATAGGGCAAGGCCAAGGCCGGCGACGACGGCGAACAGGGCCGACGCCTTCCCGGAGAAGACCAGGGCCACCCAGGAGGCATCGGCGGTGCCGGCGATGTACAGGGGAAAAATATGGGTGCTCATCATCCCGAACAGGGCGATACCGCGGGCGGCGTCGACCCCGCTCACACGCCGGGAGACCTTGGGGGATGCCATGATCTGATCGTCTCACAGCGGCCCTGCCTGCCGTGGCGGAAGGACTCAGCGGCGACTTAACAGTTGCGAACCGGGTAACGTTTTACCCATGGCCCTCACCAATTCCCAGACCCTTCCCTTCGGCACCCTCAGCATCGCGATGGTCACTTTGTTCCACGCTGACGGCAGCGTGGACTTCGACGCCACCGCCCAGCTCGCCAACCAGCTGGTCGACGACGGCTGCGACAGCCTGGTCATCTCCGGGACCACCGGTGAGACCTCCACGTTGGAGGACCAGGAGAAGGAAGACCTGTTCCGGGTGGTCGTGGAAGCAGTGGGCGGACGGGCGAAGGTCATCGCCGGCACCGGAACCAACCACACCTCGCACTCCATCGAGATGGCCCAGCGGGCCGCCCGCGCCGGCGTTGACGGACAACTGGTAGTCACCCCGTACTACAACAAGCCCACCCAGGCCGGCGTGCTGGCCCACTTCGAGGCCGTCGCCGAGGCCACGGACCTGCCCATCATGATCTACGACATCCCGGGCCGGTCAGGCATCCCCATCCACACCGAGACCATGATCCGGCTGGCGGACAATCCCAAAATCGTTGCGCTCAAAGATGCCAAGGCTGACTTCGCGGAGATCACCCGCGTGCTCGCCAACACCACCCTCGACGTGTACTCGGGCGACGACGGACTGACCCTGCCCTGGATGATCGCCGGCGCTGTCGGAGTCGTCAGTGTCAGCGCCCAGGTGGCCACCGCGCAGTTCCGGGCCCTGGTCGACGCCGCCGCCGCCGGGGACGTCACCACCGCCCGCCGCATCCACTTCGAGCTGGACCCGGTGGTCCGGGCCGTCATGACCCACATTCCGGGGGCGGTCTCGGCGAAGCAGATCCTCAGACGGCAAGGGCTCATCCCGAATGCGGCGGTGCGCCTGCCACTGGTTGGACCCACCGCCGTCGAAATGGAAACAGTGCTCGCCGACCTGGCGGAAGCGGGGATGAACTTCGACCGCCCGCGCTCCACCCGGACCGCCGACGGAGCACCCGCATGACGGTATCGGCCGCCACCGCACTCATCGCCCCACCGGACCTCGCACCGGGCGTTCTGCGCATCGTCCCCCTGGGTGGTCTCGGCGAAATCGGTCGGAACATGGCAGTGTTCGAGCTGGACGGAAAACTCCTGATTGTCGACTGCGGGGTGCTGTTTCCCGAGGAAAACCAGCCCGGCGTCGACCTCATCCTCCCCGATTTTTCGTACCTCGAGGACCGGCTCGACGACGTCGTCGGACTGGTCCTGACGCACGGTCATGAGGACCACATTGGCGCCGTTCCATATCTGCTGCGGCACAAAAAGGACATCCCGCTGATCGGCTCACAGCTCACGCTGGCCCTGATCGAAGCGAAACTGCAGGAACACCGGATCACCCCCTACACCCTCACCGTCACCGAGGGCCAGATTGAACAGTTCGGACCGTTCGAGTGCGAGTTCGTGGCGGTCAACCACTCCATCCCAGATGCCCTCGCGGTCTTCATCCGCACCACCGCAGGGAACGTCCTGCACACCGGTGACTTCAAGATGGACCAGTTGCCCCTCGACGGGCGCATCACCGACCTGAGGGCATTCGCGCGGCTCGGGGAAGAGGGAGTTGACCTCCTCATGGTCGACTCGACCAATGCCGACGTGCCCGGTTTCACCACCGCCGAACGCGAGATCGGGCCGGTCCTGAATCGGTTGTTTGGACAGGTCACCAAACGGATCATCGTCGCGTCGTTCTCGTCCCACATCCACCGGGTACAGCAAGTGCTCGACGCCGCCGAAGCGCACGGGCGTTTCGTCTGCTTCGCCGGCCGATCGATGGTGCGGAACATGGCCATCGCCGCGAAGCTCGGCTACCTCAGGGTCCCCGAAGGCATTCTCGTGGACATCAAGAACGTAGACGCACTGCCGGACGACAAGGTGGTGCTCATGTCCACCGGCTCCCAGGGGGAGCCGATGGCTGCCCTGTCCCGGATGGCCAACGGCGACCACCGGATCACCGTCGGCAAGGGCGACACAGTGATCCTCGCGTCCTCACTGATCCCGGGCAACGAGAACGCCGTCTTCAGGGTCATCAACGGGCTGCTCAAGCTCGGCGCCGACGTCATCCACAAGGGCAACGAAAAGGTCCACGTGTCCGGCCATGCTGCCGCCGGTGAGCTGCTGTACTGCTACAACATCCTCAGGCCCCGGAATGTCATGCCCGTCCACGGCGAAACCAGGCACCTGATCGCCAACGCCCGGCTCGCCGAGCAGACCGGGATCCCGACCGAAAATGTGCTGCTCACCGACGACGGCTCAGTCATTGACCTGGTCGGAGGGGTAGCCCGGGTGGTCGGGGCGGTGGAATGCGGGTTCGTCTATGTGGACGGGTCGAGTATCGGGGAAATCACCGACGCCGACCTGAAGGACCGCCGGATCCTCGGCGAGGAGGGGTTCATTTCCATCGTCACCGTGGTCAACCGGAGTACCGGCAAGATTGTGTCCGGTCCCGACATTCACGCCCGCGGCTTTGCCGAAGACGACTCGGTGTTCGATGAGATCAAACCCAAAATCAACGCCGCACTCGAAGAAGCCGTCATGAGCAACAAGGACCACACCGTCTACCAGCTGCAACAGGTGGTCCGCCGGGTGGTTGGTACCTGGGTGAACAGGCGCTACCGCCGTCGTCCGATGATCATTCCGGTGGTCCTGGAGGCGTAGGAGCCGGACCCGGCAGCACAGATCGGGCCGCGTATGTCCGGGAAAACCGGGGCTGTGTCCGGTACCGTTGGCACTATGGCGACTCGTACTTCCCCGGGCCCCAGAGGTTCACAGCAGTCGCGCGGTAAGAACACCTCGGCTGCTGCGCGTTCAACTTCGGGCCGTAGCGGCGCAAACAAAAGCGGTGGCAACACCCGGCAACCCACCAAACAGCAGCCCGCGCTGCCCGGGGACACGCTTCCCCTGCCCCTGCGCGCACTCCGGGGGCTGTGGATGGGGGCCGCCCACATGGTCGCCTCAGGTATCCGCAAGTTCGGGCACGACGTCCATCCGGACAAGGAGCTCCGCCGGGATGGCACCGGCCTGTTCCTGATGATCCTCAGCGTGGCTGTTGCCGCGGTCGAGTGGTGGGCGCTCACGGGCCCCGGCGCCGATGCGGTGCACGCTGTCGCCGCTGGAACGTTCGGTTGGATGGCGCTGCTGGTGCCGTTCATGCTGCTGATCGGCGCGGTGCGCCTGTTCAGGTATCCGGAGAACCACCGGGCCAACAACCGGGTGGGCATCGGGATGACCATTGCCCTGTTCGCGGGTTCAGGTATCGCCCACCTCTCGGGTGGAGCTCCAGCCCTTGCCGACGGTTTCGAACGCCTCTGGCAGGCTGGAGGAGTGGTCGGCTTCCTCGTGGCTGGCCCGCTCAGCGGAATCCTGACCGAATGGCCAGTGATCGTGCTGCTCTCGGCACTGATCTTCCTGAGCCTGCTCATCATTACCGCCACCCCGTTCCGCCACATCCCCTCCCGGCTGAGAGCCCTGTATGAGCACCTGATGGGCCAGGACCTGATCGAGCAGGACCAGCAGGGCACCAGGGACCGGGGATCGGACCCGGCCACTGAAAAACACGATCAAAGCTACCTCGACGAGCGTCACTCAGCATCGGGTAGGAAACCCAAACGCAAGATGCGCCTCTTCGGGCGCGACCGTGCTGCCGACCGTGCCCAGGCCGAGCTGGACGGGTATGTCGGTGATGAAGCGTTCGAGCGGGCTGTCCTGGCCGACGACGACGACGAACAGCATCAGGCTCAGACGCACCAGGGAGCACCGGTTCCGGCCGAACCGCGGGTGCCACCGGGCGTCCGTCGGCCCACCCAGCAGGAACGCGCCACCGAGAAAATCAAACAGGATCACGGCATCCCCGCAGATCCCCACGAGCGCGCTCACGACCCCGGCGGCAACCCTGAACCGGCCACCGAGGCAATGGCGGTCCTCCCGACCCCCGCGCCCCAGGTGCCGTCCAACCCGGTGCAGCCGCAGATCCCGCCGACCCCCATGCCGCAGCGCACCGAGCAGCTGCAGCTGGCCGGCGACGTCACCTACACCCTGCCGCCGTCGGACTATCTGCCCGCCGGGACCCCGCCCAAGGAACGGTCCGAAGCCAACGACTCGGTGGTCGCAGCCCTGACCCACACCCTCGACCAGTTCCACGTCGACGCGAAGGTGACCGGGTTCTCCCGCGGACCCACCGTCACCCGCTACGAAATCGAGCTGGCGCCGGGCACCAAGGTGGAGCGGGTGACCGCGCTGTCCAAGAACATCTCCTACGCCGTCGCGAGTTCCGACGTCCGCATCCTGTCCCCGATTCCGGGCAAGTCAGCCATCGGCATCGAGATCCCCAACACCGACCGCGAAACGGTGTCACTGGGCGACGTGCTGCGCTCCGGCAACGCCCGCAAGACCGATCACCCGATGGTGATGGGCGTGGGCAAGGACGTTGAGGGCGGGTTCGTCGTCGCGAACCTGGCCAAGATGCCGCACCTCCTGGTCGCCGGCGCCACCGGGGCGGGCAAGTCATCGTTTGTGAACTCGATGATCACCTCCATCCTGATGCGTTCCACCCCCGACGAAGTGCGCATGGTGATGGTCGACCCCAAGCGGGTGGAGCTCACCGCCTATGAGGGCGTGCCGCACCTGATCACGCCCATCATCACCAGTCCCAAGAAGGCCGCCGAGGCGCTGCAGTGGGTCGTCCGTGAAATGGACACCCGCTACGACGACCTCGCCAACTACGGCTACAAGCACATCGACGACTTCAACAAGGCAGTCCGGAACGGGAAGGTCATCCCGCCCGAGGGTTCCAAGCGCGTGGTGCGCCCGTATCCCTACCTTCTGGTCATCGTCGATGAGCTCGCCGACCTGATGATGGTCGCCCCGCGCGACGTCGAGGACTCGATCGTGCGCATCACCCAGCTGGCGCGCGCCGCCGGCATCCACCTGGTCCTCGCCACCCAGCGGCCATCGGTCGACGTCGTCACGGGCCTGATCAAAGCCAACGTTCCGTCCCGGATGGCGTTCGCGACGTCGTCGGTGACCGACTCCCGCGTGGTCCTGGACCAGCCGGGCGCCGAAAAGCTGATCGGCCAGGGCGACGCCCTGTTCCTGCCGATGGGCGCGTCCAAGCCGATGCGAGTGCAGGGCGCCTGGGTCACTGAGTCCGAAATTCACCGGGTGGTGGAACACGTCAAGGGCCAGCTGAAGGCCAACTACCGTGAGGATGTGGCGGTCGAGGCACCGAAGAAGCAGATCGACGACGACATCGGCGACGATCTCGACGTGCTCCTGCAGGCCACCGAGCTGGTGGTCACCACCCAGTTCGGTTCTACGTCCATGCTGCAGCGTAAACTGCGCGTCGGCTTCGCCAAGGCGGGCCGGTTGATGGACCTGCTGGAGTCCCGCGGGGTGGTGGGCCCTTCGGAGGGCTCAAAGGCCCGCGATGTGCTGGTCAAACCTGATGACCTGGCGGCGGTGCTCGGTGCAATGCGCGGTGACGGACCCGTGTCCGTCCCGGACGAGCCAGCGGCGGCGGGCGCCGGTGCGTCCTCAGCCCCGATCGACCTGGTGGCTGACGACCTCGAGTCACGACGCCAGGCGGGTCAGTACCATGACGGCTCGGACGACGACGATGACGGCTCCACTGACGCCTGGAGCCTGACGGGAAGGTAGCCTTGTGCCGTGAGTATTCCTCCGGCCAAACAGGTCCCTACGCTGAACATTGCCAACGTCCTCACGGTGGTGCGGATCCTTCTGGTCCCGTTCTTCATCTGGTTCCTGCTCCTGGACGACTCGGCCGACGACGGGTCCGGGCTCTTCCGCTGGTTGGCGGTGGCGGTGTTCGCCGTCGCGATCTACACCGACAAACTCGACGGTGACCTGGCCCGGAGCCGGGGACTGATCACCGACTTTGGCAAGATCGCCGACCCGATCGCCGACAAACTGCTGATTGGTGCAGCACTGATCCTGCTCTCGGTCCTGGGGGAACTCTGGTGGTGGGTCACCCTGGTGATCCTGATCCGCGAACTGGGCATTACCGTGCTGCGGTTCGCCGTCATCCGCTACGGCGTGATGCCAGCCTCCCGGGGCGGGAAACTCAAGACGGTCATCCAGACCTTCGCCATCTTCCTGTACCTGCTGCCCCTGGCCGGGGTGCTGGGGGACTGGTATTCCTGGGTCGCCATTGCGGTGATGCTCGCAGCTGTCGCCGTCACCGTCGTCACCGGGATCGATTACATCATCCAGGCGATCCGGCTCCGGCGGGACGCGCGGTCAGCCCAGCGCCCCGACAGCCCGACGTCGTAGGCGTGGAGCCAATGGAATCGCCAGGTCCCGCTGGGCCTGCCGCCGAGGTGATCCGTCTGGCAACCGCCTCTCACCTCACCATCGCCACCGCCGAGTCCCTGACTGCCGGGATGGTCAGCGCAGCGCTCGGCTCGGTGCCGGGTGCATCCGCGGTGCTGCAGGGCGGGGCGGTGACCTACCAGAACCAGATCAAGGTGGACGTTCTCGGCGTCGATCCAGCGGGGATCGCCGCGACCGGGGCGGTTGACGCCGTCGTCGCCCGCCAGATGGCAGAGGGTGCGCGGCGTGTTTTCGACGCCGATCTGGGCGTTTCCACCACCGGAGCTGCGGGGCCCGAACCACACGCCGGCAAGGCGGTGGGCACCGTTTTCGTGGCAGTAGCGTCACCCGGCGGGACGAGGGTGAAGGAGTACCTGTTCGATGGCGACCGGGAGTCGGTCCGGAGGCACGCCTGCAGCGCCGCGCTGGATTTGCTGCGTACCGTGTTGCGCGACCGGGACGCAGGGAACAAATCCCAGGACTGAACAGTTATCATTACTGTCAGCCATTGAACAGGTTGACGGCTTAGGCTTGAACCTACCAAGCCGGTACGCCTCCCTAAAGGAGACACCGGATCAATTGCAACGAGGGAGCATGGCGATTCAGATGGTAAAGCAACCCGTATCCATTAACGGAGTAGTCCGTTGGCGGGATGTGGGGTTGGCGGAAGATGCACAGCGCAAGCCGAAGGAGCGCAAAATGGTAGTGCTACGCCATGAGATCGGCGACGTCCTGCGGGACGTCCGTCAGCGGCAGGGCCGCACGCTGCGCGAGGTGTCGCATAGTGCCCGAGTCTCCCTTGGTTACCTCAGCGAGGTAGAACGGGGCCAGAAGGAAGCATCCTCTGAGCTCCTGTCCTCGATCTGCACCGCGCTCGATGTTCCGTTGTCCCTCATGCTCCGCGAAGTCAGTGATCGTCTCGCCGAGGCAGAGGGCGTCTCAGTCCCTGACACGGTGCCCCAGGAATTCGCCCGGGCGTTTGTCGAGGACATCCCGGCTGACCTGTCCGAGGATTTCAGTCGCGGGCTGGCCGCAACGAACCGCTAACCCAGCGCTCACAGTTATTTGACTGAAGCCCGCCGGAACATTCCGGCGGGCTTCAGTGTGTCAATCACCAGTTGTCTTTGGTGTACGTCTCATTGAGTTGGGCAATCAGGGTCCCCAGCGTGGTGAGGTCCTTGACATCCCAGTCCTCCATTAGGTTGTGGAACGCTTCCTTACGCGCGGTCTGGGCGGTGACCAGCTGCTTCGAGCCGGCGGGGGTCAGGGTAATTGACTGGGCCCGGCCATCGAGCGGATCGGCTTCCTTCTGGACCAGACCGAGTTGTTCGAGCATCGCGATCTGCCGGCTCACCGATGGTTTGCCGACGCCGATACTCGCCGCAATGTCGGTCAACCGCATGCCGCCCTCCCGCTGAAGGATCACCAGCAGGCCATAGGCGGCCGGTTCCATGTCCGGGTGGACGCGCCGAGCTACTTTGTAGGAGTTCGATCGCGCCCTCCGCCACAGCATGCTCAGTTGTTGTTCCAACGCCTGGATGGCAGTGTCTACGGCGGGATCGGCTTCACGGTGCTCGGCTGTCATGTGGTTCATTCTATGGTTACGCGCACAATCGCTCATCAACCGGCCCGGAATGCGGGCAAACGACCCAGCCACCTCCCGGACAATGAGAGGATTGGAACATGCGCACCAGTGCCTTTTGGCGGCTTATGGATGACGAGTTCGGCGGGGGATACTCCCGCACCCTGGCCCGAACGATAGTTCTTGCGGACCTCGGCGGACGTACCCCCGAGGAGGCGCTGGGCGCAGGGATCAGCCCCCGTGACATCTGGGTCGCGGTGTGCGACCTGCAGGATGTGCCGCCCGAGCGCCGTCTGGGCAAAGACATCACCCCCAAGTAGCCGGGACAAGGCACCTGACACGCCGCCGAAAATATTCGAATACTTGTTCGGATAGGACTATCATTTCTAACAGACGGTAATCGTGGTTATCCACATACGCCGTGAAGCTTCTCAATTTGTCAGTGCCCCGGGCTACGGTCGAATTGAACACGAAAACGGCCGCAACGGCCATAACCAACCGAGGTGAATAATGGCCGCACCAGCAGACCGCGAGAAAGCTCTCGAAGCAGCACTTGCGCAGATCGACAAGCAGTATGGCAAAGGCTCCGTGATGCGCCTGGGTGATGAGGTACGCGCCCCCATCGAGACGATTTCCACCAGCTCCATTGCGCTTGACGCCGCACTGGGCATAGGCGGACTTCCCCGCGGCCGGGTTGTCGAAATCTACGGGCCAGAGTCTTCGGGTAAGACCACATTGGCGCTGCACGCCGTCGCCAACGCGCAGCGTAACGGCGGCATCGCCGCATTCATCGATGCTGAGCATGCCCTCGACCCCGAATATGCGAAGCGGCTCGGCGTCGACACCGATGCACTCCTGGTCTCCCAGCCGGACACCGGTGAGCAGGCGCTGGAAATCATGGACATGCTGATCGGTTCCGGATCGATCGACGTGATCGTCATTGACTCGGTGGCTGCCTTGGTGCCCCGCGCGGAAATCGAGGGCGACATGGGAGATAGCCATGTGGGCCTGCAGGCACGCCTGATGAGCCAGGCGCTCCGGAAGATCACGGGCCGTCTCGCGCAGAGCAAGACCACAGCTATTTTCATCAACCAGTTGCGCGAGAAGATCGGTGTGTTCTTCGGTAGCCCCGAGACCACCACGGGCGGTAAGGCGCTGAAGTTCTACGCCTCCATCCGCATCGATGTGCGTCGGATCGAAACGCTCAAGGAGGGTGCGGTTCCGGTAGGAAACCGGACCCGTGCCAAGGTCGTCAAGAACAAGATGGCGCCGCCCTTCAAGCAGGCCGAATTCGACATCCTGTACGGCTACGGAATCTCACGCGAGGGCGGTCTGATCGATGTAGGAGTCGAGAACGGCCTGGTGAAGAAGTCCGGCGCCTGGTTCACCTACGATGGGGACCAGCTGGGCCAGGGTAAGGAAAATGCTCGGAAGTTCCTGCTCGACAACCCGGACCTGACCGACGAGCTGGAACGGCGCATCAGGGAGAAGCTGGGCGTTGGCGCTGCTGCCGAGGATGCGACAGTCGAGCCCAAGGCGAAGGCTGAGCCGAAGCTGAAAGCGGTCAGCGGAGAGAACCGCTAGCCGGCGATGCCTTTCGGACAGAACAACGGTTCCCGCAGTGGATTGAACTCACGGCGGAAAACCGGTGCCGGTTCCGCCGGGAAGGCTACTGGCCGGTCAGAGACCGGCTGGGGCGCCAGCGACGGGACGTCCGGGGCTGGAACGTCCGGGGGTGGATGGAAGCCACGGGGTCGGCAACGCGCCCGCGCTGGGTCGGGTGCCTTCGGGTCTTCCGGTTCGGCCTCGGAGGTAGCTGCCACGGGTGCGTCCGCGGCTGAAGAATCCGCGGCGGAAACTGCAGGATCTGGAAGGGGAGCCCCGGCACCCGATCCGGACCCGTACGCGACGGCCCGGTCCATCGTGTTGCGGCAGCTAACCCTCGCGCCCAAAAGCCGGCATCAGCTGGCCGCGAAACTTGCGGAGCGGGACGTGCCCGCAGAGGTGGCGGTCGCCGTCCTGGACCGCTTTGAAGAAGTCCAACTGATCGACGACGCAGAGTTCGCGATGATGTGGGTGCGCAGTCGGGCAGCGACCCGATCCCTGGCCAGGAGTGCCCTGAAGCGCGAACTGGCCGAGAAGGGCATCCACGGCGAGATCGCCGAGGAGGCTCTATCCCAGGTGAGCGACGATGAGGAACGGGACGCCGCGGAACAGCTGGTGCGCCGAAAGCACCGCCCCGCGGCCATGGGTACAGATCGTGCCGCTCTCGACAAGGAGACGCGGCGGCTGGTGAGCATGCTCGGGCGTAAGGGATACAGCCCGTCGTTGGCGTTCGGTGTGGTGAGATCGGTGCTCGACGACGTCGCTGCCGGCGCAGCTGACGACGACGCCGAACCTGATTTTCTCTGAGCAGGTCCACTGGCGCGGCACCTGCACAGTCAGCCGTTATCCATTCGTTCCCTGGAACGGCCGGTTGAGGTCTAGCGGACCCAGAACACCGAACTGTAGGCTGAGCATCCTTATGATCGGACTGGGGCGAGGGTTGACTGCTGCACGGACGGGCGCTGGTGCAGCGTTGGCCGTGATGCTCCTTGGCGCTTCGCTGCTTACCTCGATCGCCCCGGCCGCAGCTCAGGATTTCCCGACCTGGGACGACATCAGGGCAGCCAAGGCTGATGCGTCAGCGACCCAGGCCCAGGTCGACGAGATTGAAACCCTGGTGGAAGGGCTTCGGTCTACTGCCGCCGCACTCGGCGACACCGCTGTCAGCTCAGCGGCTGATCATGCGCAGGCCGCAGAGGAACTGCGGGTGAGCGAACGGCTCTCCGACACGCTCGCCGAACAAGTTGCCAACGCCGAGGCCCAGTCCGCGGACCTGCACCGGGCAGCCGGCGCAGCCGCTGCCCTCTCCTACAAAACCGGATCCACCAACACCTCGATGCTGGCACTGCTGGATCCGGAGGGCACCATGGACCTGCTCGACCGCCTGATGATCCTCGAAACCGTCACCGACCGGGCAGCCGGTTCCTATAACGATGCGGTAGCCGCCGAGCGTGAGGTCGAATCGCTGCGGGACCGCTATGACGCCGCCACCCAGCGGCACCGCGAACTGACGGTCGAGGCAGCCGAACGGTTACGCACGGCCCAGCAGGACGACGCCGCCGCCCGCACCTCGGTGCAGGAGCAGGAATCCCGGGCCGCCGAGCTCTTCGAGCAGCTCGCCGAGCTGAACGACACCACGGCCGACCTTGAAGCCGACCGCATCCAGGGCCTGCAGCAACAGGCAGCCTTCCGTGAGCAGCAAGCGGCCGCGGAGGCGGCAGCCCTGGCCCGGGCAGCGGCCGAAGCCGCGGCGGCAACGACGGCGCCACCGCGGGCTCCTGCACCGCCGGTCATAGCGGGTCCCGCGCCACAGTCTCCAGCGCCACAGTCTCCAGCGCCACAGTCTCCAGCGCCTCAGTCTCCGGCGCCTCAGCCGATACCCATACCTGGCCCGGCTCCTGCCCCGCCCCACGCTGAGCCGGACCCCGGGAAAGCTCCAGCGCCCGCTCCATCTCCAGCTCCAGCTCCGGCTCCGGCGCCCGCTCCAGCTCCGGGCCCGGCGCCAATCGTCGACGATCCGGCCGGAGCGCAGGCCTATGCTTCGTCGCGGCTGTCCTCGTTCGGGTGGGGTGGCGGCGAGTTCCAGTGCCTGGTCAACCTGTGGAACAAGGAATCCCGATGGCTGACCAGTGCCAACAACCCGTACAGCGGGGCCTACGGTATTCCTCAATCCCTCCCCGGCAGCAAGATGGGCGGCGCCGGCGCAGACTGGCGGACGAACTACCGCACCCAGATCGAGTGGGGCCTCGGCTATATCTCCGGTCGATACGGTTCGCCGTGTGCAGCCTGGCAACATTCGCAGCGGATGAACTGGTACTGACCGGTTCGCAACGGATGAACAGGGCTTCCTGATCCCGTCGATTGTGGGGGTCAGCGCAGCACACGTACCCTTAACGGGTGAGTCTCATTACCCCAACCCTTCCCACAGGTCCCGCCGCTGAACTGGCCGGTGTTCCTGGCGCCTCGGCTTCCGGAGCGCAGCGCACCTATGAGGTTCGCACCTACGGCTGCCAGATGAACGTCCACGATTCGGAGCGCATCTCCGGTCTCCTGGAGGCTGCCGGCTACGCTGCGGCAACAGATGCACAGGCCGACGTCGTCGTGTTCAATACCTGCGCCGTCAGGGAGAACGCCGACAACAAGCTCTACGGCAACCTCGGCATGCTCGCCTCGGTCAAGGAAAAGCACCCCGGCATGCAGATCGCAGTCGGCGGCTGTCTCGCCCAGAAAGACCGCGACACCATCCTCAAGAAGGCTCCCTGGGTCGACGCGGTGTTCGGCACCCACAACGTTGGTGCCCTCCCCGCGCTCCTGGAGCGGGCCCGCCACAACAACGAGGCCCAGCTGGAGATCCTGGAGTCTCTCGACGTCTTCCCCTCCACGCTCCCGACCAAGCGCGACGCCGTCTACTCCGGGTGGGTGTCCATCTCGGTGGGCTGCAACAACACCTGCACCTTCTGCATCGTCCCCGCCCTGCGCGGCAAGGAACGCGATCGGCGGCCGGGAGAAATCCTCGCTGAAATCGAGGCGCTGGTGGCAGACGGCGCCATCGAAGTGACGTTGCTGGGCCAGAACGTCAATTCCTACGGGGTGGAGTTCGGCGACCGGGGTGCCTTCGCCAAGCTCCTCCGCGCCTGCGGGAGCATCGAAGGTCTCGAACGGGTCAGGTTCACTAGCCCCCACCCGGCAGCCTTCACCGACGACGTCATCGACGCCATGGCCGAGACCCCCAATGTGATGCCCCAACTTCACATGCCCCTGCAATCGGGCTCCGACCAAATCCTGAAGTCAATGCGCCGCTCGTACCGGTCATCGAAATTCCTCGGCATCCTGGACCGGGTGCGGGCCAAAATGCCCCACGCCTCGATCTCCACCGACATCATTGTCGGTTTCCCAGGAGAAACCGAGGAAGACTTCCAGGCCACGCTCGACGTCGTCGAGAAGTCCCGCTTCGCCACCGCCTTTACTTTCCAGTATTCCAAGCGGCCCGGCACGCCTGCCGCCGACCTGCCGCACCAAATTCCGAAGGCAGTGGTGCAGGAACGGTTCGAACGGCTGACCGCCTTGCAGGATCGCATCGCAGCCGAAGAGAATGCCCTCCAGCTCGGGCGGACGGTCGAACTGATGGTCACCGCCCAGCAGGGCCGTAAAGCCAGCGAAACCCACCGTCTCTCGGGCCGGGCCCGTGATCAGCGCCTGGTTCACTTTTCGGTGCCCGACGGCGTCGAACCGCCCCGCCCCGGCGACCTGGTCACTGTCACGGTCACGGAGGCTGCCGCCTTCCACCTGGTCGCGGACCCCACAGGGCCAGCAGCTCTTCACATCCGCCGGTCCCGGGCCGGCGACGCGTGGGATCGGGCGCAGGCCGATTCATGCGGTGTGCCAGCGCCCGGCGGGTCAGCCGCCGGCCCAGCTGGTGCCGTGTCGCTGGGGATGCCCTCGCTGCCGGTCCGCGGCGCCTGACGGTGCTTCCCGCTGCGCCCGCATCCTTGCCCCTGATCGCCGTCGTCGGACCCACCGGGTCCGGCAAGTCATCGCTCGGCATCGAACTCGCGCGCAGGTTCAACGGCGAAATCATCAACGCCGACTCGATGCAGTTCTATCGCGGCATGGACATTGGCACCGCCAAGGTCAGTCTTGACGAGCGGCAGGGGGTACCTCATCACCTGCTCGACACGCTCGACGTCCGGGAGGAGGCCAGCGTCGCCGCCTACCAGGAACAGGCACGGACCGCGATCGACGCTATCCGGGACCGCGGCAGGGTGCCGATCCTGGTGGGCGGGTCGGGGCTGTACGTTCGGGCGGCCCTTGACGTCCTGGAGTTCCCTGGCACGGAGCCGGGCATCCGGGCCCAGCTGGAGGCCGACCTGGCCCGCGACGGCGCGGGCCTCCTCCGTGAGCGTCTCGCGGCAGTGGACCCGATCTCCGCCGGCCGGGATCTCGATGACCGCCGGCTGATCAGGGCCCTCGAAGTGTACGAGGTGACCGGCCGCCCGTTCAGCTCCTTCATGCCGCAACGCCTGTACCACCAGCCGGCACTGCAGCTGGGCCTGCGGGTGGACCGGCCGGTGTTACGTGAGCGCCTGGCTACCAGGGTCCACACTATGGTCGAGGACGGCCTGCTCGACGAAGTGGCACGCCTGGACCAACAGGGGCTGCGGAGCGGTCGGACGGCATCCCGGGCCCTGGGATACGCCCAGTTCCTGCAAGTCCTTGACGGTGAGCTGACCACGGAACAGGCAGCGAGCGACACCATCGACGCGACCCGGCGGTTTGCGCGCCGCCAGCTCACCTGGTTCCGCGCCGACCCACGAATCATGTGGCTCGACTGGGAGGATCCGCTCCTGGGCTCACGGGCCGCGGACCACGTCCAGCAGACCTTCGGCCTATCCTAGACACGTGACTACTCAACCCGACGCACAGGTTTCACTAGCACCGACCGCCCTGAGTGGTGTCGCTTTCACCAAGGGCCACGGCACCGGAAACGACTTTGTCCTGGTCACCGACCCGGACGGTGAGCTGGAGATCGGGCCCGACGCCGTCCGCACCATCTGCGACCGGCACCGTGGCATCGGCGCGGACGGGTTGATTCGCGCGATCAGATCCCGCCACCTGCCGGAGGGGCGGGTGCTGCTCCAGAGTGATCCGTCGGCCGAATGGTTCATGGATTACCGCAACTCGGATGGCTCGCTGTCGGAAATGTGCGGCAACGGCGTCCGGGTCTTCGTCCACCTGCTGGTCTCCGCAGGGCTGCTCAGCCTGGCCGAGGGGGCCACGGCGTCGATCGCCACCCGCGGCGGGATCAAGCTGGTGGAACGGTCCGCCGATGGTTACTCGGTGGATATGGGTCCCTGGGAGTTCATCTTCCCCGATGCTGCAGCATCACGGGCGACCGATTCCCTGGTGGAGGCCGATGGGCTGGAGGTTCCGCGGCCTGCCCTGTCCATCAGCATGGGCAACCCCCACACGGTCGTGGCACTGGCTGAGCCTGCCGAGCTGGATGCCGCACTGCTGTTCACCGCGCCGGTCGTCGACCCAACGCCCGTGGACGGGACCAACGTCGAATTCGTGGTGCCGTATGATCCGCTGGTGCACGACGGCGTCGGGCGCGTCAGGATGCGAGTCCATGAACGCGGCGTGGGCGAGACCCTGTCCTGCGGGACGGGGGCGTGCGCGGCGGCGGCGGCCACGAGGTTCTGGGCCGGGGCTGAAGCGCCCCTCACCTGGCGGGTTGAGGTGCCCGGCGGCGTCGTCGGCGTCCGCTTCCATGCTGGACCTGACGGGCGTGAACACGTCAGCCTGAGCGGGCCAGCCGTCCTGGTGGCGACCGGCACCCTCCTCTGAGGACTCCCAGACAGGCCCGCGGTGCGCTGGCGGTGAGGTGTCAAGCGGAGGAATTTCAGGCGGTGAGGCGTTCCACCCTGATAATCCTGAACGACTTTGAGGTAGCAGTGCGGGACACCTCGAACCCGTCGGCCAGCTGATCCGCAATCCACTTTTGCAGCGAGTCAGCGCCGAGGTTCTTCTGCACCACCAACCAGGCGGACCCGCCGGGGGACAGCCGGGGAAGCCACTTCAGCAGCAGGGCGTGCAGCTCGTCCTTGCCCACCCTGATCGGTGGATTGGACCAGATGGTGTCAAAGGTGGCGGCGGCGTCGACCTCTTCCGGGCGCTGTGCCAGCACCTTGCCCAGCCCCAGCAGT
This sequence comes from Arthrobacter flavus, assembly GCF_039526005.1. Classification (NCBI taxonomy): domain Bacteria; kingdom Bacillati; phylum Actinomycetota; class Actinomycetes; order Micrococcales; family Micrococcaceae; genus Arthrobacter; species Arthrobacter flavus. The sequence goes on along the minus strand of NZ_BAAAIJ010000036.1, from coordinate 47,849 downwards.
TTCGCGTTCTCGGCGGTCAACGCCAGGGCCCGTTCGTTGACGTCGACGGCGACCACTTCGGCGTCGGGCGCCAGCAGGGCCATGGTGAGTGCCAGCGGACCCCAGCCGCAACCGATATCGAGCATCCGCGGGCCCACCGGATCGGGCGCCTCGGCGAGCAGGATGCGGGTGCCTTTATCGATCCCGTCGGAGCTGAAGATGCCCGAGGAGGTCACCAGGGTGCGCTCCACTCCAGCCAGTACCGTGCGGAGCGGTTTGCGGGTCTCCGGGCCGGACGGCTGGGCGCTGAAGTAGTGGGAATCCATAACAAACCAGCGTAGTCGAGCCGCCGACGGTTTCCGGAACCCGGTCAACCCCGGATCCGTGAGCAACCTGGACATCCGTGAGGGAGATCTCGGCCACCAATGTCCAGGTTGGTGCGCCCGGTCCACTTTGCTCACCGATTAGGCACGCACCGTCAGCGGAATCAATTGCGCGCTCAGTGAAGTGCCTCACCTGATCCGGACCGGGGCGACTACCATTGAAGGACACCACTTTAGGGAGCGTATGACCACGAATAACGGGGGACCGGCGACGCCGGAACCAGAGATCGGCCCAGCCGAAATTCAGGCAGTGATTGATCGGATCCTGGCTAAAGACGAGGCGGCTGCCGCGAAGGGCGCGGGCAATCGTTTCGTTGGCGTCTCATCCGGGCACGACGACGAACGCTCGTCCTACGACGGCGACCAGCAGGACCTGGACGAACGGCGCGCTTTGCGACGCGTCGCCGGACTTTCCACCGAGCTCGAGGACGTCACCGAGGTCGAATACCGGCAACTCCGCCTTGAGCGTGTTGTCCTCGCCGGGCTGTGGAGTGAAGGCACCTCCGAAGATGCCGAGAACTCGCTACGGGAGCTGTCAGCGTTGGCGGCCACCGCCGGATCCGAGGTCCTCGACGGCATCGTCCAGCGCCGCCTCAAGCCAGACCCCGGCACCTTCCTTGGCTCGGGTAAGGCCCAGGAGCTCAAAGACATCGTGGTCGCCACCGGCGCCGACACGGTCATTGTGGACAGCGAGTTGTCCCCGTCGCAGCGTCGCGGGCTTGAAGACATCGTCAAGGTCAAGGTCATTGACCGGACCGCGCTGATCCTCGACATCTTTGCCCAGCACGCGAAGTCGCGAGAGGGCAAGGCCCAGGTTGAACTGGCCCAGCTCGAATACCTGCTCCCCAGGCTGCGTGGTTGGGGCGACTCCATGTCCCGGCAGGCAGGCGGCCAGGTCGGCGGCGCCGGTGCGGGTATGGGTTCCCGTGGACCCGGCGAAACGAAGATTGAACTCGACCGGCGGAAGATCCGCACCCGGATGGCGAAGCTGCGCCGGGAAATCAGCGGGATGAAACCAGCCCGGGAAACGAAGCGGGCCAACCGCCGTCGTAATGAGATCCCCTCGGTCGCCATCGCTGGCTACACGAACGCCGGCAAATCCTCGTTGCTGAACCGCCTCACCGACGCTGGCGTCTTGGTGGAGAACGCGCTGTTCGCCACCCTGGATCCGACAGTTCGTAAGGCAGAGACAGCCGATGGGCTGGGGTACACCCTCGCCGATACGGTGGGGTTCGTCAGGTCGCTGCCCACCCAGCTGGTGGAGGCCTTCCGCTCAACGCTTGAGGAAATTGCCGACTCGGACCTGATCCTTCATGTAGTGGATGTGTCGCACCCCGATCCGGAGGGGCAGATCGCCGCCGTGCGGGAAGTGCTCTCGGAGGTCGACGCCCGCAAGGTCCCCGAAATCATTGTCCTGAACAAGGCCGATGCCGCGGATCCGTTCGTGATTGAACGCCTGCGGCAGCGCGAGCCCCGGCACGTGGTGGTGTCAGCCCGGACGGGCGAGGGGATCGCCGAGCTCCTCGAGGCTGTCAGCGCCGCTATTCCCCGGCCGAGCGTGAAGCTGACCCTTCTCGTGCCGTACGAGCGCGGCGACGTCGTCAGCCGGCTGCACCAGTCCGACGCCGAGATTCTGACCCTCGAGCACGTTGAATCGGGCACCCGACTCGACGTCATGGTCCGCGAGGGTCTTGCCGCCGATCTGGAGGAATTCCGCCAGCATGCCTGACAGCGGTACCACGGGGCCGCTGGAACTTCTTGATGCCGCCGTCGAAGCCATGGGCGGCGAGAACCGGGTGGGTCAGCATGAGATGACCCAGCGGGTCGCCGAGGCGTTAACAAGCGGGGACCACCTGCTGGTGCAGGCGGGCACGGGCACCGGTAAGTCGTTGGCCTACCTGATCCCGTTGATCTCCCACGCCCTGACCCACGACAAGCCGGCCATCGTCTCCACCGCCACACTGGCGTTGCAGGCCCAGATAGTCGGACGCGACGTACCCCGGCTGTTGAAGGCCCTCAAAGGCAAGTTGCCCCGCCCCGTCGACGTGGTGCTCCTCAAAGGGCGCGGCAATTACGTCTGCAAGCACAAAACGGGCGGGGGATTCCCCGAAGAGGGGGCACCCGATGCGCTGTTTAGCCTTGGCGAGGACACCGCCGCACCGCACCCTTCCGCCGGCCCGGCCACCCCGCTGGGCCGCGAGGTTGTCAGGCTCCGGGAATGGGCCGAAACCACCGACACGGGAGACCGGGACGAGCTCACCCCGGGTGTGAGCGAGCAGGCGTGGCGGCAGGTATCGGTGACCAGCATGGAGTGCCTCGGCGCACAAAAGTGCCCGGTCGCTGCGGAATGCTTCAGTGAACGGGCCCGGGCGAAGGCAGGTGACGCGGACATCGTCATCACCAACCACGCGATGCTCGCAATCAGCGCCTTCGAAGGGCTTGCGGTGCTGCCCGAGTACGACGTCGTCGTCATCGACGAAGCCCACGAACTGCATGACCGGGTCACCGGCGCGGTCTCCGGCCAGCTGTCGGCGGGGATGATCTCCGCGGCCGCGTCGGCCGCACGGCGGCACCTGTCAATCGCCACCGAGGCCCTCGACTCCGCCAACCGCTTCTTCGAATCGACCGTCACGGCGATTCCCACGGGATTGATGGCCGCCGGACTCACCGAGGAGCAGGAGACGGCGATCACCCAGGTCCGCGAAGCCTGCCGGGCAGTGCTCTCGGATGCCAAGGGAGACGGGCCGACCCCAGCCGACGGCGGACGTCAGATGGCAAAGTCCCATGTCCTCGCCGTCTTCGAACTGTGCGAGCGGCTGCTGACGGCCACTCCGGCCGGGGAGGTGCTCTGGGCATCACGGCCCAGCACCTTCTCGCCGGGCACCGGGTATTCACAGCCCGACGACGACGCCCCCGCGACCATCAACATTGCTCCGCTGTCCGTGGCTGGGAAGCTGCGGGAGGGATTGTTCGCGGATCACACAGTGGTCCTGACCTCGGCAACGCTCGCCATCGGATCCGAGTTCGGGCCGGTTGCCGGTTCGCTGGGTCTTGCGGGTGCCTCGGCGCCGTCGTGGACCGGCGTCGACGTCGGCAGTCCTTTCGACTATCCGAAGCAGGGCGTGCTGTATGTCGCGAAGGATCTGCCCAAGCCGGAGCGGGGCACCTCACCTGAGCAGCTCGACGAACTGGAGGTACTCCTCAAAGCGTCACGGGGCGGAGCGCTGGGACTGTTCTCTTCCCGTCGTGCTGCCGAGGACGCGGCCGAAGCCCTGCGCCCCCGGGTCGACTTTGACATTCTGTGCCAGGGCGAATCGTCAATGTCAGCGCTGGTCAAACAGTTTTCGGAGGAACCGGACACCTGCCTCTTCGGCACCATGTCACTCTGGCAGGGCGTCGATGTGCCGGGCCGGTCCTGCAGGCTGGTCACCATCGACCGTATTCCCTTCCCGCGCCCCGACGACCCCCTCATGACTGCACGCACGCGGGCCGTGGCGAAAGCCGGCGGAAATGGCTTCATGAGTGTCTCGGCGACCCACGCGGCCGTCCGGCTCGCCCAGGGTGCCGGCCGCCTCATCCGCGCGGCCGAGGACAAGGGGGTGGTGGCCATTCTCGATTCCCGGCTTGCCAACGCACGCTACGGATCCTTCCTGCGTGCCGCGCTGCCGCCCTTCTGGTCCACCACTGACCGCTCGACGGCGGTCGGCGTCCTGAAGCGACTGGCCGGCAAACCCACACCGCCGAATAGCTAGCGCCGGTGGGCTCCGGCCCTTCTAGCCTGCCAGAGCTAACTTCCCAGCGGGTTAGAGGGCGCGCATCACCGAGACAACCTTGCCCATGATCGTGGCAAGGTCTCCCAGGATCGGCTCGTACTGGGTGTTCTGAGGGAGCAGCCAGGTGTGGCCGTCACGTTGGCGGAACGTCTTGACCGTCGCCTCGTCGTCGAGGAGTGCGGCCACAATGTCACCGTTCTGTGCCTCCTGCTGGCGGCGGACCACTACCCAGTCACCGTCGCAAATGGCGGCGTCAATCATCGAGTCGCCATAGACGCGCAGCATGAACAAATCGCCGTGACCCACCAGTTGGCGGGGTAGGGGCATGACGTCTTCCACCACCTGATCGGCCAGCACCGGCCCACCGGCGGCGATCCGTCCCACCATCGGGACCATTGCTGCATCGATTGCGCCGCCGACGTCGGGCAGCGTGCCGCGGTCCGATCCTTCGTCACCACTGCGCTGATCGTGGTCAAGGGTCAGAGGCAGCAGAATCTCCATGGCGCGAGGGCGCTTGGGGTCTCGCCGGAGGTACCCCATCCGTTCCAGCTGCGACAGCTGATGCGTGACGCTGGAGAGGCTGGCGAGCCCCACCGTGTCCCCGATCTCCCGCATTGAGGGTGGATAGCCGTTGGTTCCGATCGCTCGCTGGATGGTCTCAAGGATCTTCTTCTGCCGGGGCGTCATGCCCTTGGGCACCTGACGGCCACGTGGGCGGCCACGGGTTGGTAGGGCTGCCGGGGGAATGTCTGAGCTCTGCTCGCCCAGTGGTTCGGCGGACTCTTTCACGGTCGCTGTCCCTTCGATAAGAATCCATGGACCCCGGCAGATCCCTGTGTTTTGGGGGCCGAGCTTATTTTGTCAGTGGCGGATGATGTGCTGGTTTCTGCTGGATCCCGAACCTTCATCCTTGCCCTAACGGTATGGGAGTTGGAACCCGTTTTCAAACATTTGTTCGATCGTGTCTCGACAAAGTTCGTCAATCAGTGCTAAAAATAAACCAGCAGTAATTCGAAGATAAGTTCGAACAAAACGGGAATGGCCGGTTTTAGCTCGAACATCTTCTTCAACCTTCAGGGTTGGTGCCGGATTCATACCCCGGCACCGAATGGACTGATTCGAGAGTACAGAGAGGTGTATCCATGTCTGTCATCACCACGCACCAGAATTTCCCCACCACCGAGAGCGGCTCGACCAAGGGTAGCCCCACCAAGCTGCGGCTCACGCGCAGGGGCCGGCTTCTGCTGGTCGGATTGCCGATCGTCCTGCTGGCATCAGCTGCCCTGATGCTGGCCGGATTCTTCAACTCGCCCGCGAAAGCCTCGGCCGAAGGCGGCGAGGTCACCCAGACCGTCAGTGTCAGCGTTGCGGCCGGGGAAACCATCTGGCAGTTGGCTACCGAGTTCGCCCCGGACCGCGACCCGCGCGTCGTCGTCTCCGAGATTGTCGAGCTCAACAGCCTGGGCACGTCAGTGCTGCAGGCAGGTCAGCAATTGGATGTGCCCGCCAACCGGTAAGCCTGCCCGGACGCCACTTCCCACGGCCAGTGCCTCACGCCGCCAGGACATCCCCGCAGAACCCTCCAACCCGGTCGGCCAGTTTCGGCCACCGGGTGCGGAGTTTCTGCGATCGCCACGGTGACCAGGATGACGGTGGAAGACCCACCGATTCTGCACCAGCACCACTCCACGCTTAACCTTGATAGGTGAGCGAACAGTTTGAGCGGTTGAGCCGGCTACCCCTGCGCGATGATCTGCGGGGCAAGCACCCCTACGGGGCGCCACAGTTGGATGTCCCCATCCTCCTCAACGTCAACGAGAACACCTACGGGGTTCCGGACGATGTTCGGCAGGCAATCGTCGAGGCGGTCAGCAGGGAAGTCGTGGGTTTGAACCGCTACCCAGACCGGGAATTCACTGAACTCCGGACCAATTTGGCGCGCTACCTCGGCCACGGCCTGACGCCGGAGAACCTGTGGGCTGCCAACGGATCAAACGAGGTGCTGCAGCACCTTCTGCAAGCCTTCGGCGGACCGGGCCGATCCGCAATCGGCTTCCCCCCGACCTACTCCATGTATCCGCTACTGGCGAGCAGCACCGGCACCCGCTACATCGCAGGTCGGGGAAATGAGAAGTTCGACCTCAACGCCGAGGACGCGGCCCGTGAAGTCCGACAGTCCGGCGCCAACCTGGTCTTCCTCTGCTCACCCAACAACCCGTCCGGCTCAGCGCTGGGCCTGGACGTGGTGGAAGCGGTGTACGAGGCCAGCGAGGACGCCCAGGCGATCGTCATCGTCGATGAGGCCTACGCGGAGTTCGCCCACTCGGGCACCGTGAGTGCCCTGAGCCTGTTGGCAGGACGGGAACGGCTGGTGGTATCCCGCACAATGAGCAAGGCCTTCGCGATGGCCGGGACAAGGCTCGGCTACCTGGCGTCGGCGCCCGAAGTCGCTGACGCGCTCCGACTGGTCCGCTTGCCCTACCACCTGTCGGCCATTACCCAGGCGGCAGCGAACGCGGCCCTGACCCACTCTGACCTGTTGCTTGCCAACGTGGAAAACATCAAGGTGCAACGCGACCGGATAGTGGCCGGGCTTCTGCAGCTCGGATTGACCCCGGTTCCCTCGGATGCCAACTTCGTTCTCTTCGGTGGCCTGGACGACCCGCACCGGATCTGGCAGGGCCTGCTTGATGGGGGAGTGCTCATTCGCGACGTCGGTATTCCCGGTCACCTCCGGGTCACCGCTGGCACAGAGACGGAAACCACAGTGTTCCTCGAGACCCTGGGTGCCCTGCTGGAGCGGGCCGTCTCCTAGACTGGTAAGAGACTCTTTTCAAGCGGCGCCCGGTGCTGTCCCTACCGTCACCCATCCGCTACGTATCAATCGAAGGATAGCCATGAGCGTGGAAACCACTGTCGGACGCACTGCGAGCCGGGAACGGACCACCAGCGAGTCGTCGGTGTTTGTCGAGCTCGATCTGGACGGCACCGGACGCGCGGAGATCAGCACCTCGGTGCCGTTCTACGACCACATGCTGACGGCGCTGGCCAAGCACTCACTGATCGACCTCACGGTCCGTGCCACCGGTGACACACACATCGATGTCCACCACACCGTCGAGGACGTTGCCATCACCATCGGCGAGGTGCTGCGGGAAGCCCTGGGGACCAAGGCGGGCATCCGCCGGTTCGGCGAAGCGAGCGTTCCGCTGGACGAGGCACTGGCCAACGCCGTCGTCGACATCTCCGGACGGCCATACCTGGTGCACACGGGTGAGCCCGCAGGCCAGGAATACCACCTGATCGGTGGGCACTTCACCGGGTCGCTGACCCGGCACGTCTTCGAAGCGATCACGCTGCATGCCCAGATCTGCCTGCACATGACGGTGTTGGGTGGGCGGGATCCACACCACATTGTCGAAGCCCAGTTCAAGGCGTTTGCCCGGGCGCTCCGCGCCGCAGTGGAACCGGACCCACGGGTGGAGGGCATCCCGTCCACCAAGGGGGCCTTATGAGTGCGCCACGCGTCACGGTCCTGGACTACGGTTCGGGGAACATCCGTTCAGCGGTTCGCGCGCTGGAGCACGTCGGCGCTGAGGTGACCTTGAGCGCGAAGCCCGACGACGTCCTGAACGCCGACGGATTGGTGGTGCCCGGCGTCGGAGCCTTCGCGACCGTGATGAAGGGTTTGAAGGACGTCGATGCGCTACGCATGATCGGCCGGCGGGTGGCGGGCGGCAGGCCGGTGCTTGGCATCTGCGTCGGTCTGCAGATCCTCTTCGAGGAGGGCGTCGAGCACGGGGTCCGGACCGAAGGCATGGGCGAATGGCCAGGTACCGTTGAACGGTTGCAGGCTGACGTCGTGCCGCACATGGGCTGGAACACGGTGAAGGCCGCCGAAGGATCACAACTCTTCGACGGCATCGAGGACGAGCGCTTCTACTTTGTGCACTCCTACGGGGTGCAGCAGTGGAAGTTTGAGGTCACCCAGCCAGCCATGAAACCCCCAATGGTGACCTGGGCGGACCACGGCGGTCAGTTCATCGCCGCCGTCGAAAACGGTCCCCTCAGCGCCACCCAGTTCCACCCCGAAAAGTCCGGCGACGCCGGGGCCCGTCTGCTCTCCAACTGGACAGCCGGGCTGCGGTAGCCATGTGGAGCATAGTGTTGATGGGGCTTGCTGGCCTGCTGATCGGTGGGGCCATCTCCTTCCGCCGGCAGGAACTACCCAAGGCCCTGATCATCAGCTTCTGGGTCCTGGCGGGAATGGCGTTACTGGCTGCCTACCTCCTGACCCTGACCGACATCTGATTCCAGACCTCCGACAGCTACGAAAGAGTCATAACCCCCGATGAGCCTTTTTACTGAATCCCCCATTCTCGAACTGCTTCCCGCCGTCGACGTCGTCGACGGGCAGGCTGTCCGCCTGGTCCAGGGCGAGGCCGGCAGCGAAACAGGCTACGGTGACGCCCTTGAGGCGGCCCTCGCCTGGCAGCACGACGGCGCCGAATGGGTGCACCTGGTGGACCTTGACGCGGCCTTCGGCCGGGGCTCCAACCGTGAACTGCTCGGGCGCGTGGTGAACGAACTCGACATCAAGGTGGAGCTGTCCGGGGGGATCCGCGACGACGCTTCCCTTGATGCAGCGTTGGAACTCGGCGCGCACCGGGTGAACCTCGGGACCGCGGCACTGGAAAACCCTGAGTGGACGGCAGCGGCCATCGCCCGCTACGGCGACAAGATCGCGGTCGGGTTGGACGTCCGGGGCACCACCCTGGCGGCCCGCGGTTGGACTGAAGAGGGCGGCGACCTGTGGGAAGTCCTGCAGCGCCTCGAAGACGCGGGCTGCTCCCGGTACGTGGTCACCGACGTCACCAAGGACGGCACTCTCCGCGGCCCCAACCTCGAGCTGCTGGAGCAGGTGCTTGAGCGGACCTCCCGCCCGGTGGTCGCATCGGGCGGCATCTCAAGCCTTGAGGACCTCGCAGCGCTGCGCCAGTTGGTGCCGCGGGGACTGGAAGGTGCAATCGTGGGCAAGGCGCTGTACGCGGGCGCCTTCACGTTGCCCCAGGCGCTCGACATCGCCGGGCACCCGGCATCCCGGGTGTGAGCGAGCGGCACCTCCCCGCGCACATAGCGGCGGCCCTGGCGGCCAACACCGCCGATTCGGCGGGCCAGGCCTGGGCAGGCCGAGACCTGAGCGGCGAGGGCAACCCGCTGCACAACTTTGACGACGACGACGGCGCCGCACCGCCCGCCTACACCCAGGCCGTCGATCGGCTGCTGGCTGGCACCAGCGACGAAACGGGAGTGCTGGCTGCCCTCGCCGGGGTGAGGCTTTTCGTGCCGGTGGTCGCCCAGCTTGCCGGGGTAACCGGCGACGGCGAACCTCACCCGCACGCCGACCACGGCAACGGCGGGGGAATACCGGAGGGTGACAAGGAGGCCGACATGGCCTTGGTCACGCTCAAGGCACCTGATGGTCGCACCGCTTTGCCGGTCTTCAGCTCGAGTGCTGCTCTGGCCGCGTGGCATCCGGAGGCCAGACCGGTGGCTGTTTACGCGCCGCGTGCGGCGCTGTCGGCGGTCGCCGACGGAGCCGAGCTGCTGGTCATCGATCCGGGCGCTCACTTCACCTTTGTGGTGCGCCGCCCCGCCCTGTGGGCGCTCGCCCAGCAGCTCCAGTGGCGGCCGGCCTACAGCGACCCGGGCATCGCCGACCTGGTCGCCCAGATCACCGGTGAGGAACCAGCGATTCTGCGGGTAGCGCTGGGTCCCGGCAGCGGGGTTCCGGCCCGCGCGGCAGACGGTACACTGGCATCCGGCGGGGGACCGGGCCCCGAAGTGCGGCTCCAGATCACGCTCCGCGACGGGCTAGCTGGGGACGCGGTCCAGGCGGTGGTCCAGCAGCTGCAGGACCGGCTGCGGGCCACTACAGAATTTGTGGAACGGGTCGACTCCCTTGAGGTGGTACTGACCCGCTGAGGACGTGCGGGCGGACCCGCAGAAGAGTGAACCAGTGAATTTTGCCCTCTACCGGGAGCTGCTCCGTATTGTCCCGGTGCGCCGCCTGCTCATCGTCGGAATGATCGCCAGGTTCCCGCACTCCGCGGCCGGAGTCCTGTTGACCCTCCATGTGGTGCAGACCCTCGACCGGGGGTACGCGGAAGCCGGTGCCGTCGCGGCTCTTCTGACAATTGGCATCGCCGTCGGGGCCCCCTGGCGTGGCCGCCGCGTCGATAGTGCGGGGCTGCGCAAGGCCCTGATTCCGTCGGTCATCGCCGAAGCAGTGATCTGGTCTGTTGCACCCCAGCTGTCCTATGAGTGGCTGCTCGTTGCCGCCCTGATCGGTGGGTTGTTCACCCTGCCCGCCTTCTCGGTGGTCCGCCAGTCCCTGGGTGTGATGGTGTCCGGAGAGAAGCGACGGACCGCGTTCACTCTTGACGCGATCAGCACAGAAATGATCTTCATGGTGGGACCGGCGCTGGGTGTGGTCCTGGCCACCCAGGTCTCGACGGTCTTTGGCCTCACCCTGGTGGGGCTGGCGACCGCCGGTGCCGGCCTCTTCCTGATGTGGTTCAACCCACCGACCCGCAGCGAACAGCTGGGAGCTGTCTCCGGGGCCCCGACCGAAGCCGAGGACGAAGCCGCAGCCGTCGGTGCGCTGGTCGCATCGGCGCCAGCGCACGTCACCGAAGCCTCGGCCGAACTGTACCCGGGAGGACGCGCAGCACCCGGCCGTCACGGGGCGAAGGGCCGGCAGAACGTCAAGGAAAGACTGGCGGGTAGCTTCGGCTGGCTGACGCTGGCGGTGGCGGTGGTCCTGGTGGTGGCAGCTGGGGCGGGACTGGTGCTGGCCGGTACCGAGGTGGGGATCGTGGCCGCGCTCGAGGAGTCGGGCCGGGAGGGTGAACTCGGGTTGGTCTTCGCAGCCTGGTGCGCCGCATCGGTGGTGGGCGGCCTGATCTACGGTGCGCTGCACCGGCCGGTGTCCCCGCTGGTGCTGCTCCTGCTGATGGGGCTGTTCACCATCCCCATGGGTTTCGCCGAAAACACCCTGGCGCTGTGCCTGCTCTCGATCCTGCCGGGACTATTGTGCGCACCGGTCCTGTCGGCGGCGTCGGAGCGGATCGCTGACCTGGTGGTCGAGGAACGGCGTGGCGAGGCGATGGGATGGTACGGCTCGGCCCTCACCTCAGGGGTGGCGCTGGGCGCACCACTGGCCGGCATCACCATCGACACGGTGGGCCCGTCCGCGGCCTTCACGGCAGTGGGGTCGGCCGCGGTACTCATCTGCCTGCTGGGCTTGGGTGCCCAGCAGGTCCGACGACGGCGGGCTAGTTGACTGCGCCGGTGAATTTTTCGCCGGGTCCCTGACCTGGCGCGTCCTGAATGACCGACGCTTCGCGGAAGGCCAGTTGGAGCGAGCGCAGCCCGTCGCGCAGCGGCCCAGCGTGCTGGCCCCCGATCTCGGGGGCCGCGGCCGTGACAAACCCGGCCAGTGCCGTGATGATCTTGCGCGCTTCGTCAAGGTCTTTGAGTTCCTCGGCGTCATCCCCTTCTGCCAAGCCGCATTTCACGGCCGCAGCGCTCATCAGGTGCAGCGCGGAGGTCATGATCAGCTCCACGGCACTGACCTCGGCGATGTCGCGCCGAACCTGGCGAGAGTCGTCGGCGGTTTGGTCCAGGGGATCCTGGAGTGAGGGCTGGTCCAGGGCGCCTGCGGAACCGCCGCCGTCGCCGGGTGCCTGGAAGATGTTGCGTTCGCTGTCTGGATTACTGGCCGGAGTACTCATGCTGGTAAGCTTGTCACAGACCGACTGGAGGTCACTATTTCCTGCGCCTATGAGGGGCATGAAAAAGATCACTTCCAGTTTGCAAGCGGAGTTTCTTCCCACCCGCGATTGCCAGGTGTTTCGTTGCGAAACATGGTGGCAGCCGGGTAATAGGTCGGTAGGTGCAGTCACAGGTATTGCTTGACTGCACGCTTCCACTCGCAGTGGAAGTTACCGATCATCGAGGCCTCTGATTGCACGTGCAGTCGGGGGCCTTCTTCTATTGCAGGTGGTATTACTTCAAAGATTTCAGGAGCAACACATTAGCGAGCCAAGAATCAATGATCGTATCCGCGTCCCAGAGGTGCGGTTGGTAGGACCTGCGGGCGAACAGGTAGGCATTGTCCGTATTGAGGATGCTCTCCGTCTTGCCTCCGAGTCAGACCTGGATCTTGTTGAGGTTGCACCGCAGGCCAAGCCTCCGGTTGCCAAGCTGATGGATTTTGGCAAGTACAAGTATGAAGCCGCGGTCAAGGCACGTGAGGCGCGCAAGAACCAGACAAACACCGTTCTCAAAGAGATCCGGTTCCGTCTGAAGATTGACACTCATGACTACGAGACCAAGCGTGGCCATGCAATGCGCTTCCTGGGTGCCGGTGACAAGGTCAAGGCCATGATCCAGTTCCGTGGGCGTGAGCAGCAGCGACCCGAAATGGGTATCCGCCTGCTGCAAAAGTTCGCTGAGGACGTCGCCGAGGTGGGGATCGTTGAATCGACCCCCCGCATCGACGGTCGCAACATGGTCATGGTCATCGGTCCGGTCAAGAACAAGGCTGAGGCAAAGGCTGAAGCTCGACGCGCTACCCAGCGCGCCGACGCCAAGGCTGCGAATGAGGCAGTGAAGGCCGGTACCGAGAAGGTGGATACCACCCCGGACAAGGCGCCCATGACACAGAGCCTTGCGGACCTGCTACCTGATGGTTACTCGACTACCGCTTCCCAGGAGGCGGCCGAGGAAGCCGCAGCACAGGAAGTGATTGCGGCCGAAGTTGCGGCCAAGGAGGCTGCGGCGCAGGAGATCGTCGACCGCGAGAAGGCTATTCAGGACAAGGCTGATCAGGAAGTTGCAGCAGCCGAGGCGGCCAAGGCAGCGAAAGCTGCTGAGAAAGCCGCTGCTGAAGCACCGAAGGCCCCAGCCAAAGCACCAGCCAAGGCGGCCGGCGCGAAGACAGCCGAGAAACCAGCAGCTGCCCCCAAGCCCGCTGCAGCGCCGAAGCCAACCGCGGCTCCCAAGCCGATGGCCATGCCCAAGCCAGCAACACCCAAACCTGCCAGCAAGGCAGCTCCCCGGAGCACGCCGAGCCGGCCTAAGCCCGGAACCTCCGACTAGGGATTACCTCCCCCGGAGCCGCCAGGCGCCCGAATAAACCCGCAGGCACCCCCGCGGGTGCCGTACGACCCGCTGGCAATAGCTGGTGGAAACCAAAGGAGATCGGTTCTCATGCCGAAGATGAAGACCCACAGTGGTGTCAAGAAGCGTTTCAAGCTGACCGGAAGCGGCAAGCTCAAGCGCCAGCAGGCTAACCGCCGCCACTACCTGGAGCACAAGCCCTCCACGCTGACTCGCCGTCTCGGTAGCGACAAGATCGTCTCGAAGGCCGACACCAAGGTCATCAAAAAGATGCTCGGCATCTAACTCACCCAAACCACTTAACCGGGTTTGCGCCAGTCTTCTACACATTGCAGGACAGCGCTGAACATCATCACCCGGTAGATCTACTGAAGGAGTACACACGTGGCACGTGTGAAGCGGGCGGTAAACGCCCACAAGAAGCGTCGGGTAATTCTCGAGCGGGCGAAGGGCTACCGTGGGCAGCGTTCACGCCTGTACCGTAAGGCCAAAGAGCAGCTGCTGCACTCATTTGTGTACAGCTACGGTGACCGCCGCAAGCGCAAGGGTGACTTCCGTCGCCTCTGGATCCAGCGCATCAACGCTGCGTCCCGCGCCAACGGCCTGACCTACAACCGTCTGATCCAGGGCCTGAAGGCTGCCGAGATCCAGGTTGACCGCCGTATGCTGGCCGAGCTTGCAGTATCTGACGCCAACGCGTTCTCCGCACTGGTCCAGATTGCCAAGGACTCGCTGCCTGCTGACACCTCGGCCCCAGCCGGCGCCCAGGCGTCGGCCACCAAGGCGCCAGCCAAGGCAAAGGCCTAAGCGTTCGTTTTAAACCTTCTCGGTTCGGTCTCACCCGGATTACGGGGAACACCCAAAATACTGAGAACATCAGTACATGACTAACACCGGACGCCCAGCGGCACCGCCCATGACCAACCCCCGAGCTGATCGGGTCAAGGAAGTGGCTCGGCTCGCTGGGCGTCCGGCCCGTTTAAGGCAGGGCCGGTTCCTCGCCGAGGGGCCTCAATCCGTGCGGGAAGCATTAGCGCTGCATTCGGCCCGCCACGCTGCGGGCGAGCCGGAGGTCATCGAGGAGCTGTTCATCACCGAGGAATGCCTGGACCGGCATGCCGAGCTCGGATTGTTCGAGGGACAGCCTGCCCCGCGGCTGGTGACTGAGGAAGTGCTCGCCGCAATGTCCTCGACGGTGACGCCCCAGGGGGTGATTGCTGTGTGCTCGTTCGTTGATGTCCCACTGGAGGCCATGCTGGCCAGTGAACCCCGGCTGGTCGCAGTGATGGTTGAGGTACGGGATCCGGGAAACGCGGGGACCATCTTGCGTGCGGCCGATTCGGCGGGCGCCGATGCGGTGGTCCTGACGTCGTCGAGCGTTGACCTCTACAACCCCAAGGCTGTCCGTTCAACCGTCGGATCACTGTTTCACCTGCCCGTGGTGATCGGTGCCGACCTCGAGCTGGTGCTCACCTCGCTGCGGGAGCGTGGGATCGCGGTGCTGGCCGCCGACGGCCACGGCGACGTCGACCTCGATGTCTTGCAGGAAGGCAGTGCGCGACGGCGGCTCGCCCCGGCAACAGATGTGGACAGCCCCGCGGGGGAGGCTCAGCTTGAGGCGCCCACCGCCTGGCTGTTCGGCAACGAGGCGCAGGGGCTGCCCGACGCTGTGTTGAAGGGCGCGGATCACCGGGTGGCAGTGCCCATCTATGGGCGGGCCGAAAGCCTCAACGTGGGAACCGCTGCAACCGTGTGCCTCTACGCCTCCGCGAGGGCGCAACGCCTCAGCTGAGGCGTTGGCCGACCGGGGTAGGTTCAGCCGATCGGGGTGTCCCGGGTCGCCGGTCCATCCGTCCGCTGATCAAAGCCACGGCGAGCCCAAGGACGGCCAATGCCGCACCGACCAGTGCCGGAGCTGTGTAACCCCAGCCAGCAGCGATCACGGCGCCGCCCAGAAGTGCACCCAGCGCGTTGGCGATGTTGAGCGCTGCGTGGTTCAGGGAGGAAGCAAGGGACGGCGCGTCGGGGGAGACGTCCAGCAGACGCACTTGCAGCGACGGAATCAGCATTGCCCCTATGGCGCCGACCAGAAAGACGAACAGCAGGGCGGTTGGCGCCCACTGGACCGCAAACGAGAACGCCACCAGCGCGACGGCGATCACGCCCATCACCCAGTAGATGGTTCCCATCACCGAAATGTCAGCCAGCCGGCCGCCCACGATATTCCCGGTGACCATGCCCAGACCGTACAGTGCGACGACGAACGGCAGCGTCGCCTCGGGGAGGCCGGTCACCTCGGTCATGGTTGGTGAGATATAGGAGTAGACGGCGAAGAAGCCACCAAAGCCGACCGTGCCGATCAGCAGGGTCATCCACACTTGGCCACGCTGCAGTGCGCCCAGCTCGCGGCGGATACTCGCGTTCTGCAGAACCTGCTGATGCGGGACGGCACGGGAAATCATGAAGAGGGTGACCAAGCCAATCACGCCGACCAGAAGGAACATGGTCCGCCACCCAAACAGCTGACCCAGCCAGGTGGCAAAGGGCACTCCGATAACATTGGCGATGCTGAGTCCCAGCATCACCATGGCGACGGCGTGTGCGCGACGCGTGGGAGCCGAGAGGGACGCGGCAATCACCGCCGCAATGCCGAAGTAGGCGCCGTGGGGCAGGCCCGACATGAAGCGGGAAAACAACAGCCAGCCGTAGTCGGCGGCGAAGTAGGATGACAGGTTACCGATGGTGAAGAGCACCATCAGTCCCAGAGCCATCCCTTTACGGGGTAGCCGGGCGCCGAGGGCGGCGAGCAGGGGAGCTCCGATGACGACACCGAACGCGTACGCCGAGATGACATGCCCACCCTCAGGGATGGAGATGTCAAGGTCGCCCACCATCTCCTGCAGCAGCCCCCGTAATGGCGAACTCGGTGGTGCCGATACCGAAGCCGCCCATGGCAAGGGCGATGATGGCGAAATTAAGCTGCCGTGGGGTGAGGGTGCTTCGGGCGTCAGACATGAAACTCGTTTCGGCATCGGATAGTGGTTCAGGGGCTGCTCTGTAGAGCGCAACGCATCGACGCCGTTGTCTATTTCAACTCTAGCCCGGCCAGAAGTCTGGGTGACACCCCTTCTCCCTCATCTCCGCCGGAGATGAGGATTGGCAGCAGAGCCGACCCAGCGATGTAAGGAAGATCATGGCAGAAGGCACGAGGGAGGACCCGTGGCTGCTCACCACTGCCCCAGGGTCGGCCCACTACACGATGTACCGGGACGAGAGCGCGGAACCTCCGGCCCTGGTATGTCAGGTAGGCTCCACCACGTTGAAGTACCAACTGAGGGCGATCGAGGACCTTGCCGCGTGGCTGCGGGCACAGGGCGACTGGGTGCCTCTCGGCGCTGCGGACGAGAACAAAGTAGCCCCGGAGGGTTCAGTTGAAGCATGGGCCCGTTCGGAAGGGAACCCGGTGGCCGGCTGGTATGGCCTACGTAAGGGCTACCGGGGACGGTTTGGAATGTATCTGCCGCCACTCCTTGAGGAGCTCGGTCTCGTGGAACTTACCCACGAAAGCCGGAACAACCAGGTCAGGGCCCTCTGACAGCAGCCCAGCCAAACGAACAACGGGCCCGTTGGGCGTGCCCGCTACACTCGGTTCGTGCCCACTGAGAACTTACCCCGCCAGATTGTCGGCGCAGCGATCGTCGATTCCCTGACTCACCCGACCCAGCTGCTGGCCGCCCGCCGCACAGCGCCTGAGCAGTTCGCCGGGATGTGGGAATTCCCGGGCGGCAAGGTCGAGGTGGGCGAATCGGACATTGACGCGCTGCACCGGGAGCTGCTGGAGGAGCTGGGAGTCGAAGTTGCTCTTGGTGCCGAGATCATTGGACCGCTGCCGGGGGGCTGGGCGCTCAACGAGCGCGCTGTCATGCGGGTCTGGCTCGCCGAACTCGTGATCGGGGAACCGCGCCCGCTCCAAGACCACGATCTCCTCTCCTGGGTGCCACTTACCGGTTCTACTGAGCTGGCCGACCTCGCATGGATCCCGGCCGACCGCCCCATCGTCGACGCGCTGCTGACGCAGACCCGCCAGGCCGGACGGGTTGGACACTGAGGCACCCAATGAGGCGTCACCCCTAGAACAGCGTCGGCTCCTTGTCTGGCGCGAGTACGTGGTTTGTCGAGGACGTGCCCGCGGGTACACCGCCTTCGTCGGGTGATCCCGGCTGAAGCTCCCTGAAGAACTGTGCTCCCGAGGTGAATCCGTGGTTGGCCCGATGCTTGCGAATCCGGCCGGATAACCAGGTGCGGTACTCCTTGGAGGCGTAGCTCCCGCCGCTGTAGAGACGTTGGTAGCGGCCCACCAGCTCGGGATGGTTGGCCGCCAGCCACTCCAGGTACCACTCGCGTGCTCCGGGACGCAGATGCAGTGCTCCAGCGGAAACTCCCGTGGCACCCGCCGCGGCCAAAGCGCCGAAGAGTTGATCAAGCGACTCATCTCCATCTGTCAGCCAGGGCAGGATCGGCATGGCCAGGACTCCACACGGCAGTCCGGCGTCGCGCAGTCGGCTAATCAGTTCGAGCCGCGCCTTGGGGCTGGGGGTGCCGGGCTCCACTGCGTGGGCAAGCGCCGGGTCGATGATAGCTAGCGAAATTCCCATCCCAATCTGCACCATTGACGACGCCTTCTGCAAGAGGGGAATGTCCCGTGCCAGGAGGGTGCCCTTCGTGAGGATGGAGAACGGGGTACCTGAATCGGCGAGCGCGGTGATGATGTCGGGCATCAGTCGGTAGCGGCCTTCGGCCCGCTGGTACGGGTCGGTGTTGGTGCCCATCGCGACGTGTTCCCGTTGCCAGGATCGGCGGGACACTTCGCGGCGCACCACTTCTCCCACGTTGGTTTTGACCACCAGCTGGGAGTCGAAGTCCAACCCGGTGTCCAGGTTCAGGTAGCTGTGGGTCTTTCGCGCGAAACAGTAGACGCAGGCGTGGGAGCAGCCGCGGTAGGGGTTGATGGTCCAGTGGAAGGGCATGCTGGAGTTGCCGGGTACCCGGTTCAGTGCCGACTTGGCGAGTACCTCGTGGAACGTGATACCCGCAAATTCTGGTGTCCTGACGGTCCTGACCAGGCCACTCAGGGGCAGCAACGGCTCCTGAGAAGCCGGCGCCGTCGTCGTCGTACTCTGACCAGCCCATCGCATGAATATATTAGAACACACGTTCTACTGCGGTGGGGGAGGGCTGCTTGTAAGCTGTGAACTGAGGAAGGCGGTGCGGGTCAATGGGCCAGGTGATCGAGGTCGAGGGCCTCCGGAAGTCGTTTGGTCGCCGGGATGTTCTGCATGGCATTGATTTTGGGGTGGAACGCGGCGAGGTCTTTGGCGTGATTGGGCCCAACGGTGCGGGCAAGACCACCACCATGCGTTGCCTGCTCGACATCATTCGACCGAGCGCCGGAAGTATCAGGATTCTGGGGGAGGATCCGGGCGCTGCGGGACCTGGACTGCGACGCCGAATCGGTTACCTGCCGGGTGAGCTGTTCCTTGAGCAACGGATCACCGGACGCCGGTTGCTCGCCCACTATGCGGCGATCAGCGGTGCGGTGCGGCCGGGGCGAGCGGACGAGCTGGCGGAACGCTTCAACCTGGACCTGGACCGCCACACCCGCAAACTGTCCAAAGGTAATAAACAGAAGCTGGGGCTGGTGCAGGCCTTCATGCATGACCCCGAGGTGCTGATCCTCGACGAACCGACGAGTGGCCTGGATCCACTGATCCAGCAGGAATTTCGTGCACTTTTGAACGAAGCGCAGGACAACGGGCAGACAGTCTTTCTGAGCTCCCACGTGCTGAGCGAGGTTCAGCAGGCAGCCGACCGGGTAGCCATTCTGCGTGACGGCAACATCGTCCAGGTTTCGACCGTCGCTTCCCTGCGCGAAGGAGCGCTCCGCCAGGTGAAGATAGCCGTCATTGGCGTGGGTAGCTCCGAGCTGCGGCTCCGACTGCAGCGCGTGCCAGGCCTTAACCTGAGCGAGGTGCACGACACCGACCTTGGGGCAGCTGCGGCTGCGAGCTTCGAAGGAGCCATCCAACCGCTGGTGCAGGCGTTGGCCCCGCTGCAACTCGCCGACCTGGTGATCGAGGAGCCCGACCTTGAAGAATCAGTGCTCAACCTGTACGGCAAGGTAGCCGTAGGGAGTGCGCCATGACCGGCGCGGCCTACTCAGCCACGCATCGGACTCGGCCGGGGCCGTCCGCTGTGCTTCCCCTGTTCAGGCGTGCGCTGCTTGAACACTGGCGGTCGACCCTCGCATGGGCGATCGGACTCGCCGCCGCCATCGCGGTCTACCTGCCACTGTTTTCCACTCTGGGGAACAGCGTGGAGATGCAAAGCATGATTGACGCTCTCCCGCCGGAGATGACCAGAGCACTGAACTATGACGAGATCACTTCCGGGCCGGGTTACACGCAAGGCACGATCTTCGGCCTCATCGGGTTCATGTTGATGACTATCGCGTCAGTATCCTGGGGCGCGTCGGCAGTGGCCGGTGATGAGGAGGCCGGGCAGTTGGAACTGACTCTGGCGCACGCAGTCACCAGGCCCCAGGTGGTGTTGGAGCGGGCCCTGGCAATCGGGGTGCGGATTGTGGTGCTCGCAGCAGTGGTCTTTGTTCTGGTGTTGTTCCTGAACGAGCCCGCCCAACTGGAGATACAAACCTCTCATCTGTTCGGTGCGACAGTCCTGTTCGCGGGACTGGCGCTCCTCAGCGGGACGGCTGCCCTGCTGGTGGGAGCCGTGAGTGGCAGGAAAATTTTCGGCCTGGCTGCCGGCGCTGCGGTTGCTGTGCTCAGTTACGTGTTCAACGCCGTCGGGCGCCAAAGCCCCGATCTGCAGTGGCTGCTGAATCTGTCGCCCTATCACTGGGCCTACGGGGATTCGCCGCTGGCCAATGGGGCAGACTGGGGTGCGGCCGCCTGGCTATGGGGTATCTCGGCGGCGCTCGCGGGACTCAGCGCTGTGGCATTGCAGCGACGGGATGTTGGAATCTAGGGGCGGAACTGGCTGGTTCAGAGCTGTTCCACCCCGCTGAAGATCGGGCTGGTGTGCAACACAGCCGAACTGGGCGCGCGAATGCCGCACGGATCGGCACCAAAACCCGGTGACGGTGCCCGAGGAGTCCCAGCCACGGTGCGGGGACGGCGATAGGGTCATCCGTCAGTGCCGCTGTGCCAACCCGTCGCAGGTTTCCCCCGTAGGCTTGAGCATCGCCTGCCATCCGAAAGGACCCCATGCCCCTCGACGTCGAGAGCCTGCGTTCACACTTCCCGTCACTGGCTTCCGGGATCGCCCATTTCGATGGTCCAGGCGGAACCCAGACACCGCGCGCCGTTGGGCAGGCGATCGCCGACACACTCACCGGTCCGCTGTCCATTCGGGGGAGCTCAGTCGCCTCCGAACGCAACGCTGACACGGCGGTACTCAGTTTCAGGTCGGCGATGGCGGACTTCCTCAACGCGGACCCGTCCGGGATTGTCTACGGCCGCAGCGCCACCCAACTCACCTACGATTTCGCCAAGCACCTCAGTACCGGGTGGGGGCCAGCCGATGAGGTGATCGTGACCCGTCTGGACCACGACTGCAACGTCCGGCCGTGGGTTCAGGCCGCCGAGCGGCGGGGCGCCACCATCCGCTGGGTCAGTTTCGACCCCGAGACCTCGGAATTGCGCCTGGACGAACTGCGGGAGGCGTTGAGCTCGCGCACGCGGCTCGTCGCCGTCACGGCAGCATCGAACCTGCTCGGAACCATGCCTGATATCCGGCGCATCGCTGGGATGGTGCACGACGCCGGTGCCCTCCTGTTCATCGACGGTGTGCACTATGCCGCACACGCCGCCGTGGATGTGCGGGCGCTGGGTGCGGACTTCTTCGTCTGCTCGCCCTACAAGTTCCTGGGCCCCCACTGCGGTGTGCTCGCCGCCGCGCCGGCCCTGCTGGAGACACTGTTGCCCGAGAAGCTGCTGCCCTCCACCAACGCGGTCCCCGAACGCTTTGAACTTGGCACCCTGCCCTACGAGATCATGGCCGGCACGACGGCGGCAATCGACTTCACGGCAACCCTGGGTGACGGCGGGTCCCGGCGGGAACAGCTCCTCGCAGCCCACGCCGACATCGAACGGCATGAGGCGGCACTCCTGGCGATTCTTGAGGCGGCACTAGCCCAGATGCCTGCCGTGACAGTCCACTCCCGGGCTGCCGTCCGGACCTCGACGCTGCTGCTCACCTTCGACGGTCACGACGCCGCCGCGGCCAGCCGCTTCCTCGCCGAACGTGACATCCTGGTGCCCGCCAGCAACTTCTACGCGATCGAAGCGGTCGGCGTCCTGGGGCTGGGAGCGGCGGGCGGGCTCCGGGTGGGCCTGGCGCCCTACACCAACCTCGACGACGTGCATCGGCTGATCGAGGGGCTGACCGCGTTCCTCGACTGACCGGGTGGCGCTGTCCGGCCCACCATAGTGGCTCACCCGAGGACGCGGTGTTGGGCAACCACTACTGTGCGCCTAAGCCACTCGTGTGGGGCGTCGCCTAGGCTTGACCCATGATTCTCCTCACCGGATTCGAGCCGTTTGGCGGCGAAGCAGCCAACCCTTCCTGGCAGGCGGCGCAGCAGGCCGCCGAGGATCTACGGGCTGATGGGGTCGAGGCACGTGCGGTCGAGCTGCCCTGCACTTTTGGTGAAAGTATCGCCATCCTGCGTGCCGCGGTCTCCCTGCACAGCCCCAGGCTGGTGTTCTGCGTGGGTCAGGCGGGCGGACGAACGAAGATCTCGCTGGAACGCATCGCGATCAACATCGACGACGCCCGCATCCCCGACAACGAAGGCAACCAGCCCATCGATGCGCCGGTTCGGGTCGGCGGCCCGGCCGCGTATTTCTCGACCCTGCCGATCAAGCAGGCGTTACACGATTTGAGCGAGGCTGGGATTGCCGCCGAAATCTCCCAGACCGCCGGCACTTATGTTTGCAATCACGTCTTTTACGGGCTGATGGACCAGCTGGCCAGCTCGATCGACAGCAGCGATGACGGCCCCCGGGGTGGATTCATTCACGTTCCCTACTCCGTGGAACAGGCAGCAGTTCACGGCGTTCCGGGAATGCCCGTTGCCGAGATGGCCGCTGCGCTTCGCCTCATCGCGTTGACGAGCCAGCGGACGACGTCGGACCTGCGCCTGGCCGCCGGGGCAGAACACTAGGCGCCGCTCACCTGATCGGGGTCGGCAAGTGATTCAGGGGGGAAGGGAAGCCCACCATGCTCTCGGTCCGCCGGCAGCGCGCAGCACCGTTAGCGAGGCGCGGCCCGTTAGCTGATCCCGTCCGTCGAGGGAACCAGAGATGGTGGTGATGCCAGGGGCGACCGATGTGGCACGTCCCGAGGCGGCGATGGTTGCGGTCCCGGGCTCGGTGGACTTCCAGATGATCCGGCCCTCGGCTGGTCGGGTGCTGCCATCCTGGAGCTGCGCCACTGCGACGTATTCGACCGTCCCGCCCAGAAGCACTGTCTCGGCTCGGGGTTCGATGATCAGCCCGACAATCCGTTCGTCAGCAGGGCTTCCCCACACCAGTCGGGGTCCGAACGCTGCCGTCACGATTAGCGCCACGACACAGGCGACGGCGGCGGTGACGGCGAGAACCACATGCCGCTGATACTCTCGCATACCGTCCTGCAGTGCCCGGTCGACAAAAGCCGGGTGGGATTGTGCCCGGTCGCTTGCTTCCGCCGCGAGGTGGTCGCGGACCTGACTGTTCATGGCGTTTCCTGCTGGGCATCGGCCTTGGCATTGCCGGTTCGCAGATCGGCCCGCACCCGGTTCACCGGCCGATTGGTGATTCGAGCGATCTGAGTGGGCGAGAGGCCGGCGAAGTCGTGGAGGACCACTGCTGTGCGTTCCGCTCGATCAAGCGCCGTCAGCAAGGAGCCACCCGCGGAGGGTGCCCTGATCCACCCGGCATGGCGAAGGTGCAGGTCGACCAGTTCGACCAATTGGCAGATGACAAACGTTCGTATGTCGGGAGTCACCGGACCCTTCCACACCGTGGCAGTTTTCGCCCAGGAGGCTTCAAGGAGCCGCAGGGCTATCGCTGGATCATCACAGAACAACTGAGCGCAGAGTTCAAGATCTGCTCGCTGGCGGTCGAACTCGTCCCGCAGTGCTTCCTCCCGGGAGGAGACTGCGGCAGCCATTCTGTAGCCGGAGGGAAGCCCGAACTCCACCTCCTTCACAGCCGGGAGGATCACCTCGGTCACCAGCAGCGCGGTACCCACGGTGATCAGGCCCAATCCGTAGAGGCCCACGCCGAAAATGGCCAGGCTGGCCAGACCTTCAGCTGAAGAATCGGGTGGCAAGAGAATTCCCACGAGTACCAGGGTGACACTTAGGCACCCTAGTACCAGTTGTTTGGTAGTCAGCAACGACCGTCGCGGACCCTTGGGAACTTCACACATGATTCCCCCAATGCAACCCGAACCCGGGTCTCTGGATAGCACGCCGGGTGTTACTGGCGCGTTACTCCAGCCGTTGGATCCGCCAGCGGACGGTAACACTGCAGACGACCTCGGCCTCACCCGGCTCGACGGGCATTGATGACTGCTCAGTCATAATCACTTTGGGTAACAGGGGACGGGCAGGGTGCCCCGCCACCTCGGATACCTCCTCCACTGTTCCGAGGACGCATCCCGCAAGTTCGGCCCAGCGGCGGGCCCGGGTGAGTGCATCCTGCCAGGCGGCCTCCTGTGCCTCGGCTGCCCTGGCCCCCGGAGCGGAGAAGCCGAACGACAGCGAGCTGATCCGGGTGTCGTCGCCGCCAGCCTGCACCACAGCGTCAAGGACGGCTGACGCTGACGATAGATCATCGATCGACAAAATGAGATCCTGCGACGCGACGTACCCGGTGACCCGCTGTTCCTGGTTTTCGCTCCACAGGATGTCCGCGCGCAGCCCGAGCTGGCGGGTGGTCCGACGAAGTGACTGAAGCTGGAGAGCGTCCAGAGCGTCGAACACCCTCACGACGGCGGCGGCTGCCCCGAGATACGCCTGCGGGGCCGCCGGACGGCGCACCTCGACCCCGACGCCGAGGTGCAGGCGGTCGGGGACGGCGGCGACCGAGCCAGTACCGGTGACTGTGATGGTTGAAATGTCGGTGCCTGATGTCATGGTGATCCTTTCTTCCCGAACACGGCGGAAAGCGTCGTGGAAAGCGGTCTTACCGGCCGTTGAACATAGCCGCCATCGGCCAATCCCGCGCCGCGCTCAAACGGGTTCACGGAGGCCGGATCGCCGGTGCGCAGGAGGGAAAAAGCCGCCGCCGCGAAGTACAGCGGCAGGAAGGGCAATCCCAGACAGAGGGCGTACTGCGTGCTGTGCCGGGCTTCGTGGGCCAGGAGCGCCGGGCGGGGTGCCCCGTTCGCAGCCGAGCCGCGGAACAGGATGACGTTCCCCACGGTGAAGGCGCTAGCGACCGGCAGGGTGCCGGTGTAGCCGAAAGCGAGGAGGAGTCCCTCGGGGCCGGGGCGGAGGTCGCACCGTTTGGCCTTGGCAAGGAGAAGCCCGGCCCCCGTGGACAGGTTCAGCCAGTTGAGCAACCATCGCGTTCTGTGGGCCGGGACCATGGGAATCATCCTAGTACGGGAGTTACAGGCGCCCATTGGGGACTCAGCACCGGTGTTGGCTAGACTTGCACCGTCTGCCAACGGTCACCGGATCCGCGGTGAAACACCTGTTGCCCACCACCACTGAAGGTATGAACATCCCGATGTCTGACTCCACACAGCCGGGCGGACCCGCCCACGCGACGTCCGCCGTCGTCGACGTTCCCTCACCGCTGGATGCCGAAGCTATCGGCGCCACCGTGGACCGCGCGATCAGCGATATCGCCGCCGCCGCCGACCTGGACGCGCTCAAGCAGGTCCGGATCGCCCACACCGGCGACAAGTCTCCTCTCAGCCTGGCGAACCGGGGCATCGGTGCCCTCGCCAAGGAGGAGAAGGCGGCAGCCGGCAAGAACATCGGCCCGGCCCGCGGCCGGATCAACGCTGCGCTCGCCGCCCGCACCACCGAACTCGAAGCGGAACGCGACGCGCGGATCCTCGTCGAAGAGGCGGTGGACGTCACTGCAGCCCCGCGCCGTCGTCGTGCCGGTGCCCGCCACCCGCTGTCCACCCTGCAGGAACGCGTCAGCGACATCTTCGTCGGCATGGGCTGGGAAATCGCCGAGGGCCCCGAACTGGAATCGGAGTGGTTCAACTTCGACGCGCTCAACTTCAAGCCGGACCACCCGGCCCGCGACATGCAGGACACCTTCTTCGTCGAGCCACCCGAAGCGCACCTGCTCCTGCGCACCCACACCTCACCGGTCCAGGTGCGCTCCATGCTCGAGCGTCCCTTGCCGCTGTACGTGCTGTGCCCCGGCAAGGTCTTCAGGACCGACGAGCTCGACGCCACCCACACGCCCGTGTTCCACCAGTTCGAGGGGCTGGCCATCGACCGGAACCTCAGCATGGCCGACCTGCGCGGCACCCTCGAGCACTTCGCACGCCTGATGTTCGGCGACGACGCCCAGATCCGGCTGCGCCCGAACTTCTTCCCCTTCACCGAGCCCTCAGCCGAACTCGACATCTGGCACCCCGGAGCCAAGGGCGGACCGCAATGGATTGAATGGGGCGGGTGCGGAATGGTGCACCCCAATGTGCTGCGCGCGGCGGGCATCGACCCGGAGGAATTCTCCGGGTTCGCCTTCGGTATGGGCATTGAGCGCACCCTGATGTTCCGCAACGAGGTAGGGGACATGCGGGACATGATTGAGGGCGATGTACGGTTCAGCGAGCACTTCGGGATGGAGATCTAAGCATGCGTATTCCACTTTCCTGGTTGCGTGAATTCGCACAGGTCCCAGCCGGCGCCACCGCCGAAGACGTGATGGCCGAACTGGTCAAGGTCGGCCTCGAAGAAGAGGCAGTCCACCGGCCCACCGACACCCTGTCCGGGCCCGTCGTCGTCGGCCAGGTGCTCTCGATCGTCAAGGAACCCCAGACCAACGGCAAAACCATCAACTGGTGCCAGGTCCGGGTAGTGCCCGAGGGGCAGCCACAGACCCTGACCAACGAGGGCATTGACCCGTCGGGTGTGCAGGGTATTGTCTGCGGCGCCCACAACTTCGTCGAGGGCGACAAGGTGGTGGTGACGCTGCCGGGTGCCGTGCTGCCCGGCGACTTCCGCATCGCCGCCCGCAAAACCTACGGCCACGTCTCGGCAGGAATGATTGCCTCCGTGCGCGAGCTCGGCATCGGCGATGACCACGACGGCATCCTGGTGCTCTCCACCCTGGGGCTGGACCCGGAGATCGGCTCCGACGCGATGGACCTGCTCGGCCTCTATGACCAGGCCGCCGAAATCAACGTCACCCCGGACCGCAGCTACTGCTTCTCGATCCGCGGCGTTGCCCGCGAGTACGCCCACGCCACCGGGACCACCTTCACCGACCCGGCAACCCGGGTCACTGCGCCGGCCACATTGTCCGGTGGCTACCCCGTCACGCTGAGCGATGACTCGCCGATCTACGGGAACCCCGGTTGCGACAGGTTCGTCGCCCGCACGGTGACTGGCGTTGACGCCACCCGTCCCACGCCACCGTGGATGGCCTCCCGGCTGAGGCTGGCCGGAATCCGGTCGATCTCGCTGCCCGTGGACATCTCCAACTACGTGATGCTCGAACTCGGTCAGCCCATTCATTGCTACGACCAGGACAAGCTCTCCGGCGGCATCGTGGTCCGCCGGGCAACGCCGGGGGAGACCCTGAAGACCCTTGACGACAAGGTCCGCAAGCTCGACGTCGAAGACCTCCTGATCGCTGACGCCTCCGGGGGCATCGGTATCGCGGGCGTCATGGGCGGCGCCGACACCGAGGTCTCCGACACCACCAGCACGGTCCTCGTGGAGGCTGCACACTTCGATGAGGTGTCGATCGCCCGGTCGCGTCGCCGCCACAAGCTGCCGTCCGAGGCATCAAAGCGCTTCGAACGGGGAGTGGACTGGCAGGTCGCGGGTATCGCAGCCCAGCGCGTCGTCGACCTGCTGGTCGAGCTCGCCGGCGGCACTGCCGAGGACGCCGGAACCGACGTCGGCACTGAGCCCGGCGCCGTCGTCATCGACCTGCCTTCCGGCTACCCGGCCCGACGGATTGGGATGGACTTCACCGACGAGCAGATCACCGGGGCGCTTAACGACCTGGGAGCCGAGGTGGAAGCGCACGACGGCGGCCACACCGTCACCGCTCCGAGCTGGCGCCAGGACCTCCAGATCAAGGACGACCTCACCGAGGAAATTGCCCGTCTAGTGGGCTATGACACGATCCCCTCCCGGCTTCCCGTCGCTCCTCCCGGCAGCGGCCTGTCCCGTGTACAGGTGCAGCGCCGCCGGATGCTGCAGGCTTTGGCCGACTCGGGACTCACCGAGGTGCTGTCCTACCCGTTCGTGTCGCTGGAGAGCAACACCACCTTCGGTTCGCCCGACGGGTCGGAGCAGGCGTCGGTCAAACTAGCCAACCCGCTGAGCGCCGAACTGGGCTTCCTGCGCCGCTCGGTGCTCCCCGGTCTGATCGAGGTGGCCAAACGGAACCACTCCCGCGGTTTCCGCGACCTGGCACTCTATGAGGCCGGGCTGGTGTTCCTGCCACAGGATGCCGTCGGCAGCAGCGAGATCCCGCCACTGGGTGCCCGGCCCTCCGAGGAAGTCCTCGACGGACTCTACGACGGGCTACCCGACCAGCCGCTGACCATCGCCGCGGTCTTCACCGGCAACGATTCGCCAGCCGGAGCCAACCACCAGCCGCGAGCGTGGGACTGGGCCGATGCCCTGGACACGGTCCGCCTGATGGCCGACGTCGTCGGCGTGGATCTTGAGGTTTCGCAGGGCGAGCACCAGGCGTTCCACCCCGGCCGGACCGCCCGGATCTCGCTGCGGACCGGTGAACTGCTCGGCTATGCCGGTGAGCTGCACCCGAAGCTCCTCGCGGCACAGGATCTGCCGGCCCGGACGGTGGCGTTGGAAATCAACGCCGACCTGTTGTTCGAGGCGGCCCCGGACGTGATTGTGGCGAAGCACCTCTCGACCTTCCCGGCCACCACCCAGGATGTGGCGCTCGTCGTCGACGGCTCCCTGCCAGCCGACGACGTCCTGTCCACCCTGCGCGAAGGTGCGGGGGAGCTGCTCGAGGACGTGCACCTGTTCGACGTGTACGACGGCGCGGGCATCGAGGACGGACACAAGTCGCTGGCGTTCGCGCTGCGTTTCAGGGCGCCGGACCGCACCCTGACCGCCGATGAGGCAAGTGCCTCCCGCGACGCGGCAGTCCACCTGGCGGCCGAACGGCACGGCGCCGTCCAGCGCTAACCGTTCAGCGCTAGTACTGAAGCGCACCGGCGCGCCCTGGGGTGCAGGTTTCCCCGGGTAGTGCTGCATGAAACGCAAACCCGCGGCGTGTTTGACTCAACACGCCGCGGGCCGGCCAACAAGGTGGGGAAACTTGCACAGGGTCAGCCCAACCAGGACGACCTCAGCCCCAACTGTGACGTCCTAGGGGGTAACCGTGCCGCTCTAGGGGATAAGCAGCACCTTTCCGGTGGTTTTGCGTGCCTCCAGGTCTTCGTGCGCCTGCGCGGCGGCGTCCAGGGGATAGGTTGCGCCGATCCTGACCTGCAGCGAGCCGTCCACGACGGCGGCGAACACCTCCGAGGAGCGCCAACGCCGTTCCTCGACGGTCAGCAGGTGATCGAGCAGCTTCGGCCGGGTGAGATGGACCGACCCTGCGGACGCGAGCCGCTGCGGGTCGAACGCCGGAACCGGCCCCGACGCAGCACCGAACAGGACCAGCGTGCCGCGCTTCCGTAGCGATGCCAAGGACCCGTCAAAGGTCGCCTTGCCGACGCCGTCGTACACCACATCCACACCCACACCGTTGGTCAGTTCACGCACGGCGGTGTCGAAACCCTCATACCGGAGCACCTCGTCGGCGCCGGCCTCACGGGCCAGGGCCTCCTTGTCGTCGGTGGAGACGGTGGTGATGGCCCGTGCTCCCCTGGCCTTGAGGAGCTGGATCAGGAGCAAACCCACCCCGCCGGCGCCGGCGTGGGTGAGCACCGTCTGGCCCAGCTGCACCTTGAACGTGGTGTTGATCAGGTAGTGCGCGGTCATGCCCTGCAGCGGAAGCGCTGCTGCCGTTTCGAGGCTGATGCCCTCGGGCACCGGCAGGGCCTGATCGGCTTCCACCAGGGTGAACTCGGCGTAGGTGCCCTTCCCTTCAGCGAAGGCCACCCGGTCGCCGACGGCGAAGCCGGACGCCTCCGGGCCCAGTGCCACCACCTCGCCGGCGGCCTCGGCGCCCGGAATAAAGGGATAGTCCACCGGGTAGTAGCCGCTGCGCTGATAGGTTTCGATAAAGTTCACGCCTGCCGCGGCCACCCGCACCAGGAGTTCGGAGCCCGCTGGTGTGGGTTGATCCACCTCGGCCACCCTGAGTACGTCGGGCCCTCCGGCTTGCTGGATAACAATGGCTGTTGGCATCAAGGCTCCTTCATCGGTGTGCGGTGCTCCCATGCTAGATCGAGTGGGCCTTCTGACAGCACCTATGCATAGTTATGTGGATCTATGTATATTCCTGTTGTACTGTTGGGTTATGACTATTTCAGTGGCGGTTTCGGGTGCCAGCGGCTACGCCGGCGGTGAATTGCTCCGCCTGCTCGTCTCCCATCCAGCGGTGACCATCGGTGCGATCACCGCGCACAGCAGCGCAGGATCGCGTCTGGGCGAACTTCAACCACACCTCCACTCGCTCAGCGACCGCCTGATCGAAGAAACCACTGTGGAGAACCTCGCCGGCCATGACGTGGTGTTCCTTGCACTGCCCCACGGCGCCAGCGCCGATATTGCCGCGCAGTTGCCCGACACCACCCTCGTGATCGACGCCGGTGCCGACCACCGCCTCTCCGACCCGGCTGCCTGGGAAAAATTCTATGGTTCCGCCCATGCCGGCACCTGGCCATACGGCCTCCCCGAGCTGCCCGATCACCGCGAACTGCTGCGCTCCGCCCGCCGGGTCGCCGTCCCGGGCTGTTACCCCACCAGCTCACTGCTGGCTCTCACCCCGGGGTTCACGGCCGGTCTGCTGCAGCCCGAGGATGTGGTCATCGTCGCAGCGTCGGGAACCTCCGGTGCGGGCAAGGCGGTCAAGGCGCACCTGCTGGGGTCCGAGGTGATGGGTGGGATGAGCCCGTACGGCGTCGGTGGCGCACACCGGCACACCCCCGAGATCGAGCAGGGCCTGTCACTCGCCGCCGGGCAGCAGGTCCAGGTGTCTTTCACCCCGACCCTCGCTCCGATGGCCCGCGGGATTCTCACCACCGCCACCGCCAAGGTGATGCCTGGAACCACCGCCGAACAGCTGCGGGATGCCTGGACTGCAGCGTACGACGACGAACCGTTCGTCACGGTTCTGCCGGAAGGCCAGTGGCCGGCCACCAAGGCCGTCCTCGGCTCCAACTACGCCAACCTCCAGCTGGCGTTCGACGAACACGCCGGGCGCGTGATTGTCACCTGCGTGATCGACAACCTCACCAAAGGCACCGCCGGCGGGGCCATCCAATCCATGAACATCGCCCTGGGACTCCCCGAGACCGCTGGGCTCACCTTGCAGGGAGTAGCACCATGAGCATCACCGCGCCGGCCGGATTCCGCGCCGCAGGCACTGCTGCCGGACTCAAATCATCGGGCAAGCCCGACGTCGCCGTCGTCGTCAACGATGGACCCCTGCAGCACGCAGCGGCGGTCTTCACCTCCAACCGGGTCGCCGCCGCACCCGTGCACTGGTCCCGTCAGGTGGTTTCCGACGGTCGGGTGGATGCAGTGGTGCTCAACTCCGGGGGAGCGAACGCCTGCACCGGAGCGGTTGGTTTCCAGAACACTCATGCCACCGCCGAGTACACGGCTGAGGCACTGCAGATCTCGTCGGGCGACGTCTTCATCTGCTCCACCGGGTTGATCGGGGAACAGCTCCCCATGGACAAGCTGCTGCCAGGAGTCAGCGACGCCATCGCTCAACTCTCCACCGCTGGCGGGCAGGGCGCAGCCGAAGCCATCATGACCACCGATTCGGTGCCCAAGAACGCGAGGCATCCGGCATCAGCCGATGCCCCCAGCGAGGGGTACTCCATCGGAGGGATGGCGAAGGGCGCCGGGATGCTAGCCCCCGGTCTGGCCACCATGCTGGTGGTCCTGACCACCGACGCTGTACTCGACCCCGCCCAGCTGACCACGGCCCTGCGCGCGGCCACCCGGCTGACCTTCGACCGGACTGACTCGGACGGGTGCATGTCCACCAACGACACGGTGGTCCTGCTCGCGTCGGGCGCCAGCGGGGTCACCCCAGACCTGCAAGAGTTCGAGGGTGCGCTCACCGGGGTCTGCCATTCGCTGGCCCAACAGCTGATCAAGGACGCCGAGGGGGCCAGCCACGACATCGCCATCACCGCAGTCAACGCGGCCAGCGAACAGGACGCCGAAACGGTATGCCGCTCGGTGGCCCGCTCCAACCTCTTCAAGACGGCCATCTTCGGCAATGACCCAAACTGGGGCCGGGTGCTGGCAGCGGTCGGCACCACCGACGCGGCCTTCGAACCGGACCAGCTGAACGTCTCAATGAACGGCGTGCAGATCTGCCGCGACGGCGGTATCGGCGATTCACGGGACCTGGTGGACCTCACGGGCCGCGACGTCACGGTAGAGATTGATCTCAACGCCGGGACCGAGACCGCGACCATCTGGACCAACGACCTCACGCACGAATACGTGCACGAAAACTCGGCGTACTCGTCGTAGCAGTTGCCCGCCGTGGCAGCTTGAAACAGAAGGACACCATGAATACAGTCATTGCCGCTCAGGACAAGGCAGAGACCCTCATCGAAGCGCTGCCATGGATCCAACGATTCGCCGGCACCACGATGGTCATCAAATACGGCGGCAACGCCATGGTCAACGAGGACCTGCGCCGCGCCTTCGCCGAGGACATTGTCTTCCTCCACCACGTGGGGATCCGCCCGGTCGTCGTCCACGGCGGCGGCCCGCAGATCAGCTCCATGCTGCAACGCCTCGGCATTGAGTCCGAATTCAAGGGCGGTCTCCGCGTCACCACCCCCGAAACCATGGACGTGGTCCGGATGGTGCTCACCGGGCAGGTGGGCCGCGAACTGGTCGGTCTCATCAACTCCCACGGCCCCTACGCCGTTGGCCTCTCCGGTGAGGACGGCGGCCTCCTGCAAGCCACCCGCACCGGCACCGTCGTCGACGGCGTCGAGGTGGACCTCGGGCTGGTCGGCGAGGTGGTCGGCGTGAACCCGGCCGCCATCCTCGACATCCTCGAGGCCGGCCGGATCCCCGTGATTTCAACGGTCGCCCCGGAGATTGACGACGACGGCGACGGTACCAACCAGGTCCTCAACGTCAATGCCGATACCGCTGCGGCAGCCCTGGCCCAGGCCCTGAACGCCTCCAAGCTGGTGATCCTCACTGACGTCGAGGGGCTGTACGCCAACTGGCCCGACCGGTCCTCGCTGATCTCTTCCCTCACTGCCGGCCAGCTGCGTGCCATGCTGCCGCAGCTGGAGTCGGGCATGATTCCGAAGATGACCGCGTGCCTTGCCGCCGTCGATGGCGGAGTGGAGCGCGCGCACATTGTCGATGGCAGGTTGGCCCACTCCATGCTGCTGGAAACCTTCACCACCGCCGGGATCGGCACCCAGGTAGTACCGAACGAGGACGGATCATGACGGATCTCCACCCCACGGACCAGCTTGCCGCCGTGCTCGACCAGCAGGCCTCCGGCGCTGACTGGCTGACGCGTTACAGCTCCTCACTGCTCGGCGTTTTTGGCACCCCGCAGCGGGTCCTGGTCCGCGGCAACGGCTGCACCGTCTGGGACGCTGACGGCAACGAGTACCTCGACCTGCTCGGCGGGATCGCCGTCAACGCCCTCGGCCACGCGCACCCGTTCGTCACCTCGGTGATCACCAGCCAGCTCGCCACCCTGGGCCATGTATCAAACTTTTTCACCAGCCCCACCCAGATTGCCCTGGCCGAAAAGCTGCTGCAGCTTTCGGCAGCGCCCACCGGGTCCAAGGTGTTTTTCGCCAACTCGGGTACCGAAGCCGTCGAGGCAGCCTTCAAGCTCGCTCGCCGCAATAGCACCCCGGCGACGGACGGTAAACCCGCACGGAACCGGATTCTCGCCCTCGACGGAGCGTTCCACGGCCGCACCATGGGGGCTCTGGCCCTGACTGCGAAGCAGGCCTACCGTGAGCCGTTCGAACCGCTGCCCGGCGGCGTCGAACATCTGCCGTTCGGGAGCATCGAGGCGCTGGTGAACGCGGTCGACGACACCGTCGCCGCGGTCATCATCGAACCCATCCAGGGGGAGGCCGGCGTCCGCCCGCTCCCGCCCGGGTACCTGCAGGCCGCCCGTGAAGTCACCGCCCGGGCCGGAGCGCTGCTGATCCTCGACGAGGTCCAGACCGGGATCGGCCGCACCGGATCCTGGTTTGCCCATCAGCCCAGCGGCATCGTGCCGGACGCCATGACCCTGGCCAAGGGACTCGGTGGGGGGTTCCCCATCGGCGCGCTCGTCACGTTCGGCGACACGGTCTCGTCCCTGTTGGCTCCCGGCCAGCATGGCACCACCTTCGGGGGGAACCCCGTCGCGACCGCCGCAGCGTTGGCCACCCTGCATACCATCGAAGCCACCGACCTCCTCCGCCACGCTCACGACGTCGGCGCCTGGCTCCGCGCCGAACTGGCCACCGCCGAACTGGTCACCGAGGTCCGCGGTGAAGGACTGCTGATCGGATTCGATCTGGAAGGCGACTACGCCGCTGCGGCCGTGACGGAAGCACTGCTCCGGGGCTTCATCGTCAACGCTCCGACCCCGCACACGCTGCGCCTGGCACCACCGCTGATCCTCACCAAAGACCAGGCCGCGTCGTTCCTCGACGCACTGCCTGGCATCCTGAAGACCGCAAAGGACGTTACCCCATGACCCGCCACTTCCTGATCGACACCGACCTCACCCAGGCCGAGCAGACCGAAGTCCTCGACCTTGCCGCGGAGCTCAAAAAGGCACCCTACTCCCGGAGCCCCTACGCCGGCCTGGACCCCGACGGAACAGCCACCGCTGGACGTCAAACCGTTGCGGTCATCTTCGACAAGACGTCCACCCGCACCCGGGTCTCCTTCGCCACCGGCATCGCCGATCTCGGCGGGGTCCCACTGATCATCGGTGCGGGGGAGTCCCAACTGGGTCATAAGGAGTCCATCACCGATACCGCCAAGGTCCTCGAACGCATGGTCTCCACCATCGTCTGGCGCACCTACGCGCAGGCCGGCCTGGAGGAGATGGCCGCCGCATCGAAGGTCCCGGTGATCAACGCACTTTCCGACGACTACCACCCGTGCCAACTCCTCGCCGACCTGCTGACCATCCGTGAACACAAGGGCACCCTCGCCGGCCTCACCCTCGCCTACCTGGGCGACGCCGCCAACAACATGGCCAACTCCTACCTGCTCGCCGGGGTGACCGCCGGTATGCACGTCCGGGTCGCCGGCCCCGAGGGGCATCTGCCCCAGCAGTCGGTGATCGATCAGGCCACTGCCCGGGCCGCTGAGACGGGTGGGTCGGTGCTCGTCACCACCGACCCCGCCGCAGCGCTGGCCGCCGCCGACGTCGTCGCCACCGACACCTGGATCTCCATGGGACAGGAACCGGACAGCGCGGGCGCCAAGGACGCCACCTACGAGCTGTTCAGTAGCTACGGGGTGGACGCAGCCGCGATGGCGCATGCCGCCCCCGACGCCGTCGTCCTCCACTGCCTGCCCGCGTACCGCGGCTACGAGATCGCCGCCGACGTCATCGACGGACCCCAGTCGCTGGTCTGGGACGAGGCCGAAAACCGGCTGCACGCCCAGAAGGCCCTGATGGTCTGGCTGATGGACCGACGATGAGCTCCCTCCAGCCCACCACCAAGACCGCCCGCCAGGCAAGGATTCGCGCGATCCTGACCGGGCAGTCGGTCAGGTCGCAGGCAGAACTGGCGGCCCTCCTGGCCGACGACGGCGTCCTGGTCA
The DNA here is from genome assembly GCF_039526005.1 of Arthrobacter flavus. Classification (NCBI taxonomy): domain Bacteria; kingdom Bacillati; phylum Actinomycetota; class Actinomycetes; order Micrococcales; family Micrococcaceae; genus Arthrobacter; species Arthrobacter flavus. Next base: position 12,318 of record NZ_BAAAIJ010000036.1, on the reverse strand, counting down.
CCCAGGCGACCCTCTCCCGTGATCTGGTGGAGCTCGGCGCGGTGCGGGTCCGTGCCAGCGAGGGAACCCTCGTCTACGCGGTGCCCGCCGAAGGCGGCGGGCGGACGCCGCAGAGCGGGGTCACCCAGGAAATCCTCGATTCCCGGCTGTCCCGGCTGTGCTCGGAGTTACTCGTCACCGCTGAGGCGTCGGGAAACCTGGTCGTCCTGCGGACCCCGCCGGGGGCCGCGAATTTCCTGGCCCTGGCGATCGACCACTCGGTGATGCCCTCGGTCCTGGGGAGCATCGCCGGCGACGACACGATTATGCTGGTGACCCGCGACCCGGCGGGTGGGCCGGACGTGGCGGAACGCTTCCGCCAATTCGCGCAGGACCCGATGAGCAAACCCCTCTCCTGACCATCCTTGCCACTTTCCTACAGCACCAAACCTCAACACCCTAGGAGCACAACCCATGACTGAACGTATTGTTCTCGCCTACTCCGGCGGACTCGACACCTCGGTAGCCATCGGCTGGATCGCCGAAGCCACCGGTGCCGAAGTCATTGCCGTCGCCGTCGACGTTGGACAGGGCGGCGAATCCCTTGAGGAGATCCGCCAGCGCGCCCTCGACTGCGGTGCCGTGGAAGCCTACGTGGCCGACGCCCGTGACGAGTTCGCCAACGACTACTGCATGCCCGCGCTGAAGGCCAACGCCCTCTACATGGACGCCTACCCGCTGGTCTCTGCCGTGTCCCGCCCGGTCATCGTCAAGCACCTGGTGGCGGCAGCCCGCGAATTCGGCGCCACCACCGTAGCCCACGGCTGCACCGGCAAGGGCAACGATCAGGTCCGGTTCGAGGTGGGCATCCAGACCCTCGGCCCCGACCTGCGCTGCATTGCTCCCGTGCGTGACCTGGCCCTGACCCGGGACAAGGCGATCACCTTCGCCGAGGAGCACAACCTCCCCATCCAGACCACCAAGAAGAACCCGTTCTCTATCGACCAGAATGTCTGGGGTCGCGCCGTCGAAACCGGCTTCCTCGAGGACATCTGGAACGGTCCCTCGAAGGACGTCTACGAGTACACGGATTCACCCGAGTTCTCCCCGGTCGCCGACGAGGTCACCATCACCTTCCGCGAGGGTATCCCCGTCGCCATCGATGGTGTCGCCGTCACCCCGCTGCAGGCCATCGAGCAGCTGAACCGCCGCGCCGGTGCACAGGGCGTGGGCCGGATCGACATCGTCGAGGACCGCCTGGTCGGCATCAAGAGCCGCGAAATCTATGAGGCCCCCGGCGCCATGGCCCTCATCGCCGCGCACCGTGAACTCGAGAATGTCACGGTGGAGCGCGAGCAGGCACGGTTCAAGAAGACCGTCGGCCAGCGCTGGACCGAGCTGGTGTACGACGGCCAGTGGTTCTCCCCGCTGAAGCGCTCACTCGACACCTTCATCGAGGACACCCAGAAGTACGTCTCCGGTGACATCCGGATGGACCTCCACGGCGGCCGTGCCACCGTTACCGGCCGCAAGTCCGACACCTCGCTCTACGACTTCAACCTGGCTACCTACGACACCGGCGACACGTTCGACCAGTCGATGGCCCGCGGCTTCATCGAGATCTTCGGCCTGTCCTCGAAGGTGGCCTCCGGCCGCGACGAGCGGGCGGGCCAGTAGCAATGGCAACAGCCTCCACCAACGAGGGAGCCCTCTGGGGCGGCCGGTTCGACGGCGGACCCGCCGACGCGCTGGCCGCCCTGAGCAAGTCGACCCACTTCGACTGGCGCCTGGCCGTGTATGACATTGCCGGATCCCGGGCCCACGCCCGGGTCCTGCACCGTGCAGGCCTGCTCGACGACGTCGAACTCGCCGGCATGCTCGCAGCCCTCGACGTGCTCGACGCCGACGTCCGCTCCGGCGCCTACACGCCCGCCGAGTCGGACGAGGACGTGCACGGATCGCTGGAACGCGGTCTGATCGAACGCGCCGGCATCCAGCTCGGCGGCAAGCTCCGGGCCGGCCGGTCCCGCAACGACCAGGTTGCCACCCTGGGCCGGATGTACCTGCGGGACCACGCGCGGATCGTCGCCGGCGGGGTGCTGGCGACGATCGAGGCGCTGGTGCAGCAGGCCGAGGACCACCTGCGGGTCCCCATGCCGGGCCGCACCCACCTGCAGCACGCCCAGCCGGTGCTGCTGAGCCACCACCTGCTCGCCCACGCCTGGGCGCTGCTGCGCGACGTGCAGCGGTTGCAGGACTGGGACAAGCGGGCGGCCGTGTCGCCCTACGGCTCCGGTGCACTGGCGGGTTCCTCGCTGGGGCTGGACCCGCAGGCCGTCGCAGCGGAGCTGGGGTTCGCCTCGGCCACCCACAACTCGATCGACGGCACCGCGGCGCGGGACGTCTACGCGGAGTTCGCGTGGATCGCGTCGATGATCGGGGTGGACCTGTCCCGGATCAGTGAAGAGGTGATCCTGTGGGCCACGAAGGAGTTCTCCTTCGTCACCCTGCACGACTCCTACTCCACCGGGTCGTCGATCATGCCGCAGAAGAAGAACCCCGACGTTGCCGAACTGGCGCGGGGCAAGGCCGGCCGGCTGATCGGTAACCTCACCGGGCTGCTCGCCACCCTCAAGGGGCTGCCGTTGGCCTACAACCGTGACCTCCAGGAGGACAAGGAGCCGGTCTTCGATGCGACCGACACCCTCGAGGTGCTCCTTCCTGCCGTCTCGGGAATGATCGCGACCCTGACGTTCAACACCGAGCGGATGGCGTCCCTGGCACCGCAGGGCTTCGCCCTGGCCACTGACATTGCCGAATGGCTGGTCCGCCAGGGGGTCCCGTTCCGCGAGGCCCACGAGCTCTCAGGCGCTGCCGTCCGAGTGGCTGAAGGCCGTGGAGTGGAACTCTGGGATCTCAGCGACGCTGACTACGCTTCGATTTCACCGCACCTCACCCCTGATGTACGCGAGGTGCTGACGGTTGAGGGGTCCCTTAACAGCCGGGACTCGCAGGGCGGTACTGCTCCCGCGGCGGTGGAACGGCAGTTGGAGGCCCTCCGGGACGAGCTGGCCGGCGTTGCCAGCTTCCTGACTGACGTGCGGGGTACGCTCTAGGACAGGATCTAGTGCAGCCGCCCGGTGACCGGGCCAGACGAAAAGGACCCACAGTGATTGAACATCTCATCCGCGAAGTATCAGCTGGACTCGCCGTGGCGGGCGAAGACCTGAAGGCAACCGTCAAGGGACTGGACGAGGACTCGTTCGGCGAACCGACGGCGTTGCCCGGCTGGACACGGGCCCACGTGGTGGCCCACGCGGAGGGAATTTCCCGGGCCATGCAGCGGCAGGTGGAACACGCTGCGCAGGGCTCCCTGATCGAGCTGTACGACGGCGGCTTTGAGGGTCGGGTGCAGGCGATCGAGTCCCGGGCGCAGCGTCCCGTGGCGGAGCAGATTCAGGCGCTGGTGGCGGCGGTCGACGCCGCCGTCGGCGCCTTCGAGCATGCGCGCGACCACTGGGAGGCGAAGATTTCCTACCGGGACGGGACCGTTTCCGACGGCGCCCTCGCCCTGTGGCGGGAGCTGGTCATCCATACCAGCGACCTCGACGCCGGCACCACTTCCCGCGATTGGAGTGACAGGTTCTGCCACTACCTGATCGATTTCCTTGCTGCCCGCGTCCCCGAGGACACCGCCTTGACGCTGCACCCGCTGGGCCAGGAGCCGATCATTGTGCGCGCCACTGACACGGGCGATACCGCTACCGGAACCACCCATACCGTCGTCGTGACCGGCACGCTGCAGGACATCGCGGCCTGGCTCGCCGGCCGTGAACCAGTAGGCGGCCTCGAGGCGACCGACGCGGCCGACGCAGCGGACACCGTCAGTCTCCCGGATCTCGGCCCATGGCCGGCAGCGGTGGCACCCCAGTAATACCCTTCCGGAACGGTTGGGGCCTGGGGTAGGTTGGGAGCACCCTGTCGCAGGAGGCAGCATGGAATCCCAACTCACCGGCGAGTTGCAGCGTGTATCAGCGTCCCACCGTGCCGAACCGCTGGGCCGGATTGAACGGCTGAGAGACGGGTACGTACTGGCGTTCGACCGGCAGTTCGATTATCCGCGCTCCTACGTCTGGAACCTCCTGACCGAACCCACCCAGGTGGCCAAATGGCTCGGCAAGCTCACCCCGGGGTGGGAGCTGGGCAAGGAGTATTCGCTCGACATGGGCGGCGACCTGTCCTCAGGAACCGTGCTGCAGCTCAACCCGCCCACCAGCCTCCAGATCTCCTGGGACGACAACATGGGCCTGGAAACGCTGCTTGAGTGGCGGGTACTCGAATGCGACGGCGGCGCGTTGTTCCAGTTGCAGGCCCGTTCGGAAACCGCAGCGTTCCTTACCGAGGGCGCCGCCGGATGGCAGCTCATTCTGGATGCCCTAGACCACGTTGCCGCCGGACGGTCACCGGGTCCGGATGCCGACTGGGCGGCGCTCCGCGACGCCTACGCCGCTGAGTTTCAGCTCTCCCACACCATGGGAGAGCTGGAAACCACCGACGACGTCACCATGATCCACTTCGACCGGCGCTTCGAGGCGACCCTGCCCAGGGTCAAGGATGCGGTGACCGCTGATCCCACGCAGCAGCCGAGGGTCGAGCAGGCGGAGGTGGACTTCACGGCTGCTGGTCCCAGCACCATGGTCACCGTCAGGCACGTGGTGGAGGACCCCAACGAGACCGCTGCACTGATGGCCCGCTGGCATGCCCATCTTGATGCGGTGGGAGTGGACCTCGACGGCGATACCCCTCACATCAGCGTCCGTAAACTTCGCGTGCTTGAGGACTTCTACCGGGCCAACACCGCCGCTGAGTGAGACGCCTCGCGGGCGAGGAGGCTCGTCTTGACCTCGAGCCCCCACCGAAAGCCGCCAAGCGAACCATCCGTGCGGATCACCCGGTGGCAGGGGACAAAGAGGGCAGCGGCGTTCTTGGCGCACGCCCCGGCTGCGGCACGCACGGCGCTGGCGTTCCCGGCGAGGCCGGCATACTGCGCATAGGTCACCGGGTGGCCGGGGGTAACGGTGCGCAGCATGTCCCACGCGTGGTTGCGGAAGGGGCCCGACACCTGGCGGACCGGCACCGCATCGATCGCCGCGATGTCGCCGTCGTAATAGGCGCTCACCGCCGCGGTGATCGGCCCCAGCTCGGCCGGGTCAACGACGATCGGCGGCGTGGCCGGTCGAAGGGCCGGATGGATCTGCCCGGTCAGGTCGGCCAGATCGGAGGTCCACCCTGAGGCGAGCACCGCGCCGTCCAGTTCCAGGATGGTGAACGGTCCATCAGGGGTGAAAACCGTCGTCTGCCGGGGAGGCGGAGCGTCAGACGGGGTGGGAGACCCTGTGATTGTCGTCGTCGCAGTACGTGTCGTAGACGCGGTGAATGGTGCATCGGGGAGTGTCATCGGGGAGTTGCCTTTGCTCGGGGGATGGGTGGGTGATCGGCGGCGGCCCGCCAGAGATGCATGGTGGCGTAGGAGCGCCAAGGGCTGAAGTGCTCCATGGTCTTGATGAGGATTGGTGGGGTCGTCTCAAGCTTTGTCTGGCTGGCCTGCCCGTTGAGGGCAGCCCAGCCATTGAGGATGGCCGCGTCGTTGACCAGGTGGATGTCGGTGGCGCCGAGGACCCGCATTGCCACATATCGGACTGTCCAGGGGCCAATCCCTGGCAGGGGCAGGAGCTTGCGTTCGAGGTCGCCGGCACTGTCCTCCACCCCGATCTGCAGGCTACCGTCGGCCAGGGCGGAGCTCACCCGGAGGATGCTGTCGATCCGGCGGGCCGGACCCTTCAGCAGGCCCGCACCGCCGTCGGCTACCTGCGCGGCCGTGGGAAACAGTCGGTGTAGCTGTGCATCCCCTCCCCGGTGGGGCTCCAGCGTCGCGGGGCTGCCCAAGACGGCCAGCCGGTGAAGGGCCGTGCGTGCGGCCTTGACAGTGATCTGCTGTCCGATCATCGCCCGGATCAGGATTTCGTGGGGGTCGACGGATCCCGGGAGGCGCATCCCCGGGATCCGCTGCACCCTGCCAGCGAGCACGGGATCTGATCCGAGGACGGCGTCCACGGCCAGGGGATCGGCATCCAGGTCGAAGAGCCGGCGGATCCGGGACAGCAGCACCGGCAGGTCGGGCAGCATTTCCACCAATACGGTGATAGCGAGGGCGGGCAGGCCGTGCGGCGTCGTCGCCAACCGGGCGCTGAACCAGCCCTGCCCGCCCGGCAGCTGCAGGAGCCTCTCGTAGCGGTCGGTGGTGGCGTGCTCGGTGCCGTCGATGGCTCGGACCCGCAGGAATTCGAAGATGCCCGGATCATAGGGCGCCCGCAGCGGGAGCAGCAGTGACAGGGTGGTGCCGGCCCCTCCCGGGTCGGGAGTCTCCCGGGTGGTCCGGGCTCGGGCGCGCAGGTCGGACGGGGTGAGGGCGAACACCTCCTGCACGGTGTCGTTGAACTGTCTGACGCTGCTGAACCCCGCGGCGAAGGCAATGTCGGCGAACCTCAGGCCGGATGAGGTCAACAAGGAACGGGCCGTCTGGGCCCGGGTGGCCCGTGCCAGGGCCAACGGTCCGGCACCGAGTTCCTGATGCAGGATCCGGTTCAGCTGACGGGTCGAGTAGCCGAGCCGTGCGGCCAGGCCGGGCACCCCCGTCCGGTCCACCTCGCCGTCCGAGATCAATCGCATGGCCCGTGCCGCGGCGTCCGAGCGGAGGTTCCAGTCGGGGGTGCCGGGAACGGCTTCGGGCAGGCAGCGCTTGCATGCCCGGTAGCCCGCCTGATGCGCGGCGGCGGAGGTCTGGTAGAAGGTCACATTGGCGGGTTTTGGTGTTCTCGCCGGACAGGACGGACGGCAGTAGATCTTCGTGGTGGCCACGGCGGTAACGAACTGCCCGTCGAAACGGGTGTCGCGCGAGTCGATCGCCCGGTAGCGCTGCCAGAAGTCCATCACCCCATCGTTGCAGGTTCGGTCACCGTCAGCTAGCGGGAATCGGACATGGCCGTGGCGCAGTGGGCGGGTCGGTTTGCTACGGTCTTGTGCTGTGGAAGCGATCACTGACAGAACCCGGCTGGCCCGGCCAGCGACCGCCGTCGCACCGTTGCTGCTGGGCGGGCTGCTCACCCACGACGACGGCGCGGACCGGGTCACGGTCAGGATCACCGAGGTGGAGGCCTATCTGGGTGCCGACGACCCGGGATCGCACGCGTTCCGCGGACAGACAGCCCGGAACACCACCATGTTCGGTGACCCCGGCCACCTCTACGTCTATTTCACCTACGGTATGCACTACTGCGCCAACGTGGTCTGCGGTGAGGCAGGTCAGGCAACCGGTCTGCTGCTGCGGGCGGGGGAGATCGTCGAGGGAGTCGGCGTCGCCCGGGAACGGCGGAAGTCTCCACGACACGACGTCGACCTGGCCCGCGGACCAGCATGCCTGGCTCAGGCACTCGGGCTGAACCGTGCACTCGACGGCGCCGACCTGTTTGCGGCGCCCCTCACGCTGACGCTTCCGGCCGCGCCGGTAGACCCGGAGCTCGTGTCGAGCGGGCCCCGTGTCGGAGTCGCAGGCGTGGGCGGGGGCAGCGACTATCCGTGGCGGTATTGGCTCACCGGCGACCCCACCGTGTCGCGGTACCGCGCGGCGCAGCGGCGGACACCCCGTACAGTTAACGGGTGAATAATTCAGTGCCCACCCTTCCCGGGACAACAGCTCAGGACCAGGTTCAACAACTCTGCCTGACCGTTCAGGACTTTCCCCGGCCAGGAATCAGCTTCCGTGATCTCACCCCGGTGTTTAGCGATGGACCCGCCTTCCGCGCCGTCATCGATGACCTGGTCAAACCTTTTACCGGAACCTTCGATCTCGTCGCCGGAATTGAGGCCCGAGGATTCCTGCTGGCTGCCGCGGTCGCCTACGCGACCGGCACCGGAGTGCTGGCGGTCCGCAAACCCGGAAAGCTGCCCCGTCCGGTCCTGTCCGAGTCCTACAGCCTCGAGTATGGGGAGGCAAAGCTGGAGATCCATCAGGACGACGTCGCCCCGGGGACGCGGGTGCTGGTGCTCGACGACGTGCTCGCCACCGGTGGCACTCTGGCCGCGGCGACCGCCCTGTTCGAAGCGTGCGGGGCACAGGTCGTCGGGTGCGCGGTGGTCCTGGAACTCACCGAGTTGCAGGGACGACTGAAAGTCCAGCAGTACCCAGTGCACACGGTGGTGGCCTCATAGGATTCACCGACCATGCCAAAAGAGCCAGCTGCACTGTAGAATTGACGGTCTGCCTTTGGCGAGAGGGAAACGCATAATGCATCACACATCCACGGCCCGTAACGAACTCGATCATGAGCGCGGCTACGTGGCGGGACTCTACCAACGGCTCGACGAACTCCGCGACGAGAAGCGCGGGCAGCTAGCTGAGGTGCGCCGTTCCCTGTCGGCCGGCTCCCACCAGAACCGGTCCGAGCGTGATGCTTTCGCCACCATGTACGAGGATCGGCTGGCCCAGCTCAACGCCGTCGACGACCGGCTTGTTTTTGGCAGGCTGGACCTCGACGACGGCGATGAGCGGTACATCGGCAGGATCGGGTTGTCCACCGAGGACCTGCAACAGCTGATGGTCGACTGGCGTGCTCCCGAAGCCGGTACCTTCTACCAGGCGACCGCTTTCGAGCGGATGGGCGTGCGCCGTCGTCGCCACCTGATCCTGTCCCGACGGAACGTCCTCGCCATTGAAGATGACGTGCTGGACGCAGCCCTGCTGACTGAAGATGAATCACTCCAGGGTGAGGGTGCGCTCCTGGCCGCCTTGAATTCCAAGCGCACCGGCCAAATGTCCGACATCGTCGGAACCATCCAGGCCGAACAGGACCGGGTGATTCGGGCGCCACTACAGGGCGTCGTCGTCGTGCAGGGTGGCCCGGGAACCGGCAAGACAGCTGTTGCGTTGCACCGCGCCGCCTACCTGCTCTACACGCACCGTGAACGGCTGAAGTCGGCTGGCGTGCTCCTGGTGGGACCCACCAACGCGTTCATGAAATACATTGAGCGTGTCCTCCCGTCGCTAGGTGAAACCGGCGTGGTGATGGCGAGCATCGGCAGCCTGATGCCCGGTATCACCGCCATTCAGGAGCCCACCGAAGAAGCAGCAGAGATCAAGGGCCGCCTGGACATGGTCGAGGTGCTGAAACGAGCCCTGGCAAACCGCCAGCGGGTTCCCGACCAGGACAAGCGTCTCAATGTCGAGGGAACCATCCTGACCCTGTCCCCCCGGCAGGTGCGCAAGGCACGCGACCGCGCCCGCTCCACCGGGAAACCCCACAACGAAGCCCGGGTGACGTTCGTCAAGATCCTCCTGCGGGAGCTGACCGAGCAGCTCACCGAGCAGCTTGAGGAATCGTCCGGCGCAGGGAACACCGCGGACCGGTCCTATCTGGCAGAAGACGTGCGCAGTTCGCGTGACGTTCGGATCGCGTTGAACCTGGCCTGGATGCCGCTGACGCCCGAGAAATTCATCGCTGAACTATTGACCAAACCCGGCATCCTTGCCGCTGCAGCCCCCGGCTTCAGCGACGCGGAGGTAGGCCATCTCACCCGGCCAGCCGGTGCATTGTGGACCGAAGCCGACGTGGCGTTGCTGGACGAGGCAGCCGAGCTCCTCGGCGACCTCGATCCCTCAGCGGGTCGGGACACAGCGGCCCGGGACCAGGAGCGTCGCCGCGACCTGGCGAACGCCGAACGGACCCTTGAGAATGTCAACGAGTCCCTGGCAGATTCAGGGGTTGATGGTGTGCTCACCGCTGAAGACCTAGCGGACCACAACTCAGTCACTGAAGCCCGGCTGAACGCAGCTGAACGCGCCTCAGTCGACAGGACGTGGGCGTTTGGCCACATCGTGGTCGACGAGGCCCAGGAACTATCCCCTATGCAGTGGCGGGTGCTGATGCGCCGCTGCCCCCTGAAATCGTTCACCATTGTGGGTGATATCGCCCAGACCAGTTCGGCCGCGGGCTCCAACTCCTGGCAGCAGGCCCTTGAGCCATTCGTGGGGGAGCGGTGGCAGCTCGAAGAGCTCACCGTCAACTACCGCACGCCGGCGCAGATCGCCGAGGCGGCGGCCCGGATGGCGAATGCCGCGGGCTTGGTGGTCTCGGCACCCAAAGCTGTCCGCGAAGGTCGGTGGGCCCCAATCGTGGACCGGGTCCCTGAACTGATTCCGGCGCTCCTGCAGGCACTTCCCGAAGAACTCAGCGCGGTGGAGGGCGGGTTGCTCGCCGTCATTGCCCCCGAGCGGCTCCTGGCGGAGGTGCGGTCCGCACTGACCGGGGTCTACGGTCGGCGGATCGGGTTCGGCGCGGGCAGTATGGGCCAGGACATTGTGGTCACGAGTCCACGGGAGGCTAAGGGGCTCGAGTTTGACGGCGTTGTGGTGCTGGAACCAGCAGAGATGCTCGATCCACGGTCCATTCGGGTGGGTGACCTGTACGTGTCGATGACCCGACCGACTCAGCGTCTGCGCCTGATTGCCACGGGCGAAATACCGGCGGGCATCGAGGACTGATAATTTAGAGCCTGTGTCCCAGCAAATAGAAACCCCAGACCACGGCCTCGCCGAACTACTGAACGCCCAGCGCAACGATCCAGCTTTCGCCAATGTGTGGCAGGAACTGAAGTGGCGGGGACTGATTCATGTGTCCACCGACGAGGAAGCGCTGGAAAAGGCTCTTGCGGGGGACCCGGTGACGTTCTACTGTGGGTTCGATCCGACCGCTCCGAGCCTGCACCTCGGACACCTGGTACAGCTCCTCACCATGCGCCGGCTTCAGCTCGCCGGCCATCATGCCCTCGGCCTGGTCGGGGGTTCCACCGGTCTGATCGGCGACCCGCGGCCCACCTCCGAACGGACACTCAACACTCCTGAGACGGTGGCGGAGTGGGTGGAGAAGCTGCGGGGTCAGGTCGAAAAATACCTCGATTTCACTGGGTCCAATCCTGCCCGGATGGTCAACAACCTGGACTGGACGGCACCCCTAAGTGCCATTGATTTCCTGCGTGAAATCGGGAAGCACTACCGGGTGGGCACCATGCTCGCCAAGGACGCCGTCAGTGCACGGCTGAATTCCGATGCGGGGATCAGCTACACCGAGTTCAGTTACCAGATTCTGCAGGGCCTGGATTTCCTGGAGCTGTACCGCAGCTACGGCTGTACCCTGCAGACGGGCGGATCAGACCAATGGGGCAACCTGACCAGCGGCACGGACCTGATTAGGCGAGCCGAGGGGAAGAGCGTCCACGCTATTGGCACGCCGCTGATTACCAACTCGGATGGCACCAAGTTCGGCAAGAGCGAGGGGAACGCCATTTGGATCGATGCCGAGCTGACCAGCCCTTACGCCTTCTACCAGTTCTGGCTCAACACTGCCGATGCTGATGTGGTGGGAAGGCTGAAGGTGTTCACCTTCAAGTCCCGTGAGGAGATTGAGGAGTTGGGCCGCGCTGCCGAAGAACGGCCACATTTGCGTGAGGCCCAACGCGCGCTTGCCTTCGAGGTGAACTCGCTGGTGCATGGCGTCGCTGCAACCGAGAAGGTCATTGCCGCGTCGGCAGCGCTTTTCGGCCAGGGCGAACTGTCGGAACTCGATGAGGCCACCCTGTCGTTGGCGATTGCGGAGCTGCCTACTGCGACTGTGTCGAGTGCTGGTCTGGGAATTATTGATCTGTTGGTGGCCAGCGGGTTGTCGGCCAGTAACTCGGCCGCGCGTCGCACCGTCGCAGAAGGGGGTGCCTACGTGAACAACATCAAAGTCCAGGATCCGGACACTGTTGTGGGCCCCGAATCGCTCCTGCATGGGCGGTACCTGGTCCTTCGCCGGGGCAAACGGACCCTCGCCACCGTGGACGTCACACCCGTCTGAACCAGCTGGTTCAGGGGTGCTGCGGGAGGATTTGCGCGCACCCAGATCCACGTGTAATGTTTCATGAGTTGCCGCCACTGAGTGGCAACCACCCCCTTCGAAAATTAATAGGTAGCTCCGGCGTGTGCTGTGCACAGAAGCTAGAATTACCTCAACTTTTCGTCGGCTCATTCGGTTGTTTTTGCCGAAATCCGCAAATAACGCGGATTTGACAAAGAGAATGCGGATGGAATAACTTTAGATAAGTCGCAGCGAGGAAATGTAAATAGAAAGATTATTTACAGATAATACGAATTGCGCCTGTTATTTGAGAACTCAATAGTGTGCCATGTTTGTTGATACCGATTGTTTTATTGATTGGTTGAATTTGGCTGCATGACGTCACTTC
>NZ_BAAAIJ010000035.1:0-13832 GCF_039526005.1 Arthrobacter flavus | reverse complement strand
GCAGGAATTAGTGAGGAAATAAGCGACGTAGGAGCGCTAAGGTAAGTGCGGCCCGCGTAGCCGGCCGCAGGCCGGTTGAACCGCCGGAGCGGGCACATAGAATCCAACGGACAGCAGCAAAAAATAGAGATGATGCTTCTACTGCCCGAGCGACAGCGAGGACCGACAGATTCATACCGGACAAGCAGAGCTCGGCCGGTTATGGTTTCTGTATGAGGAAGGGGAAGCCCCCAGGGCGACTGAGGCGGATGACCGACGCCATGGGGTTGTCGGAGCCCGGCAAAACGCCGAAACCGATGAACCAACGCACAGCAGGAATGTTGGCCTTATTCTTTCTACTCGTATCCGCTGGTTACCTCTATCTATGGGTCACATCATTCCAGGAGGGAGAGCCCGATCTCTTCATCCTGGTACTGGGCTTCGCCTTCTTGATAATGGCAACCGGATGGTTTTTCGAATGGCGACGCTCCAAACGTTCCTCTCGTGACCTCGACAGTGGTTCTCAGGCAGACGATGGCACAAGATCTCCTGGCGGCTTGTAGACGGTTCCATCGCGAAGCATCGCCCAGAGGACGTTGAGCCGGCGTCTGGCCAGGGAAAGCACGGACTGGACGTGGGTTTTACCTTCCGCGCGTTTGCGGTCGTAGTAGGTCCTGGACGCCGTCGAGCTTCGCAGACTCGACATGGCCGCCATGTAGCAGGCCCGCAGCAGGCGTCGGTCGTATCGTCTGGGTCTGTGGTGATTACCTCGTATCCGACCGGAATCCTTAGGCGCCAGCGCGAGGCCCGCGACTCCGGCGAGCCGGTCCACGCTGTCAAAAACGGACAGATCACCACCTATGGCGCCAAGAAATTCGGCTCCGAGAAGGGGGCCGAAGCCCGGCATACTGAGCATGACCTCTGCCTGGTGGTGTTCGCGAAAACGCTCAGCTATGAGCGTGTCCAAAGCATCGAGCTGGTTCTGAATATCCAGGACTTCCTGCGCGAGCTCGGCGACCATCGGCGCACCGATCCGCTGGGCAGCAACGGTGGTGTACTGGGATTTCGCTGCCGTCATGGCCCTTTCCGCCACATCGGCGCTGCTGCGGGTGCGCTGGCTCCTGAGCCAGGTGTGTAGGCGTTTCTGTCCGAGCCTGCGCAGGGCATCGGGAGTCTGGTATCTCGTGAGCAGCAGCAGCCCGGCCTTGGATCTGCTGTAGTCAAAGGCCTGTTCGAGGGCGGGAAAGTATTCCAACAGCTGTGCCCGTAGGCGGTTGATCGCACGTGTGCGGTCACAAGCCTTATCCGTGCGGCGGGCGGTAAGGATCCGCAGATCGACGCTGATGTCATCTCCGGTACGAACCGGTTGCAGATCCCGGCGCATCCGGGCTTGGTCAGCAATGACCGCGGCGTCCTTCGCGTCAGTCTTGCCGTCCCCACGGTAAGTCCTGGAAGCGTGATGCACCGTGCGTCCTGGAATGTAGAGGAGTTGCTGGTCATGGGCTGCAAGCAGCGCGATCAGCAGTGCAGCCCCACCGTGGTTCAGATCCACCGCCCAAACCACCTCTCCCCCACCACCAAGCGCCGCGATGCTTCCCATCAAATCCAGCAGGTCTGCCTCGTCATTGGCTACCCTCTGAGAGAACAAACGGGCCCCCTCCTCGTCAATGACGACGCAGTGGTGATGGGTTTTGCCGGCGTCTATCCCGGCCCACAATTGCAACAAAGCGGTCTCCCTTCATCGTTCGAATATGAAGCCCAGCAGATAACCTCGCCGTCGTGTCCTTATCCAGCGATCATTTCTTGTCGCGTCTCTCAATCAGCGGTCGGGCCATCATCGAAGCGACAGGCGGCCAATCCTTCGAAGCCGTAACAACTGTCCGGCACAGCAGCAAAAGCCATACCCATCACCCCTGGGTAGCCAAGACACTACAACTGCCCCGCGAACTACCTACTCAACAACATAAGGACAGCAGCAAAAAGAAAAGTTCCTGCCGGTGGCGACGTATCAGCCGGCGGCAGCACAGCCCGCAGCGCAGCGGAGGACGGCTTGTATGTTCCTGGTTTACCCGGTTGTTACGGGTGCTACTGCAGTGACAGGATGAAGTGCATGCGACCTATGAGCCAGTACCTGATCGTCATAGTGAGTGTTTTGAGCACCTTTGCTGTCAATATCGCTCTGGACGTTTTCACTGAACTTTCCCTGCTCAGTCGTGGGCTTATCTCGATTCTTTGCGGCCTACTCATCACCCATGTCATCGTCAGGTGGTCAGAGCGCCGACGGAAACAGAAGAACGCTGCCGCGCTAACCGAGAGCTGACCGGCCCTGGTGGGCTAGCCAGCTCTCTTGTCGGTGTTTCTAGCTGTCGAGTTAGTTGGTGTGGCGGGTGGCTTCCCACGCGGTAATGATGAGCACCAGGACAACCACGGCCAGGATCAGGTTGAGCAGATCCATGTAGAGCGCTTCCTTTCTGGTGATGAGTGGATAAAATTGGAGAAGGGCCGGTGGCCGCAACCGCTTTGGTTACGACCACGGATTGTGTGACTACCTCTTTGCACGACGCTTACGCTTCCGAGTTACTGCTCGGGAGCGTTTGTGCGTTCTGACCACTGCGCGTGCGGTGAGTAGAGCCACGACTGCCGCTGCCAGCTGCACTACTGCTGGAGTGAGTTGGATCGTTTCGTCTCGGATAGGGCGTCAACTCGAGACCGACGGATTGCGATCCTGCCGCTGGGGATAGTCCCGGTGATAGGGATGATCCCGGTGATAGTGGTTCTGCCGAGGTCTCTGCGCCGGATCGATATACCGCGGCGGAACAAACCACGGAATTCGGTCCCTCACCTCGATCTTCCACTCCTCCTGGTGAAGCAGATGATGATGCCTGGTACAAAGCAACACCCCGTTGTCCACGGTGGTCGGTCCACCTCGACTCCACGGAATGATGTGATGACCCTCGGTCCAAGGCGACGGCATCATGCAATCTGGAAAAGCACATCCACCATCCCGCGCGGTCAACGCCTTACGGATAGTGGGAGGAAACAAACGACGAGGATTGCCCACATCGAGGATTTGGCCTTGCGTTCCCAGCACCACTGGCAAAACATTCGCATCACAGGCAATCCGACGAATCGACCGAGCACTGATCAAACCGCCAAACGCCGCATGACCAGCTCTACCAACATCGGCCACCAGGTCCTTGTAGTTGATGGTGACCAACACCTGCGGCCGCATTCCTCCGGCATCAGAAAGCTTGCTGCTAGCCAAAGCAATACGACATGCACCCACCAGGCCATCCAGCAACTGCTGCGCCCACGTCGACCGATCAAGCTCGTCATCCGCAATGATCGCTGCTCCCTGAGCAGCTGAATCTCCGGATGAACCAAACAAGCTAGGCTCAGCGCTCAAAGAGTCTGCACCTGCACCTAAAGTCTTAGCCAGACCACCCAGCTTTTCGGCTTCGGCAGCCGACAGCCCTGCCCTGGCCCTCGGATTGGTGGCTGAATACATCACCGTGATCAGGTCTTCGAACTGTTCGTCCGTCGCCGAGATCTCCATAAAATGCAGACCGTGACGCTTGCCCCGAAGAAAGACTCCCTGCCGTGCACGCAACACCTCTTCGGTTGGCTCAGAGCCATCAGGGTTGAGCAAACTCTCCCACCGCTGAATCAGCACCCTGAGCACATCCAGATCCGAGACAACTGCCTGCCGAGTCAGAGTGGCTTCCATCTCGTCCAGATCCTTGGTCGAAGCAAACGGCTTGACTCTTTCCATGGCCGAACTGATTAGGGTGGCAGCCTGGCTGCTGACCTCCGATCGAGCAATCGCAGCCCCCAGATGTTCAAGCCGAGGGGCGATTGGCTGACCATTCAGCTGAACCGTCGGCAAAACCTGGCCGGATACACGAATCCGCCGCCTCGCATCACTCTTGCTGATCCGCAAAGTGTTCCGAAGATACTCTGCGTTGTCTCTGCACCCGGTGCGGTTCAGCGCTCCCTTGGCGGAGTCGTCGTCGGACGTTCCAAGACTCATCCGCTGGTCAGACTCACCGACTACTGCCACATTCTGATGTTCCACCGCGTGTGCCGCAATCAGCTGAAGTTGCTCGGCAGTTCTGGCAACCTGTTCGATAGCCACTGCGATCTCGGCGAGTTCTCGGGTAGGCATGATCAGACTCTCGGCCCGAAAAGAATCAGCAATCCCCGACAGCTCGGTGTTCAACCAGGCGAGATACCGAGGAGTATCTGTCTGCTGCTCGAAAGGGGTGATTGCCATGTTTCAATTTTATCGAATATAGATTCGAATGATCCAGCGAAGGCGGCCAATGTGGAGAAGGAGTGATCACTAGTCCTCCACACCTTCATGACCTGCCACCATGCGCTACTGATGGCGTCGTCCGCCGATGAATGGTCCAGGGTGCCGTTGGTGCGGCCACATGTGAACCCGAAGCTACCACCCCGAGACAAAGGAATCGTGGAGTATCAGGTGACTCGATAAGCTCAATGGCATGACTGCAATAGCTTTCGGACGAACGTGCACACCTCCCCCGAGTGGAGTGTGGCTCGATGCTTCTGACGTCCACGGTGCCCGGTTGGAGGGCAGTGCCTGAGGAATTGATCGGCCTAATTCTTCTCTCGTTCACCATCTTGCTCCTGCCAGCCATCTGCGTTGCCGTTACACGCCAGGCAGCTGAGGGCCTCATTGGTGCAAACGCGTCCGCCGGGATCCGCACCCGGTACACCAGGGCGTCCTCAGCGGCGTGGGTTGCCGGGCACACGGCGGCCCTTCCGGTGGTGAAAATAATGTGGCCGGTGGCAGGCGCCGGGCTGGTGACCGCAGCGGTGGTTCAACTAATAGCTGGTGGTCCAACTGGGACAGGTGTTGCGTTCCTCGCGCTTATCGCTCAGACCATGGTGCTCCTCCGTTCCGCCGCGGTGGCCAATCGCGCCGCGCGCTCGGCCACCCACGATGATGTGCAGTAGCCGATCCCCCTACGGACGATCTGGTGCGACCCCGGACACGATGGAAGCTTTACCGAAGATGTCTTTGATTCTTTCCTGATTGGACTGGGTCTGAAGTCCGTCGTCCCCTTGGACGACCTCAATTCCCAGCAGGGTTAGCCCCGCTCCAGGAAGGCTTCCTTCTCGGGATTCAGGTAGAGGTCCATTGCCTCAGCGAGGTCTGGATGATCCACCAGATCGACGTCGAGCGCCACAATCTGCTGGGCATCTTCGCGAGCCTTCTCAATGATTTTCACGTCCTTGACCACGCGCAGGAACCTCAACGCCGACCGCCCACCGGACTGCGAGGCCCCGAGAATGTTGCCTTCGCGCCTAAGCTCAAGATCCTTCTGCGACAGCTCGAAGCCGTCGGTAGTCGACGCGACAGCCGCCAGCCTCTCCCTGCTGGGATGCTCGGGGTCAAGCTGAGTCACCAGCAGACAGGTTCCGGGATGCCCACCACGACCAACGCGCCCCCTCAGCTGATGCAGCTGCGAAATACCGAACCGGTCCGCATCCATGATCACCATCATTGTGGCGTTGTGAACATCCACACCTACCTCGATCACCGTGGTGGAGACCAGCAGCTGAACGCTTCCGTCATTGAAGCGAGCCATGGTCGCTGACTTCTCGACAGGATCCAGCCGCCCATGCAACAGCCCAATCGACACACCCTGCATGACCGGCATTTCCTGCAGCGTTTCGAACAACTCATTGACCGACGTGAGTTCCGGCTGAGAACCCCGGCTGTCAGGCGGCCCATCGGGCGAGTAGAGCTCTACCGCCGTGGAGTCCTCTTCTTGGTCGCCAATCTTGGGACACACCACGTACACCTGACGCCCGGCGTCGATCTCCTCCCTGGCCCGCGCCCAAATTCGCTGAATCCAGGCAGGATGTTCGGTGAGGCCGACCTCGTGGGTGGTGATCGGCGCCCTACCGGCAGGCAACTCGGTCAAGGTGGATACATCTAGGTCGCCGAACACCGTCATCGCGACCGTCCGGGGAATGGGGGTTGCGGTCATCACCAGCACATGCGGCGAATTGGTGGCTTTAGACCGCAACACGTCGCGTTGTTCGACACCGAAGCGGTGCTGTTCATCCACCACGATGAGCCCGAGGTCAAAAAAGCTCACATTCTCGGACAGCAGGGCATGGGTCCCAATCACAATCCCGGCGTCACCCGTTGCCGCGTCAAGCATTGCGTGCTTGCGCTGCGCTGTGGACATCGAGCCGGTCAGCAGGACCACCTTGGTTCCATCAGCTGCTCCCCCGAGCATCCCTCCCATGGCCAATGGCCCCAACGTCCGGGTGATCGATTGCAGATGCTGTGCGGCAAGCACCTCGGTCGGCGCCAACAGCGCAGCCTGACCACCGGAGTCGATCACCTGCAGCATCGCCCGAAGAGCGACAAGCGTCTTACCGGAGCCCACCTCACCCTGCAGGAGCCGATTCATGGGGTGGGAAGAAGACAGGTCCTCAGCGAGGGTCTCCCCAATAACTTTCTGCCCGTTGGTGAGGGTGAAGGGCAGCTGGGAGTCGAATTGGTCCAGCAGTCCACCCGGGCGTGGACGGCGCGACGTCGCCTCCTCCTGCGAGGTGAGCGCCCGACGTCGGGCCAGTGCCGTCTGCAGAACCAGCGCCTCCTGGTAGCGGAAGCGGTGCTTGGCTCGGTAGGTGTCTTCGATCGCGTGGGGACGATGGATCAGCTCATAGGCCTGGGTGATATTCATCAGCTTGTCCCGGCGCGTAATGTCCGGCGGGATTGGATCATTGAACTGTGAGTGCACCAGTCTGTCGAGCAGCGTACCGACTGCCTTCTTGATGGTTTCGCTGGGAACCTTCGCCGACGCCGGGTACACCGGAAGCGGAGCCTCGAGAAGATCGGGGTCGACGGACCCGTCGTCGTCGAGCAATGAATAAATGGGGTTGGTGAGGTTCAGCCGGTGCCGATACTCAGTGACCTTGCCGGAGAACATGGCGTGGACGCCGGGACGTAGATCCCTCGCAGCCTGGTGACCGTTGAAGAAGGAGAGGCTGAGACTGCCGAGCTTGCCCCCGGTGTTGTCGGTGATCACTACCTCGCACAGAGAACCCTTACGGTTGCGCATCTGCCTCAGGTTGGCTGATTGCACCCGAGCAATCAGCGTCACATCTTCGCCCAACGGCACTGAGCTCACCGGCGTCAGCTCGCCGCGCTCAAAATAGGCACGCGGGAAATGGTTGAGCAGATGGCTAAAGGTGTGAATGTTAAGGGTCTCGGCGAAGGCTTTGACCTTGGCCTTGGGAACAACCCCATCGAGGGAGGAGCTGAGTTCCCCGGTCTTTGGACTATCCACTGGCCTCTTGGGCTTCGCTGAGCTGTGCTGGTTCGTTGAGTGGGGAGGAGTCACCAAGTGCGGAGGGGTCCTTGAGTTGGGTCACGTCGCCGTATTGCGGCGAATCGGGCTGTCGTGGCGACGCCAGCTGGGTCACCGACACGTTGATTGGATGGCCAGCTTCCTGGATGAGTTTCAGCGCTGGTTCGGGCTCGGGCACGTGGACGTGAACACGCCACCGGTAGCCCTCCTCGACCTCGGTGACGGCGCTCATGATGACTGAGTCGCCCAGTTCGTCGAGGTGAAGCCGCAGGGTGGCGGCGTCGAGGGGGCTGAGGTTGATGGTGCACATGACTTCGACGCCCTCGGGGTCGCCGCCGTTGTGGATGTGGGGTGACTGGATGTCGTAGCCGTGGAGTCCGTCGAGGAGTTCGTCCTGCAGTTCCTCACCGAGAGCGGCGGCACGTAGCGCGTCCATGATCAGGAGGAATCCCACTCCCCCGGCATCCACCACCTTGGCTGCGGTGAGGACGCCGAGCTGGCTTTCGGTCTGGATCACGGCTTCCAGAGCGGCTTCGACGGCGGCCTGGAGCGTGAGGGCGAGGGCGTGATTGCTGTCGTCTCCGTTTTGGGCGCCGTCTGCCATGGCGGCTCCGCGGGCTGTCGCCTCAAGGACCGACAGCATGGTACCGGGCACCGGATCGCTAAGTGCCGACCAGCTGCGGATCTGGGCTCGTTGCAACGCCGTGGCGAGCAGGGGGCCTGAAAGCCTGGTGTGGTGGTGCAGGGGCTCGGCTACTGCCGACAGGAATACTGCGAACAGAGTCCCTGAGTTGCCTCGTGCATCCTCCATGGCGGCTTGGCCGGCGGTTCGGAGCAGCACGCCGAGATCGGTGGTGTCGGATGCCGAGGCGGCGTGGGAGGCGGCGCGAACAGTGAGGTAGAGGTTGGTGCCGGTGTCGCCGTCTGCCACCGGGAAGATGTTGATGGCGTTGAGGCGGTCGCTGTGGTTGCCCAGGGACTCTTCGGCCTTGCTCAACCATCGCCTCATCGCAGCTGCGTTAGCGGTGATCTTTGTCTGCAAAGTGATCCCATCCCACGTTGGCGGGTGACTGCGGCGCTGCGGTCACGCCGGGCAATCCGGCACATATCGAGCCTACCGCAGTGAACCCTTCAGGGAGAGTAGCCGTGGACCAAAAGGTGGCTGAACGCGGCGGTCAGCCTGCGAAATGGTCCCAGCCGAAGATCGTCGGCGGCTGCGAGTCGATGGTGACGCCCGCCGGACCTGCCCCGACGACACCAATCACCACGAATTGCTCCGGGAGATCAACTCCCTGGCTGAAAGTCGCAAGTAGCCCATGGTCCTCTCCCCCGCCAAGCACCCAGTTCATCGGATCGATACCGAGCAGCTTGCCTGTGGACTCCAGTGGGTTCTTCAGCTTCGCCAGTGCTTCTGGATCGAAGTCCACAGTCACCCCGCTCGCGGCGGCAAGCCGTTGGGCATCCCTGATCAGACCGTCGGAGATATCCAGCATGGCTGTGGCGCCTGCTGTGGCGGCGGCAGGTCCCGCTCCCAAAGGCGGCCATGGTTGGAGTTGATTCGTGACGAGCTCGACGGCGTCTGCGCCAAGCGATTCCATCGAGCGGCTGGATTCCAGGATGGCCAACCCCGCGGCGGCTCGACCTACGGTCCCTGCCAGAGCGACGATGTCGCCCGGTCTGGCGCCTGTTCGCAGCACTGGCTCTCGTCCTTCGAGTGACCCTGTCACCGCTGCGGTGACAACTATTTCGCGTCCGGCCCCCAGATCTCCCCCGACGACCTGGCAATCATTGGCGCCGAGTTCCCTTATGGCTGCCGCCAATCCATCTGCCAGGTCTTCCACCCACGAAACCTTGGTGTTACCCGGGAGGGTAAGGCTGACGACCATGGATGTCCCTCTGCCACCCATCGCGTTGATATCGCTAAGGTTCTGGGCCGCAGCCTTCCATCCAACGTTGAAACCGGTGGTGCGGTACCCGTTGGGCCATTGGAGCCGGAAATCCATATCTTGGACTTGGGTATCAATTGATATGACTAGCCGGCTATCCGGGACAGAGAGGACCGCGGCGTCATCCCCCGGACCCACGAGAACCACGTCGGATTCCTCGGATGCTGTTGCTAGCAAGCGCGGCAGGATGATGTCAAGTAGGGCGGACTCGCTTAGATCGGCGACGGTTGGAGACATAATTCAAAGGTACTTTGCCAGACCGAAGGACTGTGATCTGCCACGTGTTCAAGACGTTTAAGCCGCCACGTCATCGTAGGAAGCAATCCACTGCCGCAACATGAGATAGCCCGGGTAATCGATCGAAAAAGTCAACACAGCAATTGCGCACTCGATTCCCATCAGTTGCCTGCAATGTCAGGTTCTGGGCTCATCGCCGAGCCCTACATTTTGGATTTGGCAGCGTCTGAACCTCTCCTCTATTGACCTTCGGAAACTGCAGTCCACCGGATCTGAGCCGATCGTCGCTCTAACGTTTTCCTGACGACAAGCTCGCTCGACTTGACCCGTCGATCCTGCCCAAAAGGCATTTCTCGGATAAGCTCGCATGAGTCTCGCACACTTGAGGAGAAATATATGCCCATCGTTATGCCTATCTACGGCACCAGACCGGAGGCCATCAAAATGGCACCGATCGTCGCCGAGTTGAACCATTCAAAGACTCTGGAATGCGTTGTTACGGTCACTGGTCAGCACAGGGCTATGCTCGATCAGGTTAATGAACTCTTCGGCATCTTCCCGGATCATGATCTGAACATCATCCAACCTCGACAAACGCTGAATTCGATTATCACGAAAACGATTGACGGGCTGGATCGACTTTTTGAACAGGCCAAACCGGATGTGGTAGTTATTCAAGGGGATACCTCAACATCAACGGCTGGCGCGCTGGCTGCGTTTTATCGGGGAATTCCCGTTGTTCATGTTGAAGCTGGTCTTCGATCCGGGAACCTTTTTTCCCCATTTCCAGAGGAAGCCAACCGCAAGATTACTTCGCAAATATCGAGTCTGCACCTGGCCCCAACCAGCATCAGTCGCGCGAATCTTGAGCGCGAGGGAATCACTCCTAAAGACATTGTAGTGACCGGAAACACAGTTATTGATGCCCTTCTAAAAACTGTGGAGAAGCGAGTGCCTTTCTCGGATCCTAACTTGGAAAACCTCGCAGCCTTGGGCACACGCGTGGTTCTAGTAACAGCGCACCGCCGTGAAAACCAGGGACAAGCGATGGAAGGTGTGGGTCGCGCTCTCGCCCGCATCGCTGACGCGCACCCCAGCGTCACGATCGTCTTCCCTGTGCATAAGAACCCTGCGGTCCGGGAGGCCGTACTTCCTACTATTCAGGGAAAGAAGAACGTAATTATCACCGAGCCGTTGGCCTACGGCGAATTCACAAGGATGCTTTCCCTGGCGCACCTTGTTCTAACGGACTCTGGCGGAGTTCAAGAGGAGGCACCGAGCCTCGGCAAACCGGTCTTGGTGATGCGTGACAACACAGAACGTCCGGAAGCGGTTCATGCAGGAACCGTCATGCTCATCGGGACCGGGGAGGACCGTATTGTCAAAGAAGTGGAGCGGCTGCTCAACGAAACAGAGCACTACGACTCTATGGCGAATGCGGTCAACCCGTATGGCGATGGACTGGCCGCTAAACGCACGGTAGCGGCCATCGAGGAGCTAGTAGGTGTGGGGCCTAGAATCGCAGACTTCGCAGGGTAGTGTGGCCAATGGCGCTGATCCTGCTAGCCGCACATGCGATCAGGCTCGACCAATCACAACCGGAAACAAAGTAGATAGAGAACGATGACTATTCAAAATAAAAAAAGAATCGCTGTTATCGGCTTGGGCTACATTGGTCTACCGACGGCGGTCGTGCTTGCTATCAACGGGCATGACGTCACAGGCGTCGACGTAAAGCAGAGCACCGTCGACTCGATTAACCGAGGCGAACTCCCTTTCGTGGAGCCGGACCTGGGAGCTTCCCTGACTGGAACGGTAGCTGCGGGCCGGTTGCGTGCGACTACTTCGACACCCGAGGCAGATGCCTATATCGTCGCTGTTCCGACCCCGTTCAAGGATGGACACACGGCCGACCTGAGTTACATCGAGGCAGCGGCTAAAGGAATCGCTCCTCAGCTTCGGGGAGGCGAACTCATTATTCTCGAGTCCACCTCGCCTCCGGGCGCAACCCAACGCATGGCGGACATCATCATTGAAGAACGGCCCGATCTCCGTTTGGGCGGCGAGGCCTCTAACTCGATTCACGTCGCTCATTGCCCGGAACGAGTGCTCCCTGGCCGTGTCATGATCGAACTAGTCGAAAACGACAGAATTGTGGGCGGCCTGACGCCCGGATCCGCCGAAATGGCCAAGAGTCTGTACGCGTCCTTCTGCAAGGCAGAGATCCACCTAACAGATGCTGTTACCGCCGAGCTAGCAAAACTGGTGGAAAACTCGTTCCGTGATGTCAACATTGCATTCGCCAATGAGCTTTCCGTCATCGCCGACAAGCTTGACGTCGACATATGGGAACTTATTGAGCTTGCCAACCATCACCCGCGCGTGAATATTCTCCAGCCCGGCCCTGGCGTTGGCGGACATTGCATCGCCGTTGATCCATGGTTCATTGTGTCAGCGATGCCCGACGATGCCCGGATCATCCGGCTGGCTCGAGAAACAAACGATAGCAAGCCGCAGATTGTGATTGATAAGGCTTTGACCGCTTTGAGCGGAGTGGACTCCCCCACAATCGCCGCGTTGGGACTTGCATTCAAGGCAGACATCGACGACCTGCGAGAGTCTCCAGCCAGGGATATCGTAGGCCGCCTTGCGGATGCGATTCCTAATGGAAAAGTACTCGCAGTCGAACCAAATATTGTCGCGCTTCCAGCCGAACTACACAATCGCAGGAACGTGCAGCTCAGCGAGCTCGAACCGGCGATTGCGGCCGCCGATCTCGTTCTCCTGCTAGTCGATCATGAGGAATTCAAGACCTTCGACACAGACAGGCTATTAGACAAGAAGGTAGTCGATACCAAAGGAGTGTGGCGCCAGATTCGTGCCGATGCTCCGTCACTTGCCCAATAGCAATGATCCCGATCGGCGGGACCAGCTTATAGCATTCGAGAATTGATCAAACGGATTGGTCAGATCCGCACTGTTCGCAAATTACGGAGTCCAGCTTCAGATCTGAAGACTTCAGCTGGCGAAGTTCCACTCGTGACGGCGACGGATTTCAATGGTCGATTTCTATGTCTGTCAAGCAGCGTTCGTCGCATCTATCGCAACGCGCTGAGCGTGCGGTAGATGCGACGGGCCAGGTAGCGCTTGATACAACGACGAATCTCCTTATCCGTACGACACTCGGCACGGCGCTTCTCCACGAATGGCGGGGTTCGCCGTCGTGAGTCATCCTGACGATGACGACCATGTGCAAGGCACTGTTCAGAGAACGGTCCCTGCCCCGGTTCAGCCGATGCCGGATGGTGTTGCCGGAGGACACAGGGATGGGATTTACCCCGGCTAGGGAGGCAAATGCTGCCTTGTTCCGGACCCTGCCTTCGTGTGACTCGTTGGGTCCCCGTTAGCAGTCCAGTTGGCATTGGCCCTTCCTAGTGGTCCAGTTTTATGTGAGTAGGGCATTGTGACTCCAGGAGGTCACCCCATGCCTTTCCAATACCCACGCTCCGTCTGGCGCGGCATCAGTATCCGTCTTCGGCAAGGCGAATCCGTCGCCTCGCTCTTCGCGGAGACGGGTATCTGCCAAGGAACTCTCTACCGGTGGAAACACTAGGCACTGGTGGAGGCCGGAATGAAAGAGGGAACACCAAGTCCGGAT
This sequence comes from Arthrobacter flavus, assembly GCF_039526005.1. Lineage (NCBI taxonomy): Bacteria > Bacillati > Actinomycetota > Actinomycetes > Micrococcales > Micrococcaceae > Arthrobacter > Arthrobacter flavus. Next base: position 657 of record NZ_BAAAIJ010000035.1, on the reverse strand, counting down.
GCTGGCGACCTCGTTTCGGCCCGTAAGAGAATCAGGCAGCTCGAGGACGAACTGGCCATCGTCAAAGCCGCCAGCGCGTTGTATGACCGGATGGCGGTGGTGCCCCCAAAAGGAAACCAGCAGTCGTCGACGGGCTCGTCATCCAGGGCTTCTCCGCCCGGCGGTCCTGCATCACCGCGGGCCTGAACCGGTCGACCTATCTCAAACATCTCCGCGCCAAACCCTCGATCCGGGCCATCAGACGTTCCATTGTGGCCGACTACGTCTGCCTGATTCACCGGCAGTCTGGCGGCACCTACGGATGGCGCCGAATCCGGGCTGAACTATTGGATGAGTACGAGATGATCGTGAACCGCAAACTGAAGCGCTCTGGGTTTGATGGAGACTCGCGATATTTGATTTCCACCAGTTGATTGATGGTGGTTTTGCCAGCATAGAACGCCTGCTCGAATTCTCCGGGCGGAATGTCCCCGAGGTAGCCCTGCAGGCGTTCGGTGTTGTGCCAGTGAACCCATCCGAGAGTCGCTAGCTCGAGGTCCTCGACCGTTTTCCACGGACCAGGCTGGGCGGGGCCGCGGACGAGTTCGGTCTCGTAATAGCCATTCACGGTCTCGGCCAACGCGTTATCGTAACTGTCTCCCACGGTCCCCCTCGACG
>NZ_BAAAIJ010000034.1:0-2914 GCF_039526005.1 Arthrobacter flavus | reverse complement strand
GGAACGGCGCAACCTGAGGTGCATCGTAATCGGCTGCGTCCGCGATGCTGCAGTACTCGCCAGCGAAGCGGTTCATGAACGCAGCCATCGCGTCACGGTTGACGGGAGCCAGCGGACGGAAGGTGCCGTCGCTGTAGCCGGTCGACAGGCCGGTCTCGGCCATCCACGCCATTTCCTTGTAGAACTGGGTTGCAGGAGTGATGTCAGTGAATGGTGAGGTGGTGGGCTCTGCGTAAGCAGGCTCACCGGCCAGGCGGTAGAGGAACGCCGCCATCGCATCGCGGTTGATCGAGGCCAGCGGACGGTAGGTTCCGTCATCGTAACCGCTGGTCAGACCCCGGTCAGCCAGCCAGTTGATGGCTTCCTCATGCTCGTTGCCCGCAGCGTCCGGGAACCGGAGCTGCGGCGACTCGTTCAAGGGCGGAGCATTGCTGACGGTCACCGTCTCAATAGTTGAGGACGTCGTACCGTCATTGTCGGTGACGGTGACGGCGACGTCATAAGTGCCAGCCGATGCGAACTCCCGGGTGAAGACTGCTGCCGTCCCGGATCCGCCGTCGCTGCTGGTCCAGGCGTACGAGTCGACAGTTCCGTCGGAATCGGTCGATTCCGCACCATTGAATGTGCACTGAAGGCCATCACAGGTCTGGCTGAAACTTGCGGAAGGTGAGCCATTAGCTGGTGAAGGGGCCGTTCCCGGTTTGGCAATCAGCGCCTTCGCTGTCCAGTTGGTACCGTCCAGTGCTGGACCGCTCACGGTAGTGGAAGTGCCTGAAACGGTTCCGTCACCCACCGATGCCGTCCAGCCCAGAGCATTGAGATTGCCGTCCGCGGCGCCCCAATATAATCTGTCGCCCGCGAGGAACATGCCTCGCACGTTGCTCCAGGTCATACCGCCCGTCGGGCCAGCGACGGTAAACCGCTGCGCACCGACAATCCCACTATCAAGCTCGAAATGACGCATGAACAGACTGGTTTGGCCCGCCAGGGTGAAGTAGATGCGCCCATTTGAGTAGAATAAGCCCGTCATCGACTGCATCTCGTTGGCGAAGTTCGTTAGCCCGTATAGGTTCAGGACCGTTGGTCCGCCGATTTGTGAGCCGTTGAAGGATCGCTGATGCAGTTCTCCGTTCGCCATTGCAAGATACGTGGAGCCAGCCGCGACGAAGCCTCCACGGACGCTGTCCCACGGGACGGCACCCGTCACATTCGGGCTAGCCGCTGACCCCTGACTCCCTGTGAAATATATCTGGCTCAGCTGGTTCGTCTGGCCCGAGCCGCTAGGTCTCCCGCTTTGTAGTACATCGACTGGCAACGATGGAGCTGATGCAGCGGGTATCGCCGTTCCGCCGGCTATCGGGAACAACGCGATTCTCGCGCGGTACAGGTAGCGGGCGATGCGGTCTGTGTCGGATCCGACCCATAGTCCTTGGGACGTTGCGAGGAGGTCGAAGACGCCGCGGCCGCGGTCTCGTCCAGGATTCCACTTCATGGGTAGTCCGCTGAGAGCGCTCAGGGCGCCGATACCCTCACGGCCTACGGCGCCCTGCCCTGCAGCGTCAGCTCGGAACGGGTTGTTCATCCAACGATTGTGTCCACCAAAGTAGACGGTGGGGCCGGTCGCCTCGAGGGCGTAAACGCTGTCGCCGCCTGTGTAATCCACCCATACCGGGTTGAGCGCGGTTCCGCGAGCGTTGGTTTGCCACCTGGATACGGTGTCGCAGAGGGTTGGCGGACCGCTTCCATAACCGCCCATGGAGCCAAGCACAAAGTAGGATCCGTCTGGCGAGATGTCCAGATCGTTCAGGTAGTAGGCGAAGACGGAGTAGCAGTTGGGCTTCCACCGGTTGGTTTGCCAGTCAGTCACGGTGGAGGTAACTGAAGATAGATTTACCATTCCGACCTGGACCCGGTCCAGCCCGTTCATGGACGTGAAGTTTCCGGTGACCACCATGGTCCGACCATCCGGGGTGACATCGAACTTGTGGACGAAGGTGTTTCCGCCGCGGTGGGTGCCGGCGAAGACAATGTTGGTATTGGTGCGCAGTGCACCGGAGACAGGATCCAGTTCGGCGAGCGCGGTTCGTGCCTGTCCTCTGACGGCGGTGAACTCTCCGCCGATGAAGAGTCGGTTACCGGAGAGTTTCATGTCGTGGACGACTGCGTTGATACTCCCCGCATTGAATGCGGTGATTCGGGCTCCATTGCTCAGAGCGAGTCGCACCACCTTCGGGGTGCTGGCGCCGTTGAGAGTTCCAAACTGTCCGCCGATGTAGACGGACTGTCCATCCGCCGCGGCGACCACGCTTCGCACGGTGCTGTTGAACTGGGGCGCAAAGCCGGTGCTGATCTGACCGTTGTTCTTGTTGAATGCAACCACTCCGTTGCGGGTCAATACTGGTCCGCCGGCGCTGGCTTGAACCCGGGTGAACGATCCCCCGAGAACGATTGTGTTGCCGACCTCGGCGACTGAGAACACAATCCCGTCAAGCACATGGGGGGTGTAGTTGACGGGGGTTGAACGGACTACCGAGGACAGGGTCTGTTCGGATGCGGTTGCTGCTCCGGGAATCGCGACACCGAAGCTTGCAACCATCAGCAGCCCGAGAAGGATCGAAATGAGTTTTCGCACTGACATTCTTCTTCCAGTTTTGGCTTGCGCCAGAGCTGTCTGCCGCACTCCCTTGTGCAGCAAACTGAGACCGGACGAGGCCTCGGATGCACCATTATGTGATCAAGAAAAATAGAAAGGAAACACTCATAACGCGCATCGGCTACTCGTCTTTCGGCACCCGCTACTCGGTTTTTGAGGGGCAGCGCCGATGAGAATCCGTCAATCCCCTCGGTGGCACCTTCTCGGATCAAATTGCGAAAATCGCGCTCGTGAACGCAACAAAAAAGTGGTGGGCCCCCC
>NZ_BAAAIJ010000033.1:0-2804 GCF_039526005.1 Arthrobacter flavus | reverse complement strand
GTTTGAGACAATCAACAACATGGTGCTAGCCGCCTAAGAAACTATCAACCCCACGAGTCAACCAAACCGTGGGCAGTCCCAAGATGAAGCCGTTGATCGCGTAGTGGAAGAGGATAACTTCTTGTTTCCCGCCCGGAAGTCCCATGCGCGCATTGAAGGCTACGTCGTCGGCCAGCCCTCTATGCAGCCATGCTCTGATCGCTTCCTCGACGTGTCCGCGCCGTGTTGCCTCAAGGCGCAGCTCGAAGAGGGCCAGAGCTGCAGCGCGATCCGACGTTAGCCGTTGAAAGATGTCTTTCATGTAGGCGGCAAACAGTTCCCGTCCAGGTTGACGAGCGGCGAGACTCGCGTGCACGTCGGGATCGGGTGCGAGACGTTCGCCTATCCGGGCGAGGATCGCGTCGATGACGTCGTCTTTCGTGGCGAAGAAGTTCGATGCCGTTCCCCGCGGAAGCTGTGCTTCGTCATCGAGCGCCCGATGAGTTAGACCACGCGACCCCTGGCGCGCTAGAACACGCACCGCAGCATCAGAAAGGTCTTTGCGCCGGCCTGGGTTCCGTGTCACGCCACCAGCATACTGTAACCACGACAAACGTCGTGGTATTGTCCATTCACGACGCCTGTAGTGATTGGAGTGGTTATGCGAGAACTCGTCTATTACGTCGCAGTATCCATCGATGGCTATATCGCCGCACCCGACGGATCCTTCAACTCCTTCCCGCTCGAGGGCGACCATATGCAGACGATCCTCACCGAGTACGCGGATGCACTTCCATCACATGTCCTCGACTCGCTAGGCACCGACGCTCCCAGAAGCCGTTTCGACACAGTCATACAGGGGTGGAACACCTACGCCGTGGCGCATTCCGTTGGAATCAATCGACCCTACGCGCATCTCCGAGAGTTCGTAGCCACCCGCACTCGGACTACTAACGATCAGGCTGTCTCTTTTACCCGTGACGCGCTGGCCACTGTTCAGGAACTCAAGCAGGAGGAAGGGTTGAGCATCTACCTGTGCGGCGGCGGTGATCTGGCCGGCCACCTCCTTCCCGAAATCGATCGTCTAATCCTCAAGCGCAACCCTGTCGCCTTAGGGGCTGGCATTTCGCTGTTCGGGGGCGGCGACGTGCGGCCAACCTCCTTCCGCCTGGTGAACGTGCGATCGTTCTCCTCCGGGGTCGTCATCGAAGAGTATGAGAGCGCCCACTGAAACGTGGGTGCATCTGACAGATACAGCGCTGCAGGGGTCTGGCGCTGGGTACACCCCTGCAACGGGGAGCGTTCGTTAGGGGCCGTTAGTCAGCTCGTGGCGTGGTTTGTTCAGCGGTTTCATGACGGGTTAAGTGTTGCTTCGACGGCATTCGTAAACGCATCGAACAATTCGGTCGAGGGAGGCAGTACCTGAGTCATCAAGATGACCGCAGTATCGTGCTCGGGCCAGCTGTACCAGAGCGTGCCTAGCCCGCCGCCCCATCCGTAGCGGCGTCCGCATTTCCCGTCGGTTACTCCAACGCCGTATCCCCATCCGCCGCCATCTAGGAAGGCTTGCGCCGAGGGCCCCGAGCGCTGCTCTGCGGTGAGGTGATCGGACGTCATCACAGCCACCGATTCAGGCGACAGCAATCCGCCGCCGTCTTCGAGCAACATCCTGGTGAATTGCAGTAGGTCACCAACTGTGGACACCAAGCCGCTACGCGCGTCCGGGAAGGCCTGCGGTGTTGACCACCGGCTCTCGAATGCGCTATCAAAGAGAACCAAGCCGTTCTCGCTTTGCGCGAAGGCCGGCACGAGGTGTTGGGGCGGGGCGAGGAACCCGGTCTGGGTCATGCCAAGTGGTGTGAACAGTCGCTCGCGCATCACAACGTCAAGGGACTTGCCCGTAACGCGTGCGAGCACGACTCCCAACACTCCGAAAGCGAGCTCGTACCTCCAGACCATGCCGGGCTGTTCCAGCAAAGGCAGTCTCGCGAAACGGTCCACCCATTCATCAGGTGAGAACGGCGTCGAAGGGTCAGGGGGCCCGAATCCCAATCCGGCAGCTGCAGCTGCCTCGACCGCCGGGCAGGCACTCTCGAACACAAACCCGAAGCCCATCCGCATCGTCAGCAAGTCCTCGATCGTCATCGACCGTTGAACTGGCACAGTGTCCTGAATTGGACCATCGAGTTGACGCAGCACGCGGCGGCCGGTCAATTCCGGAACGAACTCCTCAACCAGATCGTCGAGGTGCAGCACCCCGTCCTGAACGAGGAGCAACGCAACCGAGGCGACCATAGGCTTCGTGTTGGAACTGATGCGCATAACCGCATCAGCTGTCATCGCGGTAGCTCCGCCCGGTTCGGTGTGCCCCACACCGGCCACCGACGTGTGACCGTGATGCACGACGCCGACGACAGCACCCGGAACCTCACCGTCATCCACTATCGGATGAATCATCTCAATCAGCTGCTGCGCATCCATCGCTCGATCGTAACAGCGGCACTTTTGTAGTGATCGGATACTTGGTCTGAAGCGCCCTCGGTTTGATAAAGACTCGCGCCATTAGATTTCAACCAATTGAGTGTTGGTGGTTTTGCCAGCATAGAAGGTCTGCTCGAATTCTGCGGGTGGAATGTCGCCGAGGTACCCGTTGAGACGTTCGGTGTTGTGCCAGTGAACCCACCCCAGAGTCGCTAGCTCAAGGTCCTCAACCGTCTTCCCCGGACCAGGCCGGGCGGGGCCTCGGACGAGTTCGGTCTCGTAATAGCCATTCACGGTCTCGGCCAACGCGTTATCGTAACTGTCTCCCACGGTCCCCCTCGACG
>NZ_BAAAIJ010000032.1:269575-304783 GCF_039526005.1 Arthrobacter flavus | reverse complement strand
TGCAGACATACTGCCAATCTCACTTTCAGTAGAAACCTCAGTTTAAGAGGTCCCACTGTCCGAAATCCCTAGGCCGCTCAGATCGCATCGGTAAGTGGCGTCGTTTTCGTAGCGCTTCATGGCCCGTAGGGGATTTTTCAGCGGGTGTTGGGTGCGGAGTGCGGGGCGGCGTGTGGTGCGCGTTTGAAGGTCGTGACGATGAAGCTTGTGGCGGTACCGGCCAGGATGAGGGCCAGCGCCGGCCAGAGCATGAAGGGGCCGGTGTAGTCCCTGACGTTGATGTCGAGGAGCGGCTTCGCAAGGAGAGCGAACACCGTATACATGACGGCGATAATCACAAGAATCGCCAACACACGGTTCTTCCGTTTGGTCTGCGCTGGCCGTTGTGTCGTGTATTGCTCGGCATATTCGGTCGGCGTCCCGAAGTGGTCCACCGGATCCTCACCGGCCGGGGTGTGCGCCCGAACTTCTGCGAGTATGTCAGCAATGTCGCTCTCGGGGGTTCCTCGGTAGCGCAACTCAGCGGTCAAACTCTGCTCGTACTTCATGATTGGACTACTCCTAGGGTGGAAAGGTTCTTGAGGGTCTGACCCATGTCCTGCCATGCCTTGGTTGCGGCATCGACCAGGCGGTCCCCTTCGGTGGTCGTCGTGAACATCTTGCGTCCTGGGCCGCTCTGGCTGTGGTCCCATGCGGAGCGCACGAGGCCCTGCTGTTCGAGTCTGGCCAGTATGGGATAAAGGGTCCCGCCCTTTACGTCACTGAAGCCTTGAGTGCTCAAGAGCTCGATCAGGGCGTAACCGTGTGTCGCTTGCGGTTTCAGTGCAGCGAGGATCGCAATGGGTAGCGCCGATCGAACTACGCCCTCTACTGTTAGATCCCTTGCCATATCTAGATAGTACCTCTATATAGGTAGCACATCTAGGGTTGCGTGTGAAAAATGTCGAATAGCCGATGCTAAGGTCTTGCTGGACGCCTTAGTGGCCTATATTTGCCGGGTTTGATCTTGTCGGCGTGTGGTCAGGTGTAATCGCCGGTGAGATTGATGTGTTCCCATCCCATGGGCGAGAGGAATCGCAGCAGTTCCGGGTCAGTGGCTTTGCCGTCCTTGTCCAAGGTCGTGATGGTGCCGTCGAGGTACACGGTGTTCCAGAGGACGATGGCTGCGGTGAGTAGGTTCAGTCCCGATGCTCGGTAGCAGGTGACTGGGTGTCTGGACCTTAATACGTGTCACAGTGATCTGGCCGCAAACGATCGTTTTTGGGCGTTGCGGCTTGATGTGTGAACCGCAACGGTAAGTGGCGTAATTTTTGCATCGGTAAGCGGCCGATGTGACCATGTACGCATTGAACTTCTTCACCGTGTGCTTTGATCGCGCGGACTGTCCCTGATGTGCATTGCGGTGTGATGGCTGTGCTTAGCGGAAGGCCCGACTGATCGTGTCCCTGATCTGGGTGACCATGATCCAGGTCAGGAACCGCCGAAGCGGCAAGAGCACAGGGCCCAGGAGGCGTTGCCATCCTTGGCGTTGCGCCCAGGTCATGGTGATAGTCAGGTGTGTTCCACCCGTGGCCGGCGCCAGCTCGAAGGTCCTGGTCATGGGCGGGTTGGTAATCGAGTCCGGGTACGTGAGGAACCAGCTGATCCTACTCGGGGAAGTCATATGGAGGACCTTAAGTGTTCGACGACGAAACTTCTCGTGCACCTTGAGTGGTTTGCCGTCCGGGTAGGTCATCGACGCATAAATCGTCCATGCTGCGCCGGCCTTTGCCGCCTCCCCGCTGGATCCGTGGTTCTCCGCTGTCGCGGGTGAGGACACAGTTTCATCAAGAGTGGGCTCGACGGTGCCGGCCATGGGGTCCCATTCCGGTATACGTTCTGGGTCGGATAAAAGCCCCCACACGTCGTTGATCGGAGCGGGGACGAATGACTCATTCCCTACGGTGCACTCTCCCCGTCGACGCGACCGGGTTCCCTTGTTCTGCACGGGAGGTGTTGATGGGGTGTCCAGTGCGGCGATCACCATGGCCGGCGTCGTGTTGAGCTGCTCGAGGAGGTCTGTCACGACTCCACTGGGCTCATCGAGGAGCTCACGTAGAACCGCGGCAGCGTCGGCTGTCCTGCCTTTGTCACCGGCTCGTCCGATGAGATCCCGGGCACGCTTGGACAACTCGTATCCGCCGGCCTTAGGGAGGACGATGTCCCCAGCCGGCGGCAGGGACGCGTTGATACCCAGGGATGCTATTTGTTCCTTCTGGTATTCCTCCACCGCGGTACGGCCCGCGTCGATGGTGATACCCAGGTCGCGAAGGACCCGGCCGGCGGACTGACCGCTCAAGGTCAGGGCGAGGAACAGGTCCTGAAGGTCTGCCTCCCGCAAACCCCTCCGCGACGCCTCCTCCATCGCCGCCAGTGACAATGACTGACTGGTCGTCGCGTACCGGGTAAATCTGCTCATGTTCGACTCCTGATGGTGAGAAGTGAAGGATCAACGCGCTTGGAGTACTTCTTATGAACTGCTTGTCGTGTGACCCCTAGTGCGTCCGCAATCGTCTGCCAGTTCATGCCCGAGCGAAGCGCGGCCTCGACCTGACGCAGCTCCAATGCATCTGCGAGAACTCGGAGCGATGCCACCGCCCGCAGACCAGCACGCGGATCGGTTATATCCGCTGCGACATCTGCGACCTGCGAAGACTCCATAACGTCAACCTAAGTTGCTATGAACGGGTCGTTCATTTCTGGGTAGAGAAGAGATAATCATGAGCACAACAGCGAGCGCCGGTCGCATCGCCCTGGTCACTGGCGGTTCCGGTGGCATAGGTCAGGCCGTCGTCGACCGCCTGGTCGCGGACGGCTTCTCAGTCGCCGTGCACTACGCCCGGAACCAGGCGAAGACCGACGCCATCGTCGAGAACATTGTCGCGGCAGGCGGGTCGGCGATCGCGGTTGATGGTGACATCGCGGACGAGAACGCGATGCGAACGGTGTTCGATCGAGTAGAGGACGCCTTTGGTGGCATAGATGTGGTCGTGAACACGGCGGGCATCATGATGCTCGCACCGATCGCCACGCTCCACCTCGACGACCTCGACCGGATGTACCGCACCAACATCCGCGGAACCTTCGTGGTGTCCCAGCAGGCTGCGCGGCGGGTCCGCAAAGGCGGCGCCATCGTGAACTTCTCTACCACTGTCACCCGCACGAGCTTCCCCAGCTACGGAGGTTACGTCGCCTCGAAGGCAGCAATCGAAGCACTGACCTTGGTCCTGGCGCGCGAGCTCCGCGGCAAAGACATCACCGTAAATGCGGTGGCCCCCGGCCCCACTGCCACTCCACTGTTCTTCGACGGCAAAGACAAGCGGACCATCCAGAACCTCTCCACGGCCGCACCGCTCGAGCGACTCGGCACCCCCGATGACGTCGCCGAGATCGTCGCTTTCCTGGCTGGCCCCGCTCGTTGGGTTAACGGCCAAGTAATCTTCGTCAACGGGGGACTCGCCTGACCTCGCCCACCCCAACCCGCACGATGCTCGAGTACGAGTACGAGTACGAGGCGAAGTATCCTGGACCCATCGCCCGTCTTATCCATAGCTGATACCTTCGAGCGCCCGACGCTCCCCATTGCAGGGACCACCATGAGCACCAGCACTAGCGGCACACCGAACCCGTCCCCCGACGGCGCTGTTCGACGCGGCCGCGGCCGACGCCCCGCGGAAGACGTACGCGCTGACGCCCTGCACACGGTCGGGAAAATCCTGCTCCACGAAGGCCTCACCGGTCTCACCTTTGAACGCGTCGCCCGGCAGGCCGGTGTCAGCAAGACCACGCTCTACAAATGGTGGCCTTCTACCGGAGCTCTGGCACTCGAAGGCTACTTCCACAGCGTCGAGGTCACACTGACGTTCCCCGACACCGGAGATATCCGAGCCGACATCACTACCCAACTGGGCAGCTTCGTGACGCTGATGACCACCACCCCAGCAGGCAGGCTGCTGACGGAGCTGATTGGTCAGTCCCAGACCGATCAGGACCTCGCAATCGATTACCGCCGGCTGTACTCCTCTCATCGCAGGCAGATTGCCGCAGACCGTTTCACTATTGCTCAGAAGACAGGCCAGATCAGGGCCGGCGTCGACGTGCGAGTTCTCGTCGATCAACTCTGGGGTGCCGTTTACCACCGCCTCCTTATCCCCGACGAACCCGTAACCGAGGCATTTGCCATTGCGCTCGTTAACAACCTCTTCGACGGCATCACACCTCGCTGACCAAGAAGCCAGACCCCGATGCCCACCTACGTCGTCCACCCAGCGATCCGGCGGACGATTGAAATCACCGTCGGATGGCGCGCTGGCAAACCAGGTGGATCGAGAGAGAGTGCCGCTGTGCCGGATTGTTGTGGACAGGTTCGAGACCGCAAGGGCTGTTCGAATGATCTTTGATGCCCAGTCATCGCGAATGGAGCGCCTATCTCACCCGATATCTTGAAGCAGCACCGGCCTTCACTGCTCGGGAAGTGACTCTTTGGCAGGACAAGGCCTGACCACCCAGGACCACCCTAAGAGCACCACTTCCCGGCAAAGGTACTGATTCCCACCCTTCGCGGGGGAAATGCTCCTGAGGCGGCGGCTAAGCTAGCGGCTGCGCGAGACGAGCTCGGATTCCAGCGGGTTACCTCTCACACCTTCAGGAAACTGTAGGAACCATGCTGGAAGATTCGCAAAGCAAAGAGCCCCTGATCCGCGTTTCCGCAGATCAGGGGCTCTTTTTAGTAGGGCTGCTGGGGCTTGAACCCAGGACAAACGGATTATGAGTCCGCTGCTCTAACCAGCTGAGCTACAGCCCCAAGCCGTGATCGCCGAAGCGACCATTTCAGTCTAACGACACCGCAGCATTCTTACGACACCGCAGCAATTGCCTAACCTGCCCGTGGCGATGCCCGGTGGGTGGCCCGTCAGACAGCCTCGGATTCCAGCAACTCGCCGTAGTACAGGCCTTCGAACGTTGCGAGGGTGGCCGTGAGCGAGTGGACATCGACCATCGAGCGGCTAGCCTTGCCCATCCGGTCCTGGCCATCGGGCGGCAGGCTGAGGATCTGGGTAATCCGACCGGCAAGCTTTGTACTGTCGTTAGGCGTGAACAAGTAGCCATTGACGCCGTGATCCACCAAGTGGGGAAGTGCCATGGCGTTGGCGAGCAGGACGGGGGTGGAAGCGGACATCGCCTCCAGTGTTACCAGTGACTGCAACTCGGCCGTTCCGGGCTGGCAGAACAGTGCCGCACGGAGATACGCCTGCCGCAGCTCCTCGTCGGTGATCAGTCCGCGGAAGACCACCCGTCCCCCAAGACCCAATCGGGCGACCTGCGCCTGGAGTGCGGCTTTCACCTCGCCACCACCCACAATCTCAAGGTGGACGTTGAGTGCCGGAGGAGTCTTGGCGACCGCGTCAATCAGGACATCAACATGTTTCTCTTCGGCGAGCCGACCGACGAAGAGCACCGTCGGGTACTCCCGGTGCCCTAGCGTCTCCCCGGGCTGCAACTCGTAGGCGGCTGAGTCGATGCCATTCGAGAGGGGGACCACTTTCCGAAGGAACGCATGATCATGCATGGCCTGGGCGGCCAACGGGGTTGGCGTGGTGACCACAGCGGCCTTGCCCATGACCTTGCCCATGTCACGCCAGGAGTTCTTGGCAACAATTTTCTTGAACCACTCGGGGAAGGGCAGAAACGGGTTAAGGTTCTCGGGCATGAAGTGGTTGGTGGCAACCACCCGGATTCCGCGCTTCACTGCCTCATAGAGGGTGTACTCCCCCACCATGTAGTGGCACTGGATGTGCACAACGTCGGGCTGCACCCGGTCGAAAAGCATGCTGAGGTCGCGTTTGATTTCCCAGGGGAGGCAGATTCGCCAGTAGTCGTGGGTGGGAACGGAGTGCGACTTCAGCCGGTGCACGGGCCATTCACCGCCGGCCTCGGTGAAACTTTTGCCGTTCTCGGTGCTGGGAGCCAGGACGTGGACATCATGCCCGCGGGAATGCATTCCTTTTGCCAGTCGGTAACCGAACTGCGCCGCCCCATTGATGTTGGGCGGGTAGGTCTCTGCTGCGATCAGAATGGTCAAAGGCAATTTATCGGCCGGGTGGCTCACTGTGGTTTTCCTCTGTGGGTGACTGGCGGATCAGGCGGCTGGACAGAATGAGTCTCAGCTAGCGCCGACGTCGTACTTCCTTCTGGCGTTGCACCACATCTGGGTGATGCCGGGACAACGCAATGACCCCCACAATAGCAACCAACGCCGCCATTCCCATGGCAATTGCGATGACCGATTCCACGTCGGGTTCCAACTCGCCCAGGATGACGATGCCGATGGCGATACCCACAATCGGATCAATCACCGTCAATCCAGCGATCACCAGGTCCGGCGGACCCGTGGCATAGGCGCTCTGCACAAACCACGACCCAAGGCCAGCAGCTACGGCAATCGCCACCAAAGTGTAGGGCGGTACATTCAGCAGGAACCGCCCGTTGGGGTCCAACAGGTGGGTAGCGATGATCTTGGTGAGCACCGCGACAAAACCAAACAACACCCCTGCCCCCAGAATGTAAGCGAAGGCGCCCAGCCGGCGACGGAACATGACCGCAAGGGAACCGAACACCGCGACCGCCACCGCCAGGAGGAGCACGGTAACGAGTTCCTGCTCCGGCAACACCTCATGGTCTTTACGGGTCACGTTGACGGCGAGCAGGACGAACAGCGCACTTCCGCTCACGCACGCAGCGATAGCGACGACGGTGGCCCGGTTGATCCGGATGCCCTGGTCCTTGGAATTGACGACCGTGGTGATCACCAGCGCGATGGCGCCGATCGGTTGCACCACGGTGAGACTTGCCATGCTGAGCGCGATCACGTTCAACGCCATCCCGATCCCGAGGAGGATCAGGCCAAGCACCCAGCGCGGATTGCTGAGCAGCCTGACGAACCCCTTGGAGTTCAGGGACAGACCGCCGGTATTGGACCTGACGGCGCTGCCTTGGCGCTGCGCTCCGACGGCGAGGAAACAGGCACCGATGAGAGCCAGGAGGATGGCTAACCAGACCATGCGCCGCCCTTCGGGCAGCGGGTGAAACGAGGGGAATGGGGACGGCTAGGGAGCATCAACGGCCCCGGGTCGGGCTGTCCCGTCGGACCTACCGTCCGAGCGGTACTTCCGGTGCGCCGCTGTGAAGTACCCGTAGAACGCAAGAAGATGTCCAATACACCCCAGCACCAGCAGGACGTGAGCGGTGATGAACAGCCATGGCTGGTCAAAGCCCGGGACGCGGTGCAGCAGGAGCATCGGCGATCCGATGAGCAACAGGGCGGTGCGGATCTTCCCGATAGTGGTGACCGGTAGGTGGAGCGGGCCGCGGAAGAGGATGAGGGCGTTGACGATGAGAATGGCATCCGGAATGACGATGGCCCACACCAGCCATGCGGGGGCAATATCATCCACCACAAAGACCACCGCGATAACAATCAGCGCCGTCCGGTCCGCGATCGGATCGAGCCATTTGCCGACGGTTGACACCTGATTGAACCGGCGAGCAATATACCCGTCGATCCAGTCGGTCGAGCCAAGAACCACGAGGGTGATCACGGCCAGGGCGTCCTCATCCTGAACGATGAGGTATACGAACAACGGGACCCCGAGGAACCGAATGACCGTGATGATATTGGGCAGCGTCCAGAAGGTCGCCAGAACGTCGTTTTCGCGTCCCGGTCTCGCGCCGGCCCCAATGAGTCTGATCACTATTCCCTCCCCCACTATTATGCAGGGAGAGCAGGCCCGTTCGGACCTGTGTGCGGATCGGGCGAGCGTCTCCTAGCGGGAAACCAGTTTCCGCACCATGACGATAATGGCGGTCACCGAACCGGCGACGACGGAGAGGGACTTCCACCGATCAGCCAGGGTGACGTTGTGTGAGTGTTCCCGGGGTGCGGCTGCAGCGCGCTGGGGCACGACCGCCTTGGCCTGGTCGACGAGACGGCTGGCACCGGTTTTCGCCGATGTTTTGGCCTGGTTCCACCGTGATTTGAAGTCCAGTTCGCGGCCCAGATCGTCGCGGATCTCGGCAAGGTGGTCGCGTCGAGTACCGGAGCGGCGTCGCAATTCGCCGTACGACGGCGTCGGCTCCTTGGGCTTGGCCTCCTCGGCCTTGTCCTTGGGCTTTTCTTCCTTGGGCTTCTTGACATCAAGGGTTGCCGGATCAAAGCTGCGACCCTCGCGAAGGACACCGATGTCATAGCGGATGCCGCGGATGGCTTCCTCCGGCAGCAGCGGCAGCGCCTTCTTGAACCGGGAGACACCGATCAGCGCGGTGATAGCGATGATGATGAGGAATACACCGGCAACCAGCAATGCCGCGAGCCAGCCATCCATGATGGTGGCTAGCCCGAGGATCGCTGCAGCGATCAGCGCGACAGCGAGGAAGGCCAGGAAGACGACCGCCACGACGAGGAACGCTGCTGCGATCCCAGCCTTGATGCCTTTCTGCTTCATCTGCTCAAGCGCCATGGTGACTTCGTCACCGAACTGGCGCGGTGTGAGCCTTCCCAGTAGCTTGATCAGTCCGAAGACTGATGGCTTGCTCGAAGTCCCTGTGCCACGTGTGCTAGCGGAGCTATCCATAGCTCTGCCTCCATCCCTCGTCTAACAAGTCGCCTGAGCGTACCTGCAAGCTGCGTAAACCTTTGCCTAAAATTACCATTGAGTAGCGAAAGCCGAATCTGTGTAAGCCTACTTCAATAGCAAGCACCCTTAGGGACTTCCGTTTGCCAAGGCAACCTAAGATAGAACTGACGACAGCGTGGTGCGTTGTCCTTCCCCCTTTTCAGACGAGAATCAGCGCGCCCCGCGCAATCATCTATTCGAGGCCCGCGGGCCACCCGTGACGCAAGGGTCAACCTTGGTCGGATAGGCACCAGTGAGCACAGTAATCCACCCCGGCGCTTCACTTTCCCGACGACAAAAGCTGATGTACGTAGTGATTCTCGGGGCCCTGACGGCGCTGGGTCCCTTCACCATCGACCTGTATCTTCCGGCGTTCCCATCGCTGCAGAGCGACTTAGGGGTCACCGAGGCTGCGGTCCAGTTGACGCTCACCGGTACCATCGTCGGATTTGCCGTCGGGCAGTTGATCGTCGGCCCGCTCAGCGACAAGGTGGGACGCCGGCTTCCCCTGATTCTCGCAACCAGCGTCCATATCCTGGCGTCGCTGGGTGCGGCCATGGCCACCGACATCACCACGTTGATGGTGTTTCGTGTCCTGCAGGGCGTGGGGGCTGCAGGCGGCGGCGTGGTTGCCATGGCGATGCTCCGGGACCTGTTCGGCGGCTATCCGCTGGTCAGGATGCTCTCCTACATGGCATTGGTCAATGGGCTCGCTCCCATTCTCGCTCCGGTGATCGGATCACAGTTGCTGCTCGTCATGCCGTGGCCTGGCATCTTCTGGTTCCTGGCCGGTTACGGGCTGCTGGTCATCCTTGCGGTGTCGGTGTTCCTGGTTGAAACGCTCCCCGCGGATCGGCGTGGCAGCTCAGGGGCCACCGCGCTGCAACGCTACCGGGCGGTTCTCACCGACCGGATCTTCATCGGCGTGCTGCTGGTGGGCGGGATGAACTTCTCCGGCCTGTTTTCCTATCTCTCGGCGTCCCCCTTTCTTTTCCAGGGCACCTACAACTTCAGCGAGCAACAGTACGGCCTGCTGTTTGCGGTGAATTCTCTGGGCATTGTGGCGGGCGTGCAGATCAGTGCCCGGGTGCTCCGCCGGATCGGCCCCCAGTGGGTGATGGTCTACTCCACCGCGACGATGCTGCTGATGTCCCTGCTGATCGTCCTCTTCGCCCAGCTGGGGTTCGGGCTGTGGGGGGTCATCGTGCCGCTCTGGTTCTACATCATGGCGGCCGGGTTCACATTTCCCTGCGTCCAGGTGCTGGCGTTGGCCAACCACGGCGCCCAGGCTGGCACAGCGGCGTCGCTGCTGGGCGCTGTCACCTTCGGCCTGGCCGGGGCGATCTCACCGGTCGTGGGACTTCTCGGGGTATCCGCGACGACCATGGGCGGCGTGATGGCGGTCTGCATCAGCGCCGGAGTGCTGTTCCTGTGGACTGTCGTCAGGCCACGGACTGTCCCACCCCTGGGCTAGGCAGGGGCGGGACAACCGTTCCAATCGGGTTTAGCTGCGCTCAGCCTTGCTGGAGATGTTGCGGGCCATCGACTTGAAGATGGTCCCGTGGAAGGGTAGCACGCCCAACCAGTACAGCCGACCGGGGAGCCCCTTGGGGAAGAACACTGCACGCTGGGTGTACTCGCTGCCGGTGCCATCGGGGCGCACCGACAATTCCAGCCAGGCACGGCCCGGCAGCTTCATCTCGGCACGCAGGCGCAAGCGCTCGCCGCGGACGATCTCCTCGACCCGCCAGAAGTCCAAGGCTTCACCTGTGAGTAACTGGTCGGTGTGGCGACGGCCCCTGCGGAGCCCGACACCGCCCACCAGCTTGTCCATCCACCCTCGCGCGGCCCACGCAACGGGAAGCGAATACCAGCCGTTATCCCCGCCGATTCCCTCAATGACCTTCCAGAGGCGCTCTGGGGAGGCTTTGGACTTGTAGACCTGCACATCAGTGAACACCGTGTGCCCAGCCCATTCCGGGTCGGTGGGCAGCGGGTCAGCTGCAGTGTCAACCCGTGAGGCTCCCGCCCAACTGGTCTCCACTTCTCCCCCCCGTTCCTTACCCAGCGCCAGATCGACCGCCGTGCGGTAGTCGGTCAACCCGCCGTCGGGCACCGGAATGTACTGGTCGATATCGTGTTCCGCGGTGATCGCGTCGTGCTGGAGCGACTCGATGAGTGGCATCGCCATCACGCGCGGAATGGGAGTGACGAGGTTGACCCAGTGGCCAGCCAACCGAGGTGTCAGCACCGGCAACGCCAGAATCTTGCGACGCCGCAAACCTGCCTCGACTGCATACTGGTTCATCATCTCGGCGTAGGAGAGCACGTTCCGGGAGCCGATGTCGAAGGTCCGGTTCAGGTCAGGGGGCAGTGTCAGCGCCCCGATCAGGTAGTGGAGGACGTCGCGCACGGCGATGGGCTCAATCCGGTTCAGCACCCACTTGGGGGCGGGCATCACGGGCAGCACATCGGAGAGGTGCCTGATCATTTCGAACGACGCCGAGCCGGATCCGATCACCACACCGGCCTGGTACGCGATGGTTGGCGTTCCGGATTCCAGGAGGATACGGCCCACCTCCTCGCGGGAGCGCATGTGGGTTGACAGTTTGACGTCCGCCGGGTGCAGTCCACCCAGATAGACCATCCGCACGACGCCGGCCGAGGTCGCCGCGCTCGACACCATCGAGGCGATCTTCGATTCCTTGGCCTCGAAGCCTTTGCCCATTCCCATCGAGTGCACCAGGTAGTACAGGGTGTCGACTCCGGCGCAGGCTTCCCGGAGCGACTCCTCATCTTCAAGGTCGCCCTCCACCACCTCCACCGAGGAACTCCAGGGGACGTCTTTGAGCTTCTGGGGTGACCGGACCAGCACACGGACCGTGTGTCCTTCGGCGACGAGGCGGGAAACCAGCCGGCCGCCGATGTAGCCGGTAGCGCCGGTGACTAAGATCAGTTTGCTGTCTTGTTCCATTGCTTCAGAATACGCTTCGTGCGGCGTTCTGCGTGACAAAAAGAAAACCCCTTCCCGCCAGCACGAAGCTGGTGGGAAGGGGTTTGGTGGCTCCTCCGACTGGACTTGAACCAGTAACCCTTCGATTAACAGTCGAATGCTCTGCCAATTGAGCTACGGAGGAAAGCAGCAGATACAACTTTACATACCAAGTGCGGGTAAGTGAAATTGGCCCTCTTAACTCTGTGAATACCGGTGGATCCCAGCGGAGCCTCAGTCGGAGCGAAGCTGGCGGCGGCGCATTTCCAGTTCCAAAAGGTCCCGCTGCAGCTGGACATACTGTTCGGGGTCGGCGGCGGCGTCGACGCGCTGCAGCTTCCCCTGCATCTCGGCCTTGAGCCGGGTGATCCGCAACTCGTAGAGCCGGTTCACGATATCCCTGCTGTAGAGGGCCAGCGCGTCCTCGGCCTTCGACGGCAGCGGCGTGACGGCCAGCTCCGTGACCAGGCCGCGCAGCACCTCAGGGACCTCCTGCCGGACCCGTTCCACCCACTGCGCCGGCTCCACCCCAGCGGCACCCGCAGCCTGCACAGCGTCCTTCAGCGCCGCGTACACGGGCACCGAGAACCCCGACTCGGCGAATCGTTCCCAGTGCGCCGGCTCGAGCAGATTCGGGTACTGCAGGACTACCTCAAGGACCTCGCGTTCCATCCTGCCGATCGGGTCTTTCGGATCCGGCCGGGGGAACTGCTCGACGTCGCCACCTGACTCAGCGCCCGCCGACCCGTCGGCTGCACCCTGGGCGGACGACGACGCAGTGTGCTCCCGTGATCCGCTCCCCGATCCGCCGCCGGCGCCACCAGCCACCCCGGTACCCTTCCTGGCCGCCGTCGCCACCGCCCGGGCCACCTGGTCCTCCCCCACGAACTGCATCCCGAGCCAACGGGACAACTCCCGGGTGTAAATGGACCGCAGTGACACGTCCCGGATCCTGGCAACGATCGGCGCCGCGTGCCGTAGCGCGTTGACCTGGCCCTCGCCGGTGGACAGATCGTAGTTGCCGAAGGAAGCCTTGATGGCGAACTCGAAGAGCGGCCTGCGGGAAGAGATCAGGCCGCGGACGGCGTCGTCGCCCTTGGCCTGGCGCAGCTCGCACGGATCGGCCCCGCTGGGCTCCACCGCCACGTAGGTCTGGGCAACGAACCGCTGATCCTCCTCGAAGGCGCGGAGGGCCGCCTTCTGGCCGGCCGCGTCGCCGTCAAAGGTGAAGACCACCTCACCACCGGAGCCGTCGTCGGAGAGAAGCCGGCGGGCAATCTTGATGTGATCGGCGCCGAAAGCGGTGCCGCAGGTGGCGACGGCGGTGCCGACCCCGGCGAGGTGGCACGCCATCACATCGGTGTAGCCCTCGACCACCACGAGCTGACGCGACTTGGCGATCTCCCGTTTGGCGAGATCGATGCCGTAGAGCACCTGGGATTTGTGGTAGAGCGAAGTCTCGGGGGTGTTGAGGTACTTGGGCCCCTGGTCCTCCTCGTAGAGCTTCCTGGCCCCAAACCCGACGGTGTCTCCGGTGATGTCGCGGATGGGCCAGATCAGGCGGCCCCGGAACCGGTCATAGATCCGTTGGGCGTTGTTGGCGGAGACGCTGAACATGCCGGTGAGCTTGAGCTCGTCCTGGGTGAAGCCCTTGCCGGTGAGGTGGGTCAGGAGGCCGTCCCAGCCCTGCGGCGCATAGCCCACCCCGAACTGTTCAGCGGCGGCCCGGTCGAACCCGCGGTCCTGCAGGAACCGTCGCCCCGCGGCTGCGCCCTGGGTGAGGAGTTGTTCGCGGTAGAACTCGGCGGCGATCTTGTGGGCGTCGAGCATGCGCTGGCGCCTGCCGATGTCTTCGCGGCGCGGTCCGGTTCCACCGTCCTCATAGCGCAGTTCGAAACCAATCCGCGAGGCTAGCTTCTCGACGGTCTCGGAGAACGAGGTGTGGTCCATCTTCTGGACAAAGGAGATGACATCCCCGCCCTCGCCGCAGCCGAAGCAGTGGTAAGAGCCCATCTGGGGGCGGACGTGGAACGACGGCGACCGCTCGTCGTGGAACGGGCAGAGACCTTTGTAGGATCCAACTCCGGCAGACTTGAGCGTTACGTAGCCATCCACGATCTCTTTGATGTCAGTGCGTTGGCGTACCTCATCGATGTCTTCGCGTTTGATGAGTCCGGCCATGAAAACAGTCTATGGCGTCACCGGTGCGGTAAGGTTCCGCGGGGCTCCGCTGTGCAGGAGGAGTCAGCCCTCGCGTTCACCACTCGCGTTTACCAGAGGGACGGCACCGGTCCGACGACCCGACGGTGGAGGGACAGCGCCGACGCATCCGTGAGTGAAGCCACCTGGTCGATCACCACCCGGAGCCGGGCGTCGTCGTCGGAGGCGTCCTTCCAATCAGCGGCGAAGGTGGGTTCGAGGAACCTGTCCCCCGCCGCGGCCATCTGCGCCACCAGGGAACTGAGTACCTCGCGCTGCCGTTCATAGACGGGTTGGCGCCGTTCGGAGGTCATGACGAAGGTGGTGGCGAGGCCCTTCATGACGGCGATTTCGAGTTCGGTCTCCTCGGGAACCACCATTTTGGCGTGGTACCGGGTGAGGGGTGCGTGGCCGTAGATGGCACGGGTAGCGGCGAGTGCGCTGAGGCAGAACCGACCGATGAGCTGGCTGGTCATGTTTTTCAGCGCCGCCATTGAGCGTCTGCTGCCGTCCGCGTCGCGGACCCACACATCGGTGGCTTCAAGCCGGGCCAGGGCGGCGTCGATGGCAGCCGGGTCGCTGTGTGGGAGATACCACTGCTGGGTGTAGCCGACCACCCGGGCGCGCGTGTCCGAGCTGGCCAGCTGCTTGAGCTGGAAATGGCCAGCAACAATTGCGTCTTCAACGTCGTGCACCGAGTAGGAAATGTCGTCGGCAAGATCCATCACCTGCGCTTCCAGGCAGGACTGGCCGGCAGGCGCACCGTCGCGAAGCCAGGTGAAGACCGGCAGGTCGTCCTCGTACGCGCCGAACTTTGAGGTGCGCTGCCCCTGAAGCACAGGTGCGTTGGCAGCGGTCCAGGGATACTTTGAGGCCGCGTCGAGGCTGGCGCGGGTGAGGTTGAGGCCGGCTGGGGTGCCGTCCGCCCGGATGACCTTCGGTTCCAGCCGTGTCAGCAGCCGCAGGGTCTGGGCGTTGCCTTCGAATCCGCCAACCGAGTGCGCGAGGTCGTTCAGCGTCGACTCGCCGTTGTGGCCGAACGGTGGGTGGCCGAGGTCGTGGGCCAGGCAGGCGGCGTCGACAATGTCCGGGTCGCAGCCAAGCGCCCGACCAAGCTCGCGGCCCACCTGTGCCACCTCGAGGCTGTGGGTCAGGCGCGTGCGCACGAAGTCGTCCGTGTCCGGGGCGACCACCTGGGTTTTGGCGCCGAGGCGTCGCAACGCCGAGGAGTGCAGGACCCGGGCACGGTCACGCTCGAAATGGGACCGGTGGGTGCTCTTGGCGGGCTCGTCCACCCACCGCTGCATGTCGGCGTCGGTGTACCCGGCTGTGACTGGCGCGTGCGGGAAACTGGGTTCAGCCACCTGACACATCCACTTCCGCGGCGGAAATGTCCGCCTGCTGTGCATCGTTGAGGGCTCGGGAACTCAGCCAGTCCTGGGGTAGGGAGGTCTTCTTGGGGCTGCCGGCACGTCCGCGGGGCCCCTCGGCGTCGGCGCCCGGGTACGGGGACTCGGCGTCGAGCTCGGCCAGCAGCTCACGCAGCACCTCAAGGGTGGGGACGGCGGCCAGTTTGGCGCGCAGTTCCCCACCCACCACGTAGCCCTTGAAGTACCAGGCCATGTGCTTGCGGATGTCCCGCAGCGCCATCATTTCGTTCCCGAAGGTGTCGACCAACAGTTCGGCGTGCCGGTAGACAGTGTCGGCGACCTGACCGAGGCCGGGCTGGTGCCGGGTGCTGTCTCCCTCAAAGGCGTTCATCAGGTCCCCGAACAGCCACGGCCGGCCCTGGCACCCGCGTCCGATGACGACGCCGTCGACGCCGGTCTGGCGGACCATGCGGATGGCGTCCTCCGCCGACCAGATGTCGCCGTTGCCCAGCACCGGAATGTCCGGCAGTGCTTCGCGGAGCTCAGCAATGGCGTTCCAATCGGCCTTGCCGGAGTAGAACTGGGAGGCAGTGCGCCCGTGCAGCGCCACCGCGGCGACCCCACTATCGCGGGCGATCTTTCCCGCCTCGCGGAACGTCAGGTGATCCTCGTCGATCCCTTTGCGCATCTTGATGGTCAACGGGATATCGCCCTTCGAGGCTTCCCGGACTGCGGTCTGGACGATGCCTGTGAACAGGTCAAGCTTCCATGGCAGCGCGGCGCCGCCGCCCTTCCGGGTGACCTTCGGTACCGGGCAACCGAAGTTGAGGTCGATGTGATCGGCGCGGTCCTCCTCGACGAGGATCCTGACCGCGGCGCCCACTGTGACGGGGTCAACGCCGTAGAGCTGGACGGAGCGGACCGCTTCGTCGTCGTCGTGCGAGATGATCCGCAGGGACTCGGGGTTGCGTTCCACCAGGGCCCGTGAGGTCACCATTTCGGAGACATACAGGCCACCGCCGTATTCGCGGCACAGGCGGCGGAACGCGGTATTGGTGATACCCGCCATCGGCGCGAGGACCACCGGGGTCTTCACGGTAATGTCGCCGAGCTGCAGCGGTGGCAGGTCCAGACGGGTGTCGGCGGGCAGGGTTGATACGACAGTCACGTGTCTATTGTCGCAAGCTGAAGCAAATCGGAAAGCGCAGCAACCCTCCGCTACTCGGCCCCGTGTGCATCCCGGTCCCGCCGCGACCGCCGGGTTTCGATGTCGCCGCCGCCCGGAGCGACACTCACGGTCTGGCCGCCGGCTGAGCTGGCTGCGCTTCCGGCCACCAGCTGACCCGGTGTCTGACCGCCTCCGTCGGCCGCAGCGTGCTGACGGATACCTACCGCCTTGACCACCAACACGGCGATCAGGGTGGTGGCGGGGATGGCCAATACCAGGCCGATCGAGCCCACAAGGGTGCGCACCACCTCCTCGGCGAGCTCTCCGCTGGTGAGGTTCTCCAGCAGCGTCCGGTCGTACAGCGAGACGAGGATCAGCAGGGGCAGCGCTGCACCAGCATAGGCGAAGGCAATGGTGTAGACCGTGGAGGCGATGTGGTCGCGTCCAATCCGCATGGCGCCGGAGAACAACCGCCGGGATGAAGTGTTGGGGGCCAGCTCGTAGAGTTCCCACACCGCTGACGACTGCGTGATTGTCACATCGTTGAGGACGCCCAGCCCGGAAATGATCAGGCCGCACATGATGATTGCGGAGATCGACACTTCCCCCGAGGAGTTGACCAGGGCGTAGGCATTTTCGTCGCCCACCCCGAAGAGGTAAATGGATTCGGTCGCCCAGGCCGCCAGCAGGGCAGTGATGGAGAGTCCGAACAGGGTGCCCAGCAATGCCGTCGAGGTTCTCGCGGAGAAGCCGTGGGCGAAGTACAGCACCCCGATCATGATCACCACGGATCCCACCAGGGCCAGCAACAGTGGAGGCTTCCCCTCGACCAGACCCGGCAAAATGAACTGCGCGAGCACCACCAGTGCACCGACCAGACCGATCATCGCCCGCAGCCCCCGCCACCGCGCAACCGCAACGACGACCACGGCGTAGAGGACGGCGAGCCACATCATCGGCACCGTCCTGACGAAGTCCATGAAGATGTAGGGGGCGCTGCCTCCCTGGATGACTCCGTCCAGGTTCAGGTACCGGATTTTGTCCCCGGCCTCAACCGCACCGGCACGGGCCAGCTCGGGTGTGACCTCCACCGGAACGAGGGCACCACCGGCGTCGGGCGCCGTGTAGGCGACCTGGCACTGCAGCGCGTCCCCGCCCGCATCGACGGTCGGCTGGGACGAGGGGCAGTCTTCTTCCGAGACTCGTTCCACCTGCCCGACGTCGATGGAAACGCCGTCGGCGGTGGCATAGGGATTGGAGATCGTGACGCTGCTGCGGTCACCGCTGGGCCACAGAAGCATCATGCCAATCACCGTCAGGACGCCGATCGGAACCAGGATCGCCGCAAGCAAAAGATTTGCGCGTTTTCGTGCGCCAATCGTTGCCGGGGTTGGCTCCGAATTGCCTGTGTCATGAGTGTGGCTGTGGCCCACGAGGTTCCTAGCTGTCCTTGATGAGATGCGACGCACTGGTTCGGTGCTTCATGGAATTCTACGCGGGGAAGAAACCGCCCCGGCCCGCGACATAAGCTATACCCAAGGTTTGGCACAACACTACGCAGCAGACGGAAAAGGGCAGATGAAAGAACGGTTTAGTGAATCGGATGAGGTTCCTGCCGGAACCGTTGCGCATGCCCCAGTGGTGACTGTTCGGCAGGCGACAGGACCGGTGAAGGGCGTGGTCCTGGTGCTTCACGGCGGCCGGGCGAACAGTTTCGAACCGGTCCGTGCCCGACACCTCAGTCCGGTGCGGATGGTTCCCTTCGCTGCCCTCGTTCACAGCCGCGGCAAGGATCACGGCCTGGCGGTGTGGTCCCTTCGCAATAGCGTGAGGGGGTGGAACGGTCAAGAAATGTCCCCGTTGCATGATGCGCGCTGGGCGCTGGCCGCGATCCGTGACCGGCATCCGGGTGTCCCCATCTATCTGGTCGGGCATTCGATGGGTGGCTTGGTTGCCCTGTGCGTGGCCGACGATCCCGACGTACGCGCGGTCGCGTCCCTGGCTCCCTGGCTGAGCGAGACCACTCCGGCCGATCCCGTCTCCGGCAAACGCGTCCTGATCCTGCATGGCGACTCGGACCGGTGGACCTCCCACCGGCAGTCCCTCCGCTATGCGCACCGCGCCCGCCCTCTGGCGACGGACCTGCACTACGTGACGGTCAGTAACGCCGGGCATTTCATGGTCAAGAAAGCACGGCTCTGGCATGAGCTCACCGCCTCCTTCGTCCTGCAGTCCTTCACCGAGGACACCGGAGCCGCTATCCATCCGGACGGCACCCTGCCCGCCCGCGATCTCCTGGTCGGCGACCAGCCCCTCTCCATCACCGTCTAACGGACCACCCCACTACCCTGAAGGTGAACGATGCCCGACTTCCCGTTTCTCAGCTTCCTCGGAGGCTTCGGCTGGGCGGCGCTCGGCGTCGTCGTGCTCCTCGCGGCCACCTTCGCGGTGGCCCAGGTGCAGAAGCGCCACTCGGTGATCGATACGGCGTGGGGGCTCGGGTTTGTGGTGATCGCAGCGATCACGTTCGTCACCTCCGCCCAGGTACCGATGGATTCAGCTGGCGACGACGCCCGCCGCTGGCTGCTGTTGCTACTCACCGCTGCGTGGGGGCTGAGACTGGCCGGATTCATCGGGTGGCGGGCCCGCGACGGCGCGGAGGACCCGCGGTACGAGGACATGCTGAGCGAGGCGACGGGTTCCCGCAACGCTTATGCCGTGCGAAAGATCTATCTGACGCAGGGCGTGGTGATGCTCTTCGTCTCACTGCCCGTTCAGGTGGGAATGTACGCCACCGGTCCCCTGGGCTGGCTGGCCTGGGTCGGTGCTGTGATCTGGCTGGTCGGGTTCTTCTTCGAATCGGTCGGGGACTACCAAATGGCCGCATTCCGGAACAATCCGGCGAATAAAGGCACCGTGATGGACAAGGGCCTGTGGCGCTACACCCGGCACCCCAACTATTTCGGGGACGCCGCCGTGTGGGTGGGTCTGTTCCTGGTATCGGCTGATTCCTGGCCAGGGGTGCTGACCGTCCTTTCCCCCGCCCTGATGTTCTGGACCCTTTCCAACAAGACCGGCAAGCCCCTCACGGAAAAGCGGCTCAGCACCCGCCCCGGCTACCGCGAATACATTGAGAACACCAGTGGTTTCTTCCCGCTGCCACCTAAACCCGGACGAGGTGCATCAACATGAGTCGACTGACCGAGAAAATCGGGCGTTGGCAGCCCCAGCCCAATGACCGCTTCTACCGCATGATCGTGCACACCGGACAGGCGCTCCGGTTTGTGTTCCGCGTGCGGGTCATGGTGTCCGGTCAGGAGAACCTCCTACCGGCGGGTCCACTGAACGGCAGGTCACGGCGCCCGGTCCCGGGCCAGGGAGCTGTGGTGGCGATCACCCACTTTGGGTACCTCGATTTCGCGTTCGCCGAACTGGTGCTGTGGCGGCATGCACGCGCCCAGATGCGGTTCCTCATCACCAAGGGGGCGGCGGCCCACTGGTTCGCCGGGCCCGCGATCAGAGCTGCAGGGCACGTGGTCGTTGACCGCAGCGCAGGCAGTGCCGCCTATCAGGGTGCGTTGGAGAAGCTGAAGGCCGGCGAGTATGTGGCAATCCTGCCCGAGGCCGGAGTAAGCCGCAGCTACACCGTCCGTGAACTGAAAACCGGTGCGGTCCGTCTGGCAGCAGAGGCTGGTGTGCCGATCCTTCCGATGTCCGTGTGGGGGTCTCACCGGTTCATGAGCCGCGGCCACAAGCTGTCCCTCAAAGCAATCTTCAGGGCACCCGTGCGGGTCCACATCAGTCCGCCGATCTGGCACAGCGCGGACGCCGACGTCGTCAGGGAGACCGAGCAGTTGCGGGCGGAACTGCAGGACGGCATTGACCGCGGTATCGCCACCTTCCCGCTGGACCCCGAGACCGGCGCATGGTGGCATCCCGCTACCCTGGGCGGTGGCGCCATGACCGAGGAAGAACGGATGGCGGCCGACGCCCACGACAGGGCCAGCGGGCGGCACGAGCGTCAGTAGTCCAGACGTGGGAACAGGCGGGCCCACGCGTCGCGGGCCCGCCTGATCTCACGTCGCGCCGCCCAGTCGCTAGTCGCTGACGACCAGGGTCTCGGGTGCGCTCACGCTCGCGCTTCCCACAGCCAGGAGCGGATCGATCACGTTGACGAGTGCGGTCATCGAATCGTCCACCTCGACGAGCACCGGGAACTGGTGCACCAGCATCGCCAGGAGAGAGGCCGCTGCGGCTTCCTGCTCCGCGGGGGCCAGCGTCGGGTCGTACCCCACCAGAACATCAGCCGGATCATCGGTCCGGGTCTGGGTGTAGCTGATGGCAAACGCGGCGATCCTGCCGCCGTCGGCCTGCGGCTTGTCCCGGAGGACCACTGCTCCCCCGGCTCCGGTGGTGTCGGCGAGTAGATACTGCTGGGCCTGGCCCAGGGTCATGTCCGCTGGATCCCACGCGTGCACCGCGTTGTACCAGGCGGCGACGGCGGTGGTCAGTTCAACCGATCCGGTCGCCGCTTCGTCCAGTTGCGGGCCACCAGCGTCATCGAAGACCGGCAGCGACAGCGCACCGGGCTCCATCTTGACGATCCGAGACCGCTGGATCTGCCCGAACCCTGACGCCGCAGCGAAGTCCCCGCCGGTACTGCCTGGAATCACCTTCGCCCGCAACTGGGTAGCGCCCGACGGCGATCCGCCCGCCTCGTGGCGCAGCATCGCCAGCAGGGTGGACCCGACACCGGTGCGGCGGTGGTCCGCAGCGACCTCAATGTAGGCCCACAGCCGCTGGTTGTGCAGCTTCGGTTCGAAGACATACGCTGCGGCGACCGGAACACCAGTACTGGTTTCTGCCGTGCCGGTTCCCGCTGAACCGGTTCCGGTCATGTCTTCGGCCACGATGCAGCGCAGCCATGGGGTGTTCGACGACGGGCGGAACAGCGCCCGGGCCTGTTCCACCTGCGCGTTCTCGGGTCCACCCCAGAGCTGGATGAGCTCCAGGTCGTCGCCGTCGCGCCATTCGCGGTAGTTCAGCGCCATCAGGAGCCGATCAGCCGTGCGGCGAGGTAGCCCTCAACCTTGTCCAGGGAGACGCGTTCCTGGGCCATGGTGTCGCGTTCCCTGATGGTGACGGCCTGGTCCTCGAGGGTCTCGAAATCCACGGTAATGCAGAACGGGGTGCCGATCTCGTCCTGGCGACGGTAGCGACGTCCAATCGCACCGGCGTCGTCGAAGTCGATGTTCCAGTTTCGGCGCAACTGCGCGGCAAGATCCTTCGCCTTCGGCGAGAGGTCCTCGTTGCGGCTCAGGGGCAGCACGGCAGCCTTGACCGGCGCGAGGCGTGGGTCAAGCTTCAGAACCGTGCGTTTGTCGACGCCACCCTTGGAGTTGGGGGCTTCGTCCTCCGTATAGGAATCCACCAGGAACGCCATGAAGGACCGGGTCAGTCCAGCGGCGGGTTCGATCACGTACGGCGTGTACCGCTCGTTGGTGCCCTGGTTGAAGTAGCTCAGGTCGGTACCGGAGTGCTTCGAGTGGGTGGAGAGGTCAAAGTCGGTGCGGTTCGCAATGCCTTCCAGCTCGCCCCACTCGGAGCCCTGGAAGCCGAACCGGTATTCGATGTCGGTGGTGCCCTTGGAGTAGTGGCTGAGCTTCTCCAGCGGGTGCACGAACAGCCGCAGATTGTCGGGCTTGATGCCCAGGTCCGTGTACCAGTCGAGGCGGTTCTTGATCCAGTATTCGTGCCACTCGTCGTCGGTGCCGGGCTCGACGAAGAATTCCATTTCCATCTGTTCGAACTCGCGGGTGCGGAAGATGAAGTTGCCCGGGGTGATTTCGTTGCGGAAGCTCTTGCCGATCTGGCCGATTCCGAACGGAGGCTTCTTCCGGGACGTGTTGAGCACGTTGTTGAAGTTCACGAAGATGCCCTGCGCGGTCTCGGGACGCAGATAATGCATCCCCTCCTCGTTGGCGACGGGGCCCAGGAAGGTTTTCAGCAGGCCGGAGAACTCCTGCGGTTCGGTCCATTCGCCACGGGTGCCGCAGTTGGCGCAGGCAATGTCCTTGAGGCCGTTCTCGGGGGCCCGGCCTTTCTTTTCCTCGTACTCCTCCTCAAGGTGGTCGGCCCGGTACCGCTTGTGGCAGCTCAGGCACTCCACCAGGGGGTCGCTGAAGACGTCCACATGGCCGGAGGCCTCCCACACCTTGCGGGGCAGGATCACCGAGGAGTCGAGGCCGACGACGTCGTCGCGCCCTCGCACCACCGACTGCCACCACTGGCGCTTGATGTTTTCCTTCAACTCGGCGCCGAGGGGCCCGTAGTCCCAGGCCGACCGTGATCCGCCGTAGATTTCCCCCGCCTGGAAGACAAACCCGCGGCGCTTCGCGAGGGAAATGATGGGGTCGAGTGCGGACTGGTTCTTGGCCAAGATGGTTCTCCATTTCTACAGGCCGCTGGGTGCGGTCCGTGGTGGTGTCCGGCAGGGCTGAGCTCCAGCTCATGGTTCCCCTGACTGATCCCGGTGAGGGGTGCCAAAAGGGTGCTGGATGCCTGCTCGAATCGAAGGTACAACCTTAGCCTACCGAGGTGTCTCCACTGCCGGATCCAGGGTGTGCGGGTCCGCTGGTCAACGCACCCGGAGGGCTCGCCTCGGCCAGGGCAAGGTGGTCAGCACAATGGCGACGAGGGTGAGGATGGGCCCCGCCACGGTGGCAAGTTCCACCACTGTGCCCGGGGTCGGGAAGACCAGATCGAGCACCAGGGAACCGACCAGTTGGCCTGCGATCATACCGAGCCCAGTGAGCAGGACGCCCAGGCTCCGGACCAGTACCGCTCCCAGCCCGATGAAGACGCATCCCAGCGGACCCCCAAGGTAGTACGACCACTCGGTGGGCAGGGCTCCGCCCGGTCCGGCGATCAGAAGTTTGATCAGCCAGGCGAACAGCAGGACCGATGCTCCGGCGATGAAATTGATCAGGGTGGCGATAATTGGGGTCCCATAGTGAACCGACGCGGTACCGTTCATGGCCTGCTGGAAGCTGATGAGGAACCCGGCCATGATCGGCAGGAGCACCGGAATCAACCAGCTGTGCAGGTCACCGGTGGCACCGAACCGGGGCGATACCGCCCACACCACAGCGGCGACGGCGAGCGCCGTGCCAATCAACCGCATCACGGTCAGCGGCCGCTTCCCTGCCGGCCCGATGCCTGCACGGTCGGCGAGCAGGCCGCTGAGGGTCTGGCCCATCACTGCCGCAACCGTGAAGAGCGCCACCCCCAGGACACCGATGGTCAGGGATTGGGAGAACACAAAGAACGCACCGATGGTGCCGGCGGCAAGATAAACGGGCGGGAACCGCCGCTCCCGCACCGAGGGGATAATCTGCCGGAAGCCGGCCCGCCCCCGCGGCAGCACGAGGGTGATGACCACCATCAGGACGAGGCCCGTACTGAAGCTGACGAGCGCTGCAGCAAGCCCATCGTTGAGCTGTGTCCCGAGGGCACCGTTGATTCTCCCCTGGAGGGGAATTGCCACTCCGGCTGAGACGGCAAGCAGCAGGCCGAGGAACAGGGGAAGCCGGGGGTGGTATGACACCCATTGATCCTATGGCAGGCTGGCCCGTGTCCTGGGACCAGTCGAACGACTGACGATTCGGACCCATGCCGCTGACACCAGCAGGGTCGGGCAGAATGGAGCCATGAACGAATCCCCAGAAAGCGATCCGACCGTTGGCCACACCATCCCCATCACTGATGACATGATCAGGCTGGGTCAGTTGCTGAAGCTGTCCAATCTGGCCGAGGATGGCGCGCAGGCCAAGGAGCTGGTGGATAACGGCCTCGTGAAGGTCAACGGGGCTATCGAGGAGCGCCGCGGCGCCCAGCTCCATCCCGGCGACGTGGTCACCGTCAATGGCGCCTCGGTCACCATCGTCCGTGAGACGGCTAACGGCGGTTAGGCTGCGGTTCAATCCCAAAGACAGTCAGCTCAAGGAATTCCTTGACGTGGGCAAGCTCACGCATGCTGATGCTGTGCGCGATGCCCGCATACAGCACCTTGGTGAGGTTTGTATGCGCGACAGCCCAACGGTGGGTGAATTCAATCCGGTCCGCCGTGATCACGGGATCCTCCTGATCGCGGCCCCAGAAGAGCGGCACCGGGTGCGCTGCGGCGTCGTCGTCATTGAAAAACTCGCTGCCCTCGGCGGGCACCACAAACCCTGAGAGCCCGACGACGGCAGTGAAGTCGCGGGGGCGGTGACGCAGGAGGGTGGTAGCGACGGCCATTCCCATGGAGAAGCCGAGCAGGGACACACTGGTATGGCCGGCTTTCACCGAGTCAAGCCAGCTGGCTACCTTGGCGACGGTATCCGTCACGAGATCCACCGAGTATCCGGTGTCCTGGGCGAGGGGGAACCAGGTGAACCCCGGCCCCATTGCGTGGGGGCCACGCACGGAGGCGACCGTGAGGTTGGGCGGCAGATGGTCAACCAAGCCCATGAGGTCTTCCTCGTTGGCAAGATGCCCGTGGAACATGACGAGCAGGGCGGTACCCTCGCGTTCCGCCGCGGGCCGTGACCACAGGACCACAGGATCCCAGGCGGGCGCGGTGGTGCGATCGGCAACTGGCAGGTGAGGTGATTCCGAAAGAGTCATTGACGTATTCTTTCACGCGCCAAGGGTCGCGTTCAGTATCGGTCTATAACAGGATAGAAGGATGAACCGGAACCTGTACCTGACGCCGGACACCCCGGCCGACCCAAACGACAGCACGCCCGACAACAGCGTGGCGAACAGTATCCCCCACCCGTGGACGCGCTATGTTGCCCTCGGTGACTCATTCACCGAGGGGATTGGAGATCCGAATCCCGAGAGCGTGGGCGGCAACAGGGGGTGGGCTGACCGGGTCGCCGAAGAACTCAGCACGAGCCGGGAGGATTTCGCGTACGCCAACCTCGCCGTCCGGGGCCGGCTGCTGCAGCAGATCGTAGACCAGCAGGTTGCGCCGGCTTTGGCCCTGAAGCCGGACCTGGTCACCATCTCGGCTGGCGGCAACGACCTGATCCGGCCGGGTGGCGACCCGGACCAGCTAGCGGCCAGGCTGGACGGTGCTGTTGAGGCGCTCAGCGCTGACCATGCGACGGTCGTCCTGTTCACTGGTCCCGACGCGCGCGAGTCGGTGCTGGGAAACTTCAGGTCCAGGACAGCGATTTTCAACGAAAACCTGCGCATTATCGCCGCCCGGCATGACGCGCTGATCGCAGACATGTGGGCGCTCCGGCAACTGGTGAACCCGCAAATGTGGGATGGAGACCGGTTGCACTTTTCCCCACTGGGCCATCACACCATTGCCATGATGGTGCTGGAAACCCTCGCCGTGCCGCATTCGCTGACACCGCTCGCCCCGCAACCGCTGCCGCATCGGAGCTGGCGCGCGGCGCGCACGGAGGACCTGGTATGGGCCAAGGTGTATTTCGTTCCCTGGGTGCTGCGCCGGCTCCGCCGCCAGTCCTCGGGCGACGGTGTGCTGGCAAAAAGGCCGGACGCCGCTCCCATCTTTGGGCCCGGCATGCCCCCAGGCGTCGGCGGCTAATCCCCCACTAGTGATCGCCGTAGAAGGCTTCCCGCAGGCGTTGATCGAGCTGCTGAATCTCGGTCAGGAAGGCATCGTGGCCGATCGGTGAGACGATCGTGTGCACGGGCACCTCACCCGGCAAGGCCTGCGCCAGGGTGTGGGACTGGCTGGGGTGATACAACCGGTCCGAGTCAACCGCTGCGATGAAGAACTCGGCGGTGGCCTCCCGCAAGGCCAGGTGCAGGGGGCCGCGGTCCCGGCCAGCATCGTGCCCCATTAGTGCTTCGGTCAGGACCACATAGCTGTTGGCGTCGAACCGCTCCACCAGCTTGCTGGCCTGATGGTCAAGGTAGCTTTCGACCTGAAATCTGCCACGGGCTGCCGGGTCCGACGAGCCGAAGGGGGTCTCAGCACCCTGCGCCGTCCGGCCGAAGCGGTGCTCCAGCTCTGGCTCGGACCGGTAGGTGATGTGCGCAATGCGCCTAGCCAGCCCGAGTCCGCCAACCGGGCCTGGTCCCGGGTAGTAGTCGCCCGCGGCGAATCCCGGGTCCAACCGGATAGCCTGCAACTGCGCCTGGCCGAAGGCAATCTGCTCTGCCGAGCTCGCGGCAGTGCAGGCGATGACTGCGCAGCGTTCGACCCGCTCCGGGTACACCAGAGCCCACTCAAGGGCCCTCGCGCCGCCGAGTGACCCGCCGACCACCGAGTGCCATCGATCGATGCCGAGCGCATCAGCGAGGAGCGCCTCGGCACGGACCGAGTCCCTGACGGTGAGGTAGGGGAATCGGGAGCCCCAGGGGACGCCGTCGGGACCCGCTGACGCAGGTCCGGTGGATCCGTAGCAGCCGCCGAGCATATTGATGGACACGACAAAGTACCGGCTGGTGTCGATGGTTTTTCCTGGGCCCACCAGCTGGTCCCACCAGCCGTCTTCGGTCGAATCGCCGCGGGCAACATGGGAGCTGCCGGTCAGCGCATGCTGAATCAGGACGGCGTTGGACCGCTCCTCGTTGAGGGCGCCCCAGGTTTCATAGGCGAGCGTCATCTCGGGCAGGTGCCCCCCGGTTTCACACGTGAAGGGGCCAAGGCCTTGTGAACGGACGACGCCGTCAGGTGTCACCGGGGCCTTGACCTGTTGTGCGGTGTGAATAGTTGTCACTGGTATCGCCCACCTCGGAATCCGCGCTTGCGCCGGACACCCTGTCCGCCGCCTGGTCGTCACCCGGGGCACCCCACCGCGAAGGAGGGTTGCCGTCCAGCTAGCCGGGGCTTGGTGGAGCGGGGTGATCCGCTCCGTGCTGGCACTCGTGACCTGTTCCTAGATAACCCGACAACGCAGCTTCGACGCAAATATGTGAACGTCCGTGGCCAAAGGACCCAAGTCGGCCTCGCGGCAGCCCGATAAACTCTCGCCCTGCGGATCCGCCCGATCGATCTCGTCGATATTTTTGTCTATCTCGTCGTCTTGGGCCTGTTCATTCAACTGTTTCCCGCGGTCTTGATGGCTGCCCGGGGTGGTGCGAGACGCCTTCTCGTTGATAAGGGTACCCTAAGTCGAGACACAGATCACAAAGTGCCAAACTAGGGCCATGCGCTTGGACCATGTCTCATATGCCTGTGAACCCGACGGCCTCGTAGCCACTGCTGGGCGGATCGCCGATGCCCTCGGCGTCGATCCGGTGAAGGGCGGTGTGCATCCCCGTTTCGGCACCAGGAACATGATTTTCCCGCTGCTGAACGGTCAATACCTCGAAGTTGTTGAGGTATTGAATCACCCGGCCTCCGACAAAGCTCCCTTCGGTCAGGCAGTCAGGGCCCGGTCCGAGGCGGGCGGCGGCTGGATGGGCTGGTGTGTTGCCGTGGATGATCTGACCCCCTTCGAGGAACGCCTCGGTCGTAGCGCCGTCCCTGGCAACCGTAAATTCCCTGACGGTCAGGAGCTCACCTGGCAGCAGATCGGCATCAAGGGGCTGATCGCTGACCCCCAGGTCCCCTACATGTTGCGCTGGGACGACGGCACTGAAGCGCTACACCCCTCACAGGCCCGCCCCGCCACAGTCCGCCTCGATTCGCTGACCATTGCAGGATCCCCTGACAGGATCGCTGAATGGTTGGGCACGCCAGCGACAGAGCCGCTCGATGAGGTAGTTGTGCAATGGGTGGCGCCCAACGGCACTCCCGGCATCATGTCCGTGACCTTCCAGACCACCAACGGTCTGGTGGAGATCTAGCAGCGCCCTGCCGCGCGACCGGCCGACAGGGCGCCACGCGACTAGTCGCCGATCCCAATCGCCGATCCAAAGAGGGCGAAACCCACGAATCCGGCGATATCGAGCAGGGCGTGGGCGATGACCAGGGGCATCACCCGTTTGGTCCTGGTGTAGGCGTACCCAAAAATCAGACCCATGAGGACATTGCCGATAAACGGCCCAAACCCCTGATACAGGTGGTAGCTGCCCCGGAGCAGGGCACTGGTGACGATGATGACCGGCGTTGACCAGCCGAGCTGTTTCAGCCGGTGAAACAGGTACCCGACCACAATGACCTCTTCGACCACTGCATGACGCAGCGCCGAAAGAATCAGGACGGGCACAGTCCACCAGTAGGCGTCGAGCGCGGCGGGTTCGATTGCCGTCGTGATGCCCAGCGCACGCCCTGCCGCATATACGCCGAGTGTGCCGACCCCGATCACCGCCGCCAAGCCGAACCCCAGGCCGAAATCGACCCGCGGCCGGCTGAAGGTGAATCCCAGGGTACGGAATGCCGACTTTCCTGGCTCCGTCAGCAGGAATAGCACCAGGAACACGGGAACCAGGGCGAAAAAGATCCCGAGCAACTGGTAAGTGAGGTCGAAGAACTGGCGGTCGTTCAGGACCGGATTCAGCCGGGTGGTCTGCGCGGCGAGGGGTGCCTGGCTGAGCTTGTCGAGCAGGTTAACCACCGCGTAGACGGCCGATTGTCCGAGCGAAAGCCCCAGCACAATCGCTATCTCCGCGGTGATTCGCCGACGATGACCGGGCACCGCCCGGTGGGCGTCGTCCGGCGTCGGCGTCGTGGACGCTTTGGGTATCTCGGTGGACATGCCAGCCATCCTAGTGGGCGATCCTTGGGGCTATTCGGTACCCAGCTTCGGCGCGACGATGACGGTGGTCCCGTGGTCTTCAAAGGACCGCCGCTGAGCGGCGGTGATGCCTGAGTCGGTGATCAGATTACTGAAGGTGTAGCCGGTCATGGTGGCGAAGCATCGGGTACCGATCTTCGACGAATCAGCGACAACGTAGGCCTGGGTGGCGCGTTTGGCGACCATTGCGTTGACCGCTGCCTCACCCTCGTCGCTGATGGTGGGCCCGACGATCGGGTCCAGCCCGTTGACCCCAACAAACGCCAGGTCGAGGGCCACCCGCTGCAGCACCGCGTCAGCGTATGAGCCCACCAGCTCATATGAGCGGGGATTGACGATCCCGCCGGTGACCATGATTTTAAAGTTGGGCCGGACAGCGAGCTGGGCTGCAATGTTGATGGCATTCGTGACGACCGTGAGTGTGGGCTTGTTCGACGGCTCCATGAGGTCGCTGCGTTTGCTGAGGGCCGAGGCGATCGCCGTACTGGTGGTCCCGCCGCACAGGCCGATCACCGCGCCCTTGGGGATGAGGTTGCTTGCTGCCTGCGCGATCGCGCGCTTCTGTTCGGCGTGGGCGTCCTTGTTGTAACGCCCGGGAAGATCGTAGGCGACCGTTTCGATGGTGGCCCCACCGTGCGTGCGGGTCAGCAACCGCTGCTCCGCGAGGCTGTCAAGATCCCGCCGGGCGGTGGCCGGTGAGACTTTGAGCTTGCTGACTATTTCGTCAACATCCACCTGGGTGGCTTCGGAGAGCAGGTCAAGGATGGCGCTGAGCCGTTCCGCGCGTTTCATCCCACTGGTCCGTTCTCGTTGCTGCTGGCTGCCGGAGGGACCGGGCGGGCGGTAGCAAAGAGGGTCAGCAGGCGTGCAGTTTCCGGTTCGATGGCGGCACGCCCGGCCCCGATGTACTTCCGCGGGTCGACGGTGGACGGATTGTGGTCCAGATACAGGCGAACGGCCCGGGTGGAGAGGCTGTTCAGGTGCGTTGAGACATTGATTTTGGTCATCCCGGCCCGGATCGCTGCAGCGATATTGTCGTCGGAAACCCCCGACGACCCGTGCAGGACCAGCGGCACCTCGAGCACCGATTTCAGGGCCGCGATCAGGACCAGGTCCAGTTCGGCGCTGCGCTGGGTCATGGCGTGGGAGGAGCCGACGGCGACGGCGAGCGCGTCGACCCCTGTGGCCGCCACGAAGGCGGCGGCTTCCCCCGGGTCCGTCCTGACGCCCGGGGCGTGAGCACCGTCCTTGCCGCCGACCTTGCCGAGCTCGGCTTCCACATACACGCCGCGCTCCCGGGCGTAGGTGGCGACACGGGTGGTGGTGGCGACGTTCTGGTCGAAGTCCAGGGCCGCGCCGTCGTACATCACCGATCCGAAGCCCAGATCCACCGCAGCGACCGCCAGTTCGGGATCTTCGGCATGGTCAAGATGCACTGCGACCGGCACCAGGGCTGACCGGGCGATGGCAAGGGTGGCGAGGGCGATCGGTTCCAGCCGGCGGTGATACTTGACGCAGTTCTCGGAAATTTGGAGGATCACGGGCAGCCCCGCCGCCTCGGCCCCGGCTACCAACGCCTCGGCGGTTTCCAGCTGGATGACGTTGAACGCGCCAATCCCGGTTCCTGCGGCCGAGGCCGCAGCCATCAGATCGCGTGTCGGTGTGAGGGTCATGCGCCGGGCTCCTGCTCGGATAGGTGGTGTTGGATGACGGTGACTGCTGGTTCCAGGTCCGGGTAGCTGGGGTGCAACTCACCGGCCGCTGGCATCAGGACTGCGGCGGCGGACCACGCGACAGCGAGCCGCAGCAGGGTTTCCGCGGAAGCGACGCCGGCCGCGAGCGCGACGGCGAGCGCCGCCACCGCTGCATCGCCGGCACCCGTCGGGTTGCCGGCCACTCGGGGCAGTGACCCCTGCTGGGGCGGTTGTCCCGTCCGGTACAGGTACATCCCGGCCTCGGCGCAGCTGACCACGACGGTTCCCGCACCGCGGTCCAGCAACGTCTGGGCGCCGTCGGCGATGGTTGCCGCTCCGGTCGCTTCGAGGAGTTCGTGGTGGTTGGGTTTCAGTAAATCGGCGCCAGCATCAGCCGCAGCGAGCAAAGCGGCGCCAGAGGTATCGATGATGCACGGACTCCCGTGCGCTTGTGCCAGGCGGACCAGCGCTGGGTAGAAGTCTGCTGGCGCTCCCTCCGGCAGGCTGCCGGCTCCCACGAGCACTCCGGCGCCAGCAAGGTGTTCTTCCACCAGGAGGGTGAGGGCACTCCACTCGGTGGCGGCCAGCGGGCGTCCTGCTTCATTGAAAATGCTCGTCTGCCCTGCCTCCCTGTCGACAAAGGCCATGCTCCGCCGGGTGGCCGCCGCCACCTCGGCCAGGGCGTGAGGGACGCCGCTAGCTGAGAGTTCGGTGCTGAATTCGTCGCCCGCTGTCCCCCCAATGGGCGCCACAGCGACCGCCGGGTACCCGGTCTGATGTACCACTCTCGCCACGTTGAGGCCCTTACCGCCTGCCCGCTGCAGCGGCGCCGAGACGCGATGGGAGGCACCGGGGATGAGCCGCGGCACCGCATAGGTCAGGTCAATGGCTGGGTTCGCGGTCACTGTGAGGACGTGGCCGCGCGGGTACAGTGTCACGGCGCGTCCAGCAGGTCGCGGGCGCGCAGCGCCGCGCCGATGAGTCCTGCATCCTGACCCATCTGGGCGGCGAGCAGGACCGGGTGACGATGGAAGGAAAGGTTCTGCTTGACCTGCAGGCGCAGCGGGTCAAGCAACGCATCACCGGCCTGCGTCAAACCGCCACCAATGACCACCGCCTCGGTGCCGAGGATCGCCACCAACTGGGCGATGCTGAACGCCAAAGCGGTGATGGCGTCATCGATCACCCGACGGCCGACCGGGTCCCCTGCGGCTGCTGCGGCGAACACTTCTCGGGCACCGGGCACGGCCTGACCGCTGAGCTCGGTGTAGCGGCGGGCGATCGCGCCGGCCGACCCGATGGTTTCCAGGCAGCCCCGGAGACCGCAGGTACAGTCGAGGCCGCCCGGCACCTGGGCGTGGCCCAGTTCGCCGGCATATCCGCCCCCGAGGACCCGCTTACCGTCGCAGAAGACGGCACCGGCAATGCCGGTACCGACAATCATCACCACGACATCGCCCAGCCCGCGGGCCGCACCAAAGCGCATCTCCGCGTCTCCTGCAGCGCCGACGTCGTGCGCGTAGCTGACCGGCAGACCAGTGGCGCGCCGCAACCGGTCGGCGAAGGGAAAGTCCCGCCACCCGAGGTTCGCAGAATAGATGCCGACGCCATTCACTTCATCGACCAGGCCCGGCGCGATCAGCCCGATGGCCGCGATGTTCTTCGTTGGCCAGGCCCCCCGATACTCGGCGAGCAATGCGGCCGACCGCTCAACGATGCTTTCACCCGGCACCCCGCTGCTGGCAGGCGTGGCAGTGCGCCGGATATCGATCAAGGCCCCTGCAGGGTCTGCGAGTGCCGACTTCAGGTCGGTACCACCCACGTCGATGGCCAGCACCAAATCCTGGCCGGTACCGGTGGCTGGCTCCGGGGTCGGCAGTGAGGTTGGCGGTGGGTCGATGGTGGTCACGGCGGGACTACGAATCGTGGGTGGTTGCGGGGTCGAGAATGACCGAGCGGGTCAGGTTGCGCGGTACGTCGGGATCCAGGCCGCGTGCCCTCGCCCGCTCCAGGGTGATTTTGTGGATCAGGGCGAGATCGGCCAAGGGGTGGCGTCCGGTATGAACATACTCGGCGCCGGTGGGAGCGACGTCGTCGGCCAGGCCCGGGATGTCCTCACCGAAGAGCCACACGACCCGCCCGGGTGCGGCGATCGAGATGGGGCCGTGACGGTATTCCATGGCCGGGTAGGACTCGGTCCAACCCTGGACGCCTTCGCGCATTTTCAGTCCTGCCTCGTGGGCAAGGCCCACCGTCCAGGTCGTGCCGAGGAAGGTGAACTGTTCGGCGTCGAGCAGCCCGGGACTGATCTCGTCCGCCAGGGCCGCCTCGGCGTCGGCCAACGCCGGCTCCAGGTCGACCCCCACAGAGGTGAGCAGATAGACGAGCGCTGCCGTGGCGAACCGGGTCTGCACCACCGACTGCTCGTCGGCGTAAGGCAGGGCCACGACGTCGTCGGCGAGCCCGACGGCGGGTGATTCGACGTCGCCGATCACTGCGATCATCCGCAGGGAGCCCTTCAACGACCTCATCAGCTCCAGCACCTCGGTGGTGGTACCCGAGCGGGAGATGGCAACCACCGCGTCGTAGCCGCGGCCGGCCACCACTGCTGCTTCGGAGGCCGCGAACGCATCGGTCAGTCCTTGTCCGGCTGCCTCGCGCGCAGCTGCATAACTTTGCGCCATGAACCAGGACGTGCCGCAGCCGACCACGGCCACGCGTTCGCCGTCTTTCGGGAGCAGATCCTCGGCCCTGGCCTGATCGATCGCCTGTCGCCAGACCGCTGGCTGGGAATGAAGCTCGCGGTCCATGTGGGTGCCGGTGAGGGCCGTGGCGCCGGGTGCCTCGGCGGTGGGATGGGACATGTGGCGCTCCTTCACGGTGGCCGCGGCTAAGTCCGCGAGTGATTAGGTATGACGTTTCAAGAGGTAAAGCAATCAGTACCAATCTAACCATCCCGGGGACAATTTGGGCAGTTCGCGTCATGTAACGCTCAGATTTCAATGTTCGCGTCAGCTTGACGTGAGACGTGGATCACGCGAGTATCGTTCCACAATGGATGAACAGTAATGCTCATTCTGAGCGCAATACCGTCAACTTGTTGCAAGTATTCCTGTGACAGCTGGAGCAGCTGCACCACCTTTGGAAAAACGAGGAAACCATGAAGAAATCCATCCGTACCGGAGTTGTCGCGAGCGTTGCGGCTGCCGGTCTCTTGCTCACCTCTTGCGGCTTTGGCGGTGAGGATTCCGGTCAAGACGCAGAAGGCAGCACTTCGCTGGACCTGCTGGTCCCCAGCTATTCCGATAACAGCCGGGCCCTCTGGGAAGGCGTCATCGAGGATTTCGAGGCCGCCAACGAGGACATCTCGGTCAACCTTCAGGTCGAATCGTGGGAGAATCTCGAGTCGGTGCTGAACACCCAGATCCAGGCCGGTGAAGCACCCGACATCTACAACGGCGGCGCCTTCTCAGCCTTCGCTACCGAGGGCCTGCTGTATACAGCGGAAGAAATCGCGTCCCCCGAGACCCTCGAAGACTTCCAGGAGTCCTTCGCGGCCAACGAGCAGGTCGACGGCACCCAGTATGCCCTGCCACTCCTGGCCTCGGCCCGCGCCCTGTTCTACAACGAGGATCTGTTCGAAGAAGCCGGCGTTGACGGAGCACCGACCACCTGGGATGAGCTCTACGACGCGGCGGAAGCCATCACCGAAACCGGCACCCCCGGTTACGGCATGCCCCTGGGCTCTGAAGAAGCCCAGGGCGAGGCGCTGATCTGGATGGCGGGCAACGGCGGCGGATTCGGCGACGAATCCGAAATCACCGTTGACACGCCTGAGAACCTTGAAGCGGCCGAGTTCATGAAGCGCATGATTGACGACGGCCTGACCCAATCCGATCCGGGAGCCACCCAACGCACCCCGATGATCAACGTGTTCATTCAGGGCCAGATCGGTATGGTCTACGGTCTGCCCCAGACCGTCGGACAAATCGAGGCCGAGAACCCTGAGCTGAACTACGGTCTGGCGAATATTCCGACGGCGTCGGGCGAGCCCGCCACACTCGGTGTTGCCGACCGGCTCATGTCGTTCAAGAATGACGGCGACAAGGCCGAGGCAGTCACCACGTTCATGGACTTCTTCTTCGCTGAGGACAACTACGTCGAATGGGTCAGTGCCGAAGGATTCCTGCCGACCACCGTTTCCGGTGCCGAACAGATGTCCGGCGACGAAACCCTGGCGCCGTTCCTCGACATGCTGCCAAGTGCAGTGTTCTACCCGACCTCCAACCCCGCCTGGAACGCCACCGACGGCGCATTCAAGAGCCTGTTCGGACAGCTCGGGCAAGGGATGGAACCAGCAGAAGTAC